>CAZKXC010000073.1:0-2530 GCA_964556645.1 uncultured Halobellus sp.
CGTCTGACGAAGGTATAAGACGGTCGCGACGGAATCGTGCCGCCATGGTGAAGAGCACGGTCCGATTTCCCGAGTCCGTCGTCGCGGAGATCGAGTCGCTCGTCGAAGACGGCCAGTTCGAGAGCAAATCGGAGTTCTACCGGTTCTCCTCCGACTACGTGCTCGCCGAACTGCTCGAGGAGTACGAGCCCGAGACGATCGATTACGAGGCGATCAAATCCGAGGTGATGCCGGAGGCGGAACGAGAACTCGGCGCCGACCGAGACGCGGACCACCCGCCGTTTTTCGAGTCCGTCTCGTTCGTCCGCAAGCTCGCGCTCCGCGGCAAGTTCGACGACGCGGAGGACTTTATCGACCACCAGTACGTGCCGAGCGACCGGCACGCGGTCGTCCTCGAGGAGCTGCTTCGGCTGTACCGGGCGGACGCGGCCGCGGACCGCCGTCCTGTACCGTCAGAGCCCGAATCGCCGTCCGCCGGCCACGACGGGTGAGCTGCGCCCACCGTTTCTATGAACCCCGTCACGGCCGAGCGAACTCGCCGGTGCGTTCGGTGTCACGCGCAGTTCACCGAGCCCGCGGGGACGGTGTCGCGTCTGTGTTCGCGGTGTCGGGCGAGGACCGTCGGCGCGCCGGTCGAGCCGTCCGACGAGACCGTCGTGAGCCGGCGACGAGAACGGACGTGTCTTCGGTGTGAGACGACGTTCGTCGAACACCCGGGCGAGGTCTCTCGTCTCTGTCCGTCGTGCACCCCGGATCACGTCGTTCTCGGATGACGTCGCGGACCCGACGGCCGCCGACATCGTCACCGCTAATCCTCTCGGCCCCGTCGGACGGGTATGAACACGGCTGACGGCGGTCACTACGACGCGGCGGTCGACGCGCTCGCAGCACGCGCGTACGAAACGGCTGGCGACCGGTACACGCGGGGCGGGCGCCGCGTGCTCGCGGACCCGCGACCCGACCTCGACCCCTTCGAACCCGACGAGAAGGGCTGGATCGGCCAGGGGCTCCACCAGCTGCTCGTGGCGGCCGTCGCGTATCGCGTCGCGGGCGCGACGGGGCGGGCCACACAACGCGCCGTAGAGGGAATCGCCGCGAGCCGCGACTTCGAGAACGCCCTCACGGCTCCCGGACAGGACGCCTGTCTCGCGGAGTTCGTCGCCGACTTCCGAACCGCCGGCGGGCTCGACGGCGCGGAGGCGGCGTACGACGCGGCCGCAGAACGCTACGCGAGCGCGGCCGACGACGTCGACTCACCGCAGGCGCTCGCGACGACGCCGTTGTTCGAGGCCGCCGCCGCGGCGATCAAACAGGTCGCCCGCGGACAGGCCAACGGCGAGATCGCGATCACGTGGGAGGATCTTCACGGCTCCGACCCGTCGCGTCCGGGCGACTTTCTCGCACACCGAACGCGGGTCAAGCGACAACGGTTCGGGGGCTTGATCGAGCAGGCCGTCGCGGACGGTCACCTCGCGGCTCCGCGCGGGACGACGGAGTACGGCAACGAGACCCACCGGTGTCCGAACTGCGGCTCCACCGACGTCAACTGGGCCGGCACGGACGTGCTCTGTATGCGGTGTTCGACGCCGACGGAACACCAGTAGGCCCCTCGCCGTCGCCGCCTCTGTGCGAGTGGAGAAAGCTAAACCGATCGAGTTCCAAGCGAACACGTGTCTTCACGCTTCACCGTTGACCTGACCGAACCGCACGCGATCGCCGGCGGAGAGACGACCCTGACCGTCGCCGACTACGAGGACCTCGGGAGCATGTACTTTTTCGAACTCGAAGACGGAAACACCCGCTCGGTCGGCAAACAGCTCGTCACCGACATCCGCCCCGCGGACGACTGAGCTCGGTCGACACGGCCGGAGCCCGCTCCCCAGCGACGCGCGCCACGAGTCACAAGGTCTAAACTGACCGCTCGCGATCCGAAACCATGCCAGACCGATCTCCGTCGCGGTTTCTGTTGATTTCGGCCGTCGGATGCGTGCTCGCGTCTGCGGGCGCGGCGCTCGTTCCGATCGTCACGGGAGCGTCACAGGCGTTCGTCGGCAGCATCACCACGAGCGGGCTCCTCGGACTCGTGTTCGCGGCTCGGAACGTCCAACTGCTCCGGGCGCAGGGCGCTCCGAGCCTGCCGCCCGCGGTTCTCACCACCGTGTTCGGCATCTGGTTCATGCTGGCGCCGCTTTTGTACACCGGAGTGGGATTCCTCGCGACCGCCGGCACCCAACTGGCCGGCACGGTGATCGCGACGTTCGGACTGTACGTGGCGGTCGCCGGACTCGCCGGCGAGCGGGCCTGAGTTCGCGGCGTCGATCACCGAAGGATCGACCGACGCGGCGTCAACTCCGAGCGCGTCGATTACGGACGCGTCAGACCGACTGCGACGCCCGTCAGCCCCGTGCCTGCCGTCGCGACGCCGCCAGCGCGACCGCGAACACGACGAGCACGCCGACGAGCACGCCGAATCCGGGGACGTCTTCCTGGGTCGTCGCGACGGCGGCATCGCTCGACTGCGCGTCGGTCG
>CAZKXC010000073.1:2630-11618 GCA_964556645.1 uncultured Halobellus sp.
GAGTCGGTCGCGTCGGCGGAGTCAGTCGCGTCGGCGTCAGACCCCGCGGTATCGGCTCCGTCGACGGCGCTGGTGTTCGCGGTCGTCTCGTTCGCCTCGGTCGCGTTCGCCGACGCGGACGGCTCGGTCAGTTCGATTCTCACCCTGTCGACCGTGTCGGCCGCGGTGACCTCGACGACGTACCTGCCCGCCTCGACGCCCGTCGTGTTCAGCGTCGCCGTCCACTCGCCGTCCATCCCCCACTGGTCGACGGTGTCGAAGACGACGATGTCGCCCTCGGGGGTCAGCAGGTCGACGGCGATCGCGTTGTCGTCCGGTTGGAGATTCGTGGTGCCGCTGACGACGGTCGCGTTTCCGGCGGGGACCGTCGCGTTCGGCCTCACCTGTTCGGTTCTGGTGTCGTTTCCTCCGGCGGAGACGGCCGTCACCGAGACGCTCGCCGGCGCGTACTGGATCTGACTCGCCGCCGGCGACGTCTGCGTCTGTCCTCCGTCGTTCGTCGCGGCGGCATTCCCGGCGACCAACGCCGGTGCCGCCGGTAGCGACGCGACGACGAGGAGGGCGACTACGATCGCGTGTGTGTCGGGTGATCGAGACATTGTCGGACGGATCTGGTTTGTGAGTGCTCTCCGCGGACGACCGGTGCCGCGGTGAGAGCGTCGCGTAGAAGTCTGTACGGGCGAGAGACACGAAACCGTTTCGCCGGAGGAGGACCCGGAGAGGCGCGACCTCGTTTCCTCGGGGCGAGGCCCGCTCAGTTCGGGTACGCGTCGTGCCAGGGCCGCCGGCGTTCGAAGGCGGCGCTGGCGGCGATGACGACGTCGTCGGCGTGTCGCTGCCCGGCGAGTTGGAGTCCGACCGGCAGGTCGTCGACGAACCCCGCCGGTATCGACGCCGCCGGGTGGCCCGTGAAGTTGTACGGCTGGGTGAGCACCCAGCCGCGAAGCGGCTCGATGTCGGTTCCGTCGATCGACTCGGGCTCGTCGCCGTGTTCGAACGCCGTCACGCCGACCGTCGCGGTCGCGAGAATATCGTACTCCGCAAACAGGTCCTGTAACCCGTCGAACACCCGGGTCCGAACCCTGTCCGCCCGCTTGTACTCTCGGGTGGTCGGCTCCTCCGCCTCGAGAATCAGGTCGACCAGGTAGGGCCGAAGCCGGTCGCGGTCGTCGCCCCGCGGGTCGAACCCCTGTTCTTCGAGGGTGTCGAACAACGACTGCCAGCGCACGGTCGCCATCGTGTAGTACGCGTCCAGGATCTCCGTCTGCGTGTGGCCCAGGTCCGGGTCGACCTCGTCGACCGTCGCGTCCGCCCGCTCGAAGGCGCTAACGGCGTCGTCTAACACCTCTCGAACGGCCGGCTCGACGGGGTACGTCCCCATGTCGGGGCTGTAAGCGATCGACAACTCGTCGACCGGTCGGTCGACGGCCTCGCGGTAGCTCGCCTGCGCCGGGATCGAGAACGGGTCTCGCGGGTGGGGTCCCGCCATCACGTCGAGCGACAACGCCGCGTCCTCGACCGTCCGGGCCATCGGCCCCTTGTGTGACATCGGGGTGTGGCTCGCGAACGCGTTCGGCCGCCCCACGTTCGGGATCAGTCCGTACGTCGGCTTCAGGCCGTACACCCCACAGAGGCTGGCCGGAACGCGTATCGAGCCGCCGGCGTCGGAGCCCGGCGCGAGCGGAACCAGCGACTCGCCGAGCGCCGCGGCGGCGCCGCCGGACGACCCGCCCGAGACGCGGTCCGGATCGAACGGCGTGCCGGTCGGTCCGGCGACCCGGTTGTCCGTGGTCGTTCCGAGTCCGAACTCCGGCGTGTTGGTCTTGCCGACGATCACCGCGCCCGCCCGCTTGAGCCGCTCGACGAACGGCGAGTCCGAGTCCGCGATCCGGTCGTCGAACAACGCCGACCCGGACGTCGTCCGGACGCCGGCCACGTCGTCGAGGTCTTTGATCGCCACCGGCACGCCGTGAAGCGGTCCGAGCGGCGCGCCCGCCTCGACCGCTCGTTCCGCGTCGGCGGCGGTCTCTCTGGCGAGCTCGTCCGTGATCGTCACGAAGGCGTTCGTTCTGTCGTTGCGGCTGTGTATGCGTTCGAGGTGCGCCTCGGCGACCGCCACGGGCGAGCGATCGCCGTCTCGTATTCGTCGCGCCAGTCCGGCGGCGGTCACCCGCGTCAGGTCACGTCCCATACCGACGGTGCTCGGAGCGGAGAAAAAAAGCTACGCACTGTGACACCGCCCCGGCGTCGCAGCGCGTGTGAGCGCCGGACCCGCCGATCGGACGCTCTGTGCCCGCCCTGTGGAGCCTCACGACGGGCTTCTCGCGTCCTCGTCGACGAACTGATCGCAGGTGAGACAGTAGTCGCGTTCTTCTTTCAGCTCCGAGGGCTCGATGATCGCGAGCCGGCTCTTCGTTTCGTCCCCGCACGTCGGGCACGCCGCGTTGTCGGTCATACCGCCTCGTAATCGGTCGGCCACGAATATATGAACTCGGGTCGATCGCACGACGATCACACCAGCGGCGCCGGGGCTCGCGCGAGCGATCGCGACGCGCCCTCAGACCGTCTCACACCAGTCGACGGCGGTGAGCGCGACGATCTGTGCGACCTCGACGAGCGAGTCGACGTCCACGTACTCGTCGGCGCCGTGGATGCGTCCGCCCGTCGGCCCGACGCTCGGACACGGGATGTCGTAGTAGTTGACGTAGAACCGCTCGTCGAGACCCGCGAGTCCACCGGTCCACTCGCCGTCGGCCCCGCAGACGGCGGTGGCGTTCCGCTTGGTGAGTTGGGCGAACTCGTGGTCCGTGTCCAGGTGGTGCGGGTTCGCGTTCCAGCCGAACCACTCGAGCGTCGGCGGGTTCTCCGTGAGCCACTCGTCGGCCTCGACGGCCGACTCGACCGCCTCGCGCACCTGGTCGCGCACCTCGGTTCTGGTCTCGCCGGGCGGCCAGCCGATCCGACACTCGATCACCGCCTCGTCCGGAACGGTCGACGGCCAGTCGCCGGCGTCGAAGCTGCCGACGTTGAGGTTGGTGACCGCGCCCGCCGCGTCGGCGTACTGGTTCACGGCCGGCTCGAACGAGATCTCGGCCTTCCGTCGCCGATCCAGTTCGTCGAGCGCCCGAACGATGTCGACGGCCTTGGTGATCGCGTTGACCCCCGCGAAGCCGTGGGCGGCGTGGGCGGCTCTGCCCGGCACCGTGATCTCGAAGTACATCGCGCCCGCGCTCGCCACCCCGACGTTCGGAACGCCGTACGGCTCCGTGATGATCGCGGCGTCGGGCCGGTAGCCCCGCTCGAGCGCCGACAGGGCGCCGCCGGTCCCGCCGGCCTCCTCGTCGATGGTGGACTCGACGATGACGTCTCCGGCCAGGTCGATTTCGAGGGCGTCCAGCGCCTCCAGCGCGAGGACGTTCGCCGCGATGCCGCCTTTCATGTCGCACGCCCCGCGGCCGTACACCCTGCCGTCCGCTCTTTCGGCCGTCCACGGGTCGCGCGTCCACATCTCCTCGGAGACGGAGACGACGTCGATGTGGCCCGCGAGCGCGATCGACCGGCCGTCTCCGGCACCCTCGACCGTCGCGGCGACGTTCGGCCGGTCCTCGTAGCCGTGCTCCTCGTAGGTGCTCGTGTCGAAGTAGCCGGGATGGTCGCGTAACTCGTCGGCGTCCGGCTCCCAGGTGTCGACGGCGAGCCCCATCGATTCCAGCTTCTCGACGACGACCCGTTGTGCCTCCAACTCGTGGCCCGACACCGACTCGGCCTCGATCAGGTCCGCGAGAAACGAGAGCATTCGATCGCGGTGTTCGTCGATGTACGAACACACGTCTCGGCGACGCTCGGAACCCATGAAAAGGGGTAGCGTCACAGGCGAAACTAAAAGCCACCGATACCGTTCGTCAGCCTGACACCTCTCTCGCGCGGCTGACGGCACGGAACGGGCGTGAGCGGGCGGGGTCGTCCCGGCTCAGTCGGTGAGTTCTTCGCCGAACCCGACCTCCTCGTGTGGGGTCGGGAGCGACCACTCCCGGCCGCGAGGCGTCTCGACGTACTCGGGCCACGGGAGGTCGGTCGGCGGGACGAACTCCGCGTCGAGCAGCGGCGCCAGCCAGTCGTCGCCGCCGACGCCGCCGCCGGTTCGTTCTTCGAACTCGGCGTGTGCGGCCGCGAGTCGGTCCGGGTCGGTGAGCAGGTCGACGAACGTGCCCGCGATCGTCTTCGACGCGGTGAGCATCCCCGGCTTCGTCACGTCGGCGACGCCTCCGAGCGCGTTGTACGCCCACTCCGGATACGAGTAGTCCGGCGACGGCGGACGCAGTCGCGGGCGGCCGACGTAGAGGCGGGCCGTGGGCGCGTGCCACGTGTACTCGACGTAGTCGTCGGACATGAAGTGCCGCTGCCAGTCCGGCAGGTCGCGTCGCACCCGTTGTTCGTATTCCTCGGGGTCGACGAGCGTCTCGACGCCCTCGTTGAACGGGTTCTCCATCGGCTCGATTCCCAGGTTCGATTGTATCTCGCGGCCGAACTCGCGTGCGGCCGGTCCGTGTTCGGGCGGCCCGACCGCCTTGAGGTTCTCGTAGGCGAGTTCGGCCATCTCCGTGTTCGGCAGTCCGACGCGGTTTTTCGTGACGACCCGTTCTGAGACCGTACAATCGGCGGTTCGGGCGGCGTGACGGGCGTTGTTCCGAAGCACCTCCAGGATCCGTTGTTGAACGTCGAGGCTGGGCGAGCGCCAGCCGTACTGGATCTGTGCGATTCGGGGCGTGAGGTTGTCGGAGGTCTTCTGGCCGCCGCTCATCATGTACTCGCTCATGCTCCAGTAGCCCGTGGAGGGGAACATCGCCTCCTTCGTGTACTTCGTGTTCGTGTACATCAGACAGGCGGCGTCGAGCGCGCCGGGACTGCGCGCCTGCGCGTGAGCCCCGTCGCTCGGAACCAGGTCTCGGGGCGCCCACTCGTGGGGGTCGTCGGCCTCGAAGGTGAACACGACGCTCCAGTACCCCCACCACGACAGCTCCCACGCGACGCTGTTGGTCGGCCAGGGGTGATACGAGACGCTCGCGTCGTGGTCGTCGTAGTAGCCCTTCGCGGCGTGGACGGGTTTCGACCCGACGACCTTCTCTGCGGGTTCGCCGTACAGCCTGAGCGTTCCGTCGACGTCGTGGGCGTCCATCGCGGCCTTCGTCGCGAGCACGCCGCCGAGCGCGCCGACACCGAGCACCGAGTGCGGGTCGGTGTGGCCGGCGGCGTACGGATTGAGCCCCTCGCGAGGGGCCTCGTACGGGACGCGTTGCTGGGAGTTGCCGGGCACCGCGTCGTACTCGGCGAACGTCGCCAGAACGGGGTCGCCGTCGCCCCACTCGGCGGCGAACGCCGTCGGCATCCCGCCCGACCCCTCTTCGACGTCGAACCCGTGCTCTTCGAGCAGGTCCACGTACGCCGCCGCCGACTGGTACTCCCGCCAGGCGGTCTCGTGGTAGTCCCAGATCTCCTGTTCGAACTCGACGAGGGCCGCCTCGTGGTCGTCGATCCACCTCCGGGCGTCGCGTTTGAGCGCGTCTGGATCGGCCATGCCGGCTACCACGTGTCAACCTCGTGAATTAAGTGTTTGGGCCTGGCGGGTCAGACCGACCCTCGTGGCGCCCGCCGGCCGAACACCGATATGTATCGGCATCAACATACAGTCTCCATTTTGTATAGGGAGGGCGTATTCGTCACTCAGTGGCATGCCACATCACGTAAGCGTTGTATAATGAATCTGATGAGCATCCTTGGAGAAGAACACAGCGTGGAGATACTCCGGGTCGCCGGAGACCCGACGCCCGTGGCGCATCTCAGCGAGTCGGTGGGAATTCCAGTGTCGACGTGTTACCGTCACGTCAGCAACCTGGTCGCCGTCGGACTGCTCGAAGCACACCCCACGGATGGGACGGAATCGGGCGACACCCGGTCGTATCGCCGAACGACCGACGCCGTCAACATCCGCTTCGAGGCCTCACCGGCGGTCGATCGGACCGGCACTCGCCGCGAGGCGGCCGCCGCGCGTTCGTCCGGCGGTGACCGACCCGGGTTACGACCGCAGTCGGTGTCACAGGTCCGAAACGACTCGGCCGTCGCCGGCCGTCGCGGCGCCCGACTGCCCGTCAGATACACGCGAGACCGAACGGTTGAAGCCCTGTCACGAGACACGTAACGTATGTCACGCGCGTCTTCACCGCACGATTCTCCGTGCCCACTGTTCCGGCTCTCGGCGGAACTCACCCGCGCGCAGACGGTCGACGCCGCCGTCGCTCACGCGATCGAACTGGCGGAGGCGGCCCTCGACCATCCGATCGTGAGCGTCCACGAGCACGACCCGACCGACGGCACGACCAGCACCGTCGACGCGTCTGCCGCCTGGTCGACCCTCGTCGCCGACGACCCCGCTTGGCCACCGGCGTCCGCCGTGAACGCGCTCGGCGACCGACCGAGCAACGCCGCCACCACCCCGCAGGCGACGCTCGCCGCCGACCCGCGCGACCCGTTTCGTGCCGAGTTGCTCATTCCGGTCGGTCGCGCCCACCTGCTCGCCGTCGGGACGACCGACCGCGACGGGTTCGACGACGCGGCGGTGACCGTCGCCGAAGGGCTCGCGGCGACGCTCGAGACGGCGCTGGCTCGCATCGATCGCCGCCGGTCGCCGGCCGTCGACAACCTCGTCGGCGCGTCGTTCGACCAGTCGGACGAGGCGGCGTTCGTCAGCGCGCCCGACGGAACGCTCGTCGCCGTCAACCGGGCCGCCCTCGAGTTGACCGGCCGCGAGCGCGAGGAACTGCTCGGCGGCGACCTGTCCGTGTTGTGTCGGGCGGGCGCGACCGAGGCGGTGTGTGAACACCTCGACCGCGCCGCGACCGGAGCGTCGGAGCCGTGTCGGGCGACGGTCTGTCGGGCCGACGGCGAGGAGCGCTCCGTCGAGTTCGCGAGCCGCCCGGTCGAGGCGAACGGGTCGACGTACGTTCACACGACCGCACGCGGTCTGTCGACGACGTCCGGCGACCGGTCCGCGCGCGGCGGCGACAGAGCCGAGACCGACGCGACCGCGCTGCGCCGGCTGAACGAACTCACGGTCGACCCCGGCGGGTTCGACGAGACCGTCGAGCGGGTGTTGTCGCTCGGACGCGACTACCTCGGTCTCGACACGGCGATCCTCTCCCGCGTCGAGGGGGACGACTACGAGATCGAGGCTGTGGTCGACGCGACCGAAACCCACGAGACGGGCGCGGTGTACGACATCGCGGACACGATGTGTGCGGCGACGCTCGCCGGATCGACGACCGAGATTCTGGCGTTTTCCGATGTCGCGGACAGCGCCCACCGCGACCACCCGGCGGCGGAAGCCGTCCGTTCGTACATCGCGGCGCCCGTCGTCGTCGACGGCGACACGCACGGAACGGTGAACTTCTCGATGGCGACCCCGCGCGAGGAGGCCTTTCGCCCGGAGGAGCGGGCGTTCATCACGCTCGTGGCCCAGTGGATCGGCACCGAGATCGAGCGTCGCCGCCGGGTCGAGGAGCTCGAACGCTACGAGACGATCCTCGAAGCCGTCGACGACCCGGTGTACGCGCTCGACACCGACGGCCGGTTCACGTTCGTCAACGCGGCCGCGCAAGCGGAGTTCGGATACGGACCCGAGATCATCGGGGAACACCCGTCGATCGGGATGGCCGACTCCGACGTCGGTCGGATCCGCGAACAGATCGAGGACCTGATCGCGACCGACAAGCGCTCGACGACCGTGGAGTTCGACCTCGAGACGGCCGACGGTCGCCGACGGATCGTCGAGAACAAGCTCGCGCTGATCGGCGACGACGAGTTCCGCGGCACCGCCGGCGTCGTCCGCGACGTCACCGACCGGGACCGCCGGCGCAGACAGCTCGAATCGTTCCAGGAGGCGATCGACGAGGCGGCCGACGGCGTCGCGATCCTCGACGACGGCGAGTTCGTGTACGTCGACCGGACACACACCGCGGTGTACGGCTTCGAGGAGAAAGGCCAACTGCTCGGGGAGAGCTGGCAGGTGCTCTACGACGACGCGGAGATAGAACGGCTGAAGACGGAGGCCTTCCCGGCGCTGGAGGCTGACGGCTACTGGCGCGGGCGGGTGACCGGCCGCCGTCAGGACGGGTCGACGTTCCCGTCGGAGATCTCGTTGACCGTCATCGAAGACGGCCGGCTCGTCTGTGCGGTCCGCGACGAGACCGAGCGCCAACGCCGCGAACGCGAGCTCGCGTCGTTCCAGCGGGCGGTCGACGAGGCGGCCGACGGCGTCGCGATCCTCAACGACGGCAAGTACACCTACGTCGACGAGACGCACGTCGAGATGTACGGGTTCGAGGAGAAAGGCCAACTGCTCGGGGAGAGCTGGCGCCGGCTCTACGACGACGCGGAGATAGAACGGCTGGAGGCGGAGGCCTTCCCGGCGCTGGAGACGGACGGCTACTGGCGCGGGCGGGTGACCGGCAGCCGCCCGGACGGGTCGACGTTCCCGGCCGAACTCTCCCTGACGATCGTCGACGGCGGGCGCCTCGTGTGTACCGTTCGCGACGAGACCGAGCGCAGGGCCCGAGAACGCGAACTCGAACTCAAAGAACGGGCGATGGACGAGGCGAATGTCGGCATCCAGATCACCGACCCGACGCGAGAGACCAACCCGCTCGTCTACGTGAACGACGGGTTCGAGCGGATCACCGGCTACGACCGCGAGGAGGCGCTCGGGCGCAATCCGCGGTTCCTCCAGGACGAGGACACAGGCGCTGAACAACGAACACGGCTTCGCAACGCGATCGACGAGGAGAAGCCGGTATCGCTCGAGCTGCGGAACCGACGAAAGGACGGCACCCCGTACTGGTCGCGGCTCTCGGTCACGCCGGTTACGGACGAGACCGGGATCACGAGAAACTACATCGGCATCCAACAGGACATCACCGAGCGCAAGCGGCGCGAGCG
>CAZKXC010000074.1:0-1653 GCA_964556645.1 uncultured Halobellus sp.
GCCGACCGACCACCGACGCTAAGGCCGTGCGGCGAGGACCGATCGACGAGATGCGGGTCACCCTGCTGGGAACCGGCGACACGACGGGGACGCCCACCGCCGGCTGTACCTGTGACACCTGTCGGGAAGCGCGCGACCGAGGCGTCTCGCGGTCGCGGTTCTCGGTGCACGTCGCCAACGAACGCACCGGCGAGTCGTTGTTGGTGGATTTCAGCCCCGACTTCCGCAGCCAGTTTCTCGACAACGACGTGACGCTGCCCGACGCCGGCATCGTGACGCACATCCACTTCGACCACCTCGACGGCCTCGGCAACGTGTATCGGCTGGTCGACGGGCTCCCCGTTCACGCGCCGAGCGAGACGGACCCCGCGACCGACGAGAGCGTCGCCGACACCATCCGCGCGAAGTACGACTACCTCGAAGACCGGATCGGCGTCTGCGCCCGCGACCCGTTCGAACCGTTCGAGACGTGCGGGCTCTCGGTGCGGTTCGTCCCCGTCGACCACCCGCCGCTTCTGTGTTTCGGCGTCACCATCGTCGACCCCGAAACCGGCGCGAAGCTCTCGCTCACGGGCGACACGAGCTACGACATTCCGGACCGCTCGCGCGAGGCGCTCGCCGACCCCGACCTGCTTCTGGCAGACGCCATCGTCCCCGCGTCGTCGTGTGAACACCACCCGATCGGCGGGCGACACGAGGGGCCGGACGGCGTCCCTCACACGTTCGGCTCGAAACACATGACCCGCGAGGGAGCGCTCGCGCTCGCCGACGAGCTCGACGCCGACCGGACGCGGCTGGTTCACCTCGCACACTTTTACCCGCCGGAGGAGGCGTTCGCGGAGCCGCTGGCGGTCGACGGAGAAACGTACGACCTGTAGCCGCTACGCGTACTCGCCGCCGACGACCTCGCGGATCCGTTCTGCGGTCACCGGCCCCACGCCGTCGACCTCGCGGAGGTCGTCTTCGGGCGCAGTCATCACCGCCTCGACGGTTCCGAAGTGTTCGAGCAGCGCGCGGGCGGTGACCGGGCCGATGTCGGCGATGGCGGAGACGACGTACTCCTGTTGTTCCGCCCGGGTCTTCGTCGTCTTCTCGCCGTGGACGCTCACCTCGCGGTCGCGGGTCTCCTGTTCGCGGCGGGCGATCGTCGCCAGCAGCTCGGTGGTGTCGGTCTCGCCGTCGGTCCGCAGGACGCTGATGCCGAAATCGACCGCCAGCGACGCGAGCGCGCCCCGAATCGCGTTGGGGTCGATGTCGCGCTGGCCGTACAGGTCGGTCCCTTCTACGACCAGCACGGGACGCGCGTACGCCCGCGAGAGCTCGCCGACCTGCTCGAACATCGAGCGGTCGGCGTCGAGCATGGAGTCGACGAAGTCCGCCGCCGATTTTCGCTCGACGGCCACCCGGTCGGAGAGCACGTAGTCGCCGACGGCGAGCGTCTCGAGGCGGGTGAGAACTCCGTCCCGCGTCGAGAGCGTCTTGGCGATCGAGGAGTCGAGCTCGCGCTGGTCGACCACCACCTCGACGCCGTCGTCGACGCCGGCGGTCGCGACGACGCCGTCGGTGCCGTCCGGCTCCGCGTTCTCGTCGGCTCCGCTCGCCTCCGCGGCGAAGTCGGTCAGGCCGGTGACGCCCGACCCGCCGGCGTCGTTC
>CAZKXC010000074.1:1753-11503 GCA_964556645.1 uncultured Halobellus sp.
CCGTCCCCCCGTCGCCGTCCGCTGTCGTGTCGCCGTTCGTCGGCCCATCACCGTCGCCTGCCGCGTCGCTCGTCGCCCCCTCGTCGCCCGCCGCCCCGTCGCCGGCGAACGCGGCGAGGTCCGATTGGCCCTCGCCGGCCACCGACGCCTCGATGTCGTCGGTGGCCTCCTTGAGCGCCGACAGCTCGCGTTGCATCTCCTTTTCGCGCCGCCTGGAGATCCAGAAGAACGCCTCGTCGCGGGTGTCCTCGGCCATCAACACCACCACCTGTCCCTCGGCCTGCCGGCCGGTCCGGCCCTTGCGCTGTATCGAGCGGATCGCGGTGGGGACGGGCTCGTAAAAACAGACGAGGTCGACCTCGGGAACGTCGAGCCCCTCCTCGGCGACGCTGGTGGAGACGAGCACCTCGAACTCGCCGGCTTTGAACTCCTGGAGCGTCTCCTGTTGTTGGGTCTGGCTCATCCCGTCTGACCCCTCCTTGTCGCCCTGGCCGACGAACTTCCTGACGTCGAAACTCGCCGACAGAAACTCGACGAGCGCTTCCGCGGTGTCTCTCGACTCGGTGAACAGGATGGCGCGCTCGCCGCCGTTTATGCCCAGCGTCTCCGCGAGCAGGATCCGCGCCTGCGAGAACTTCGGGTGGAGCCCGTCGAACGCCTCGGCCTTCCGCATCGCCTCTCTCACCGCGGGGTCCGCGATCATCCGCTGGCTCGCCTTCGACGCGCCGGACGAGCGGGCGGCCTCCCGCTGGCGCTCGAAGTAGCGCCGCACGGACTCGACGGACTGGGTCTCGACGAGCTCGACCGCCCGGCGCAGTTTCATCACCTCGGCGTGGGTGGACATCCCCTTGTACCCGTCCGACTGGTCGTTGTCCATCATCCGTTTCAGCTTTCCGCGCATCTCGTTGAGGTCGCGCTGTGACAGGTCGGGGCTCGTCGTGTTCGTCACGCCGAGCGATTTCAGCGTCTCCAGGCGGTCGGTGATCACCTCGTTGAGGGCGTCGCGGATCGCGATCACCTCGTCGGGGAGGGTGACCTGCTCCCAGCGAACGTCGGTGTCGTGGGTGTACTCGTCGACGTCGGCGTCCGACTCGGTCATCACCTCGACGTTGCGGAGTCCGAGGTTCTCACACACCGTCTCGATCTCCTCGGTATCGCCGCCGGGGGACGCCGACATCCCCGTCACCAGCGGCGCGGCGGCGTCGGCGTGGTAGCGCTCGGCGATGTACACGTACGCGTAGTCGCCGGTCGCGCGGTGACACTCGTCGAAGGTGAGGTGGGTGACGTCCCGGACGTCGATCCGGTTGCCGACGAGGTCGTTTTCGATCACCTGTGGCGTCGCGATCACGACCCGCGCGTCCGCGAACAACGCCGCGCGGTCGCTCGGCTTCACGTCGCCGGTGAACACCACGATCTCGTCGTCCGGAATCGTCGTCGCCTCCCGGTAGAACTCGGCGTGCTGCTGGACGAGCGGCTTCGTGGGCGCCAGAAACACCGCCGTTCCGCCGGTCTCGTGGAGCCGCCGCACGGTGACGAGCAGGCTCACCGTCGTCTTGCCGAGACCGGTCGGGAGACACACCAGCGTGTGGTCGTCGACCGCGGCGTCCGCGAGCCGCAGCTGGTAACGGCGGGACTGGAGGAAGTCGTCGACGAGCAACGGGTGGTCGATACCTGTGGCCTCGGTCGCCATCGACGGGCATTCGCCGTCGTCGGCCTAAAGGCTTCGCGAAGCGGGGTGGAAGTGAAGCCGCGGCCGGCCTCACCTGCCGGTCACGGCTCGTCGGCCTCGTCCGCCCGGACGTCCTCGGGGACGTCCTCGTCAACCAGCTCCGCCCACTCGACGAGCCGGTTGCCGGATGGTGTGGGTGCGCTCATCACACGATAGATCTCAGCGGTTCTTCTTAACGCTTGCCCCGATGGGGGCTCGCGCCGCCCGCGACACGCGTCCCTTTTACTCCTCAGGCGCGTGTCGCCCGTATGAGCGACCTCGACGACTTTCTGGCCGGCGACCGGCTCGACGACGTCGTGTTCTACGTGAGCGACGCGTTCCTCGACGACGAGTCTCGGCTCCGGCGCGTCGGCACCGAGACGACCGACGGCGTGCGGCTGGTCCTCGACGGCGAGACCGGCCGCTCGGCGTTCGAAGCCGGCACGGGAATGGGCGCGATGGCGTTCGCGAAGGAAGCGATGGGCACCGAGAGCCGGATCGCCCGCTCGCTCGACGGCGGCGAGTGTCCCGCGGCCGCCGCCAGCCCCGACGCCGACCACGCCGTCCGATTCGTCCTCGCGTTCGCCGAAGCAGAAACCCCCGAGGTCGGCGGACGCTACGCCGAGGGCGACGTCGTTCACGCGTACGCCCACTGTGCCTGCGGAGAGAACTACTCGCACAAGTGGGTCGTCGGCGACCGGACCTGAGACGCGCGTCGACCGGCCGGTTCTCGACCCGCGGGCCCCGGCGTTCCGATCAGCGCTTGAACAGACTGGAGTGGACGGGGGCGTGCGTCGGTTCGGCGGTGTCCTCGCGCGGAGAACCGCCCCCGTCCTCGTCTTCGACCGCGCGGCCCGCCACCCCGTCCGCGAGAAAGTCCCGCAGCGGCGGACCGACGTGTTCCGGCTCGACGAGGAACGCGTCGTGGCCGTGGTCGGAGTCGATCACGTGGTGAGCGACGGGGACGTCGCGGTCGCGGAAGGCGGCCGCGACGGAGGCCGCCTGCTCGACGGTGAAATGCCAGTCGGCGGTGAAACTCATCACGAGCGCCTCGCCCTCGAAGGCGGCGAGCGCGTCGGCGTCGGAGCCGTACCCCGCCGCGAGGTCGTACTCGTCCATCGCGCGCGTGAGGTACAGGTAGCTGTTGGCGTCGAACCGCTCGCTGAACCCCTCCGCCTGGTAGTCGAGGTACGACTCCACCTCTCGGTACGGGAAGAAGGCGGCCGCGGCGTCGGCGTCGAGCCCGAGGTCCCCCTCGTCGCGGCTCAGCGAGTCGCGGCCGGCCGAGCGGCGGCCGAACTTCCGTTCCATCGACGCCTTCGAGAGGTACATCACGTGGCCGATCTGGCGCGCCATCGCGAGCCCGGTGTCCGGGTTTGGCCGGTCCTCGCCGTAGTACTCACCCCCGCGCCAGTTGGGGTCCGCACGGATCGCCCGCCGGGCGATCGCGTCCAACCCGAGACACTGCGCGTCGAGCCGAGCGGCCGCCGCGACGGGAACGATCCGGTCGACGTCGTCGGGGTACCGCTTCGCCCACTCCAAGACGTTCATGCCGCCGACGCTCCCGCCGACGACGGCCCGGAGCCGCCCCACGCCCAGGTGGTCGAGCAGCCGACGCTGTGCGCGCGCCCAGTCTTCGACCTGCACCGGCGGGAACGCCGTCCCCCAGCGGTCGTGATCCGGCTCGTCGGCGCGGTCGAGTCCGGCGGGGCGCTCGCTGGCCGGCCCCGACGTGCCGTAACAGGAGCCGGGGACGTTCACACACACCACGTAGTACTCCGTCGTGTCGATCGCCTTTCCGGGACCGACGATGTCGTCCCACCACGCCCGCGCCTGGCCGGCCTGGTTCGCGTCCGCGTCGCGCTCGGGCGTCCGGGCGACGTTCTGGCTGCCGGTGAGCGCGTGACAGACGAGAACCACGTTGTCGCCGTCGAACTCGCCGTACGTCTCGTAGGCAACCGTCAGCTCCGGGATCGATTGGCCACACTCGAAGACGAACTCGCCGAGCGACGCCACCCCGGCGTCCGCGGGCGTCACGGCCACGGTCAGCGCACCCCCGCCGCGTCTCCCGGTTCGTCCGTGCCGCCGGTCTCGTCCGGAGCCTCGGCGTCGGCCGCCGCCAACGCCGCGTCGAGGTCGGCGATCACGTCGGCGGGGTCTTCGATGCCGACGGAGAGCCGGAGCATGTCGGGGCGGACCCCGGCGGCCAGCCGCGCCTCCTCGTCCAGCTGGGCGTGCGTGGTGGAGGCGGGGTGGATCACGAGCGTCTTGGCGTCGCCGACGTTCGCCAAGAAACTCGCGAGGTCGACCGACTCACACAGCGTCTTCGCGGCCTCGTAGCCGCCGGCGGTTCCGAACGTGATCATCCCGCCGTAGCCGTCGAGGTAGCGGGAGGCGTTCTCGTGGGTCGGGTGGCGCTCGAAGCCGGGATACGTCACCCAGTCGACGCGGTCGTCGTCGCGGAGGAACGTCGCCACCCGCCGGGCGTTCGCACAGTGGCGGTCCATCCGGAGCGGGAGCGTCCCGATTCCCTGGAGCGTCTGCCAGGCGTCGAACGGCGACTGCTGGCTTCCCGTGGGTCGCACGGCCCGTTGACGGACGACGTTCGCCAGCGCGGCGTCGCCGAACCGGTCCACGAAATCGACCGGGAACGCCGGCGACTCCCCGGAGAGCTCGTCGTAGTCGGCGTCCGGGTGGTCCCACGGGAACGTGCCGCCGTCGACGAGAATCCCGCCGACGGTGGTTCCGTTGCCCGTGATCCACTTCGTCGTCGACTCCCAGACGACGTCGGCGCCGTGGTCGACCGGCCGGCAGAGCGCGGGGGTCGCAAACGTGTTGTCGACGATGAGCGGAACCGCCTCCGCGTGGGCGATCTCCGCGAGCCGCTCGAAATCCGGCGTGACGAGCGAGGGGTTCGACATCGTCTCCACGTGGACGAACGCGGTGTCGTCGTCGATGGCGGCGGCGTACCCCTCGTAGTCGGTGGTGCCGACGAGCCGGGTCTCGATCCCGCGTCGGTTCGCGACGCTCGTGAGGTACGTCGCGGTGCCGCCGTACATCTCCTCGCTGGCGACGACGTTGTCGCCGGCCCGCGCGAGCACCGTCGTGACCGCGTCGAACGCGCCCATTCCCGAGGCGGTCGCGACCGCCCCGGACCCGCCCTCGAGGTCGGCGAGGCGGTCCTCGAGGCGCCGCACGGTCGGGTTCGAGACCCGCGAGTAGACGTCGCCGTCGGCCCGCAGCGCGTACAACTCCGCGGCGGCGTCGGCGTCGTCGAAGACGTACGACGTCGTCTGGTGGATCGGCGTCGCGCGAGCCCCGGTCGCCGGATCGGCGGCCGCGCCGGCGTGGAGACTCCGGGTGGTGAACCCACGTGTCATGTATGTAGCGCATATCTCTTCGCACGTCTATAACTGTCAGTTACGGCAAGCCCTGCCGGACCCGTGGTGTCGGCGCCCGCGTCTCCACGCCGATTCGGCCACGGCGACTCCGCGTCTCCGCCGGCGCTCGTCCGTGCGTTTATGCCCGATGACGCCCCACCGAGGGGTAATGGCAGCCGCCGATCACCCCGTGCCCGCCCTCGGGAGGCGGGCCCGCGCCTGTGCCGACCGGCTCCGCGCGGCCGACCGCGTCCTCCTCGTCTCACACATCGACGCCGACGGACTCACCAGCGCCGCGGTCGCGTCGTCGGCGCTCGCCCGGGCCGGAATCGACCACGAGGTCGTCTTCGAGAACCAGCTCGACGCCGAGTCGGTCGCGGCGATCGCCGCCCGCGAGGTCGACGTCGTCTTGTTCACCGACTTCGGCTCCGGCCAGCTCGACGTCATCGCCGACCACGAGGCCCGCGGCGACTTCGTTCCCGTCATCGCCGACCATCACCAGCCAGCCGACCCCGACACCGAGTTTCACCTCAACCCGTTGCTGGAGGGGATCGACGGCGCGAGCGAGCTCTCGGGCGCGGGCGCGAGCTACGTCCTCGCTCGCGCGCTAGAAGGGCCGGACGACGACAACCGCGACCTGGCGGCGCTGGCGGTCGTCGGCGCGGTCGGCGACATGCAGGACGGCGACGGCGGACTCGTCGGCGCGAACGAGGCGATCGTCGCCGACGGCGTCGCCGCGGGCGTGCTCGAGGAACGAACCGACCTCGACCTGTACGGCCGCCAAACCCGCCCGCTTCCGAAGCTGTTGGAGTACGCCTCGGACGTCCAGATACCGGGCATCTCGAACGACGAGGCGGGGGCGGTCGGCTTCCTCCACGAGCTGGACGTCGAGGCGAAACGCGACGGCGCGTGGCGGCGCTGGGTCGACCTCGACGGCAGCGAGCGAAAGCGGCTCGTCTCCGCGCTGATGCAACGCGCCGTTGCCTCCGGGGTGCCGGCCGACCGGGTCGAGGCGCTCGTCGGAACCAGTTACACCCTGCTCGAGGAGGAGTCCGGCACCGAGCTCCGCGACGTGAGCGAGTTTTCCACGCTGCTCAACGCGACGGCGCGGTACGAGCGCGCAGACGTCGGGCTCGCGGTGTGTCTCGGTGACCGCGACGCGGCGCTCGCGCGGGCCAGACGCCTCCTCCGGAACCACCGCCGAAACCTCTCGGAGGGGTTACAATGGGTCAAAACCGAGGGCGTGACCCACGAGGAGCACCTCCAGTGGTTCGACGCCGGCTCGCGGATTCGCGAGACGATCGTCGGCATCGTCGCGGGTATGGCCGCCGGCTCGCCCGCCGTCGACCGGTCGAAACCCGTGGTCGCCTTCGCGGAAAAAAACGCCGCGGAGCTGAAGGTGTCCGCCCGCGGGACGGGAGCGCTGGTCCGAGGAGGCCTCGACCTCTCCGCCGTGATGCGCGAGGCGAGCCGGTCCGTCGACGGCGACGGCGGCGGCCACGACGTCGCCGCCGGCGCGACGATTCCGGCCGCCGAGCGCGACGCGTTTCTCGCGGCGGCGGACGCGCTGGTCGGCGACCAGCTCTCGTAGCTCCGGTACGCCCTCCGAACCGACGGCGATCGGGGGCGGGCTCAGATCCCGAGAATCACACCTCGCCGATATCGCGGAACATCGCGCGGTAGTCGTCGGCCGACAACGACTCGCCGATGTCGTCGATGTCGGCGTCGAGTTGTGTGAGCCTGTCGACGAGCTCTGCGTACGTCTCGTTGTTGTCGAGCTGGGTCGTCGGCTTCTGCGCTTCGAGAACGGCGCGCTTGCTCGCCAGCGCGGCGGCTTCTCGAAGCCGCTCGTCGTACTCGTCGCGCGTCAAAAGCGTGTCGAGCGCGGCGAGGAGGTTCGTTCGGCTGACCGGCTTGGTCAGATACAGGTCGAACCCCATCTCGAGAATGTCGAAGTCGGGCTCGACGGCCGTCACCATCGCGACCCGACACCCGACCTCCGCGTCTCTGATGTGTTCGAGCACTTCGTCGCCGCTTCCGTCCGGCAGACGCCGGTCGAGCAGGACGGCGTCGACGGCGTCGTCGACGACGTCGATCGCCTCGGCGGCCGTCTCGGCGACGGTGACGTCGTACCGTTCTTCGAGGAAGCCGGCGTACAACGCCGCGATGTCGGGCTCGTCTTCGACAACGAGCACCGTCGCTTCGCTCACCGCCGATCACCTGTGCCGACGACGAGGTGCCATCCACTGACCATGGTGTACATGGTGTTGTGTCGAGAAATAAGACTATCGCCCGCAGGGCCCGAGATTCCACGGAGCGTCTTTTATGTATTCTCGCCGCAAACGACAAGCCGAATGTCAGAACTCGTTTCTACGGGCGTCTCGGGGCTCGACTCGATCCTCTCCGGCGGCATCACGGAACGGTCGACCGTGCTCGTCTCCGGCAACCCCGGCACCGGCAAGAGCATCTTCGGGGTACAGTACCTTTACACGGGCGTCACGGACAACGACCAGCGCGGCGTGTACGTCTCCTTCGAGGAGGACGAAGCCGACATCCGCGCCGCCGCGGAGTCGGTCGGCTTCGACCGATTCGACGAACTGGTCGACGCCGGCGACATCGTGATACTCGACAAGCGCCAGATGCTCCGCGAGACAGACTTCTCGACGGCGGTCGACAAGCTGCTCGACACCATCGAGGGCGAGTCGTTCGACCGGCTCGTGCTCGACTCGTTGTCGATGTTCCAGCTCTTTTTCGAGGACGAACAGGAGAAACGGACGTACCTGTTGAAGTTCTCGGACATCCTCAAGGCGAACGGGCTGACGTCGCTTCTGATCAACGAGCAAGGGGCGGTGTTTCCCGACACCGAAGTGGGATTGGAGAACTTTCTCACCGACGGCAACATCTACTTCATCCAGACGCCGACGGACTCGGGCGTGAACCGCTACGTCTGGGTCGCCAAGATGCGAAAACAGGATATCGACACGGACATCTTCCCGATGGACATCGGTCAGGGAGGGATCACGGTCCACGAGCGCGCGGGCGGGTTCTCGATGATGAGCCGGTCCGACGAGCCGTCCTTCTGACCGGCGCCTCTCCGCTCAGCGCTCCGACGAGAGGTTGCGCCACACGTCGTCGAGCCGGTTTTTCACCGCGGAACGCTCCTCGATCTCGATCGTGAGCCCGTCTCGGAAGTTGACGTCGACCCCGTCGACCTTTCGTCGGTACACCTTCACGCGGCGGTGTTCGTCGGAGAGCGGCCGGTCGTGAAGCTCGAGCAGGTCCGCGTCTTCGAGCTCGTTGATCCGGCGGTAACACGTCGCGATGGGGACGTCGAGCTCTTCGCTCAGGTCCTGGGCAGATTTGGCCTCTCCCGTCGCGGTCAGGATGTCCGTGTTGTACTTGTTTCCAAGCACCGTGATCAGGTCGTCTCTCCCCATTCTCGTTATCAATCGTGAGTCCGGCGCGTGAAAAGTATACTGGTGCGGTCCGCTCCGGCGACAGTTCACCCGTCGTCGCCGCGACGCACCCTCTCACTTCCTCCGTGTTTGGGCCGTTTTCCGCCTGCCGCGGGCCGCGACCGCCGCGCTCGCCGTCTCCGCCGTACAGTATCGGTACTGATACCGGGTATCGGACGACACGCTCAGCGCACAGACCGATCGTCGAGCACGGGTGTTCACCGTCTCAGCGCGCGCAACGCGCTCGTGGGCGACGACGAATTGGCCGCCCGTCGCGGGTCGTCCTGCCACGGGCGAGACGTCCCGGTGGCTCGCGGCCGTGAGCCCGAACCCGGTCTAAGATTCAATACCGATAATCAGAACGCGCGGGAATCCGATTTGTTCGGGTTTTGGATCCCAAAATAAACGCAAAAATCGCACGACGGCAGTAGTTTATCACTTCGTATAATTTGCTCCGAGTCTTTAAGCGTACGTCCTCGTTTCTGTCGAGTAACGCCCCCGGGCCGACCGCGGGCCAACGACAAACCAATGTTCGAACGCATACTGGACGGGGAAGAACGCGGTCAGGTGGGAATCGGGACGCTCATCGTGTTCATCGCGATGGTGCTGGTGGCGGCGATCGCCGCCGGCGTCCTGATCAACACCGCCGGCTTCCTCCAGACACAGGCAGAGGCAACGGGCGAAGAAAGTACCGCACAGGTGACTGATAGTATTCAGGTGTACACGGCTGCGGTGCCAAAAGGAAGCATCGATACAAGCGCAGACGGAATACAACAAATCAATCTCCAAGTTGGTCTGAGTCCTGGGAGCAATCGGCTCAATCTTAACGGCGACGTAGATGTCCAAGTTGTCGGCCCAGACGGCGTAGCGACAACTGATATGTCGGCTGTTGGGGAGACGCTCACAGATTCGGCCACAAGAAAAGATATCATACTCGCGTTGGATACGTCGTCAGATGATTCAGCCAATAATGCGATCGCTGCTGGATCCGCAGTCGGTGGTGACGGACTTGCTGCCGGCGAGACTCTTGAAGTAACCATCACGGCTCCTTCGGGCGGACAAACGTTTGAGGTGTACACGGCGCCCAGCCCACTCACCGAATCGCGGTCAATTACCCTGTAACAATGTTCGAGATACTAACTAACGAAGAGGAACGCGGCCAAGTGGGTATCGGGACGCTCATCGTGTTCATCGCGATGGTGCTGGT
>CAZKXC010000075.1:0-11335 GCA_964556645.1 uncultured Halobellus sp.
CGTATATACTGTAACTATAGATAAATATAAATCCTTTCTGGCAAACCTCGTGACTGATGTCCTCTCGAAGAACCCACCGCATCGGACGATCCCGAGCGATGGAGCCGCGTGTCGAGGCGATCCGACGATGACGCCGCGACACCGCCTTCCGACGAGCGCACCCCGAGAACGCGATAGCACGTGCCCGGTCACGCCGCTTCTGCGGGTGAGAGTCGATGTCTGAACACACGCTGGTGCTTCTGGCGTTGTTGCCGCTGGCGACGATCGCGGTGTTGATGGTCGGACTGTACCAGCCCGCAACCCGGACGATGCCTCTCGCGTGGGCGGTGGCGGCCGTCGCCGCGTTTATCGGCTGGCAGATGTCGCCGCGTCTCATCGCCGCCGCGTCGATACGCGGCGCGCTGACAGCGACCCGAATTCTGGTGATCGTGTTCGGAGCGATCCTCCTGTTGTACACGCTGAAACAGTCCGGAGCGTTCGAGGTGATCAACGCGGGGTTCTCCTCGATCAGCGACGACCGGCGCGTACAGGTCGTCCTGCTCGTCTTCCTGATGGGATCGTTCATCGAAGGCGCGGCCGGCTTCGGGACGCCCGCGGCGATCGTCGGTCCACTGCTGGTCGGCCTGGGCTTTCCGCCCTTGGCCGCGGTGGTCGTCGCGCTGACGGGGAACATCCTCGCCATCACCTTCGGCGCGGTCGGAACGCCGCTGATCATCGGGTTGCGCGACGTGGTCTTCGTGGAGGGAGCAAGCGCATCACAGCAGGTGCTCCAGCAGGGCGGCTTCGAGAGCGTCGGCGCGTACGTCGCTCAGATCGGTGTGTGGGCGGCGCTCATCCACGCCATCGTCGGTGTCGCGATTCCGTTCATCGGCGTGGCGATGATGACCCGGTTCTTCGGCGAAGAACGGTCGATACAGCCGGCACTCGAGGTCCTCCCCCTGACGTTGTTCGCGTGGGCCTCCTTTGCGATCCCCTACGTCGCAACGGCGTACTTCCTCGGTCCGACGTTCCCGGCGCTTCTCGGCGCGATGGTCGGACTGCTCGTGGTCACGACAACGCTGCGGGCCGGCTACTTCCTTCCGGAGGATGACTGGGACTTCGGACCGCAGGAGCAGTGGCCGGACCACTGGGTCGGCAGCATCGAGCCCGGAGAAGGGGTCGGCACCACGACGGGCACAACTCGAGACGACGCCGTCGTGACCGACGGCGGTACGGCGACGTTCGCGGAGTCTCACTCGCAGAACATGTCGCTCGGTATGGCCTGGCTGCCGTACTTTCTCGTGGCCGTTCTGCTCGTCGTGACCCGCGTTGTCAGTCCGATTCAGGAGTTCTTGTCGGGCACCGGCGTTCTGTTGTGGAGCAACATCCTCGGCACGCCGTTCTCGGAGGGTGTCGAACTGCTGTATCTCCCTGGAAGTCTCTTCGTTCTCGTCGCCGTGGTCACGTACGCGCTCCACGGAATGAGCACCGACGAGATCAAGGCGTCCTGGGGCGAGGCGCTCCGGAACATCGCGCCGGCCGTCATCGCGCTGTGGTTCGCCGTCGCGACGGTCATGATCATGCAACGGACCGGCAGCACCATCGTGCTGGAGAACGCTCCCATCGACGCCGGGATGCTCGGCCTGCTGTCGGAGATAACGGCGGATACGACCGGACAGCTGTTCCCGTTCTTCTCGGGCTTCATCGGGGCGTTCGGCGCGTTCATCGCCGGCTCGAACACGGTCAGCGATATCCTGTTCGGGTTGTTCCAGTTCCAGGCCGCCCAACAGATCGGTGCGCCAACACAGATAGTGGTCGCCGCACAGGCGGTCGGCGGCGCAATCGGCAACCTCATCGCAATTCACAACGTGGTGGCCGCGCTCACCGTGGTCGGTCTCATCGGCGAGGAAGGACGCGTCATCCGTCTCGAACTGATCCCGGTGTTGTACTACAGCGTGTTCACCGGCATTCTCACGCTCATTCTCGCCTACGTCGTGGCACCGGCCGCGTTCTAACCCGGCTCGATGCTTTTTTGATTTCACGTCGGCCACGTTTGTCGTCCCGTTCGGGCGCGTCGCCCGTGGGCGAACGCACAGCGGATCCCGACTCGTGTGTTCGGCCGCCGGAGTTCGGCTCGAAACGCTGCGCCGAAGGCTTATCGGCGTACCTCCCTTCGACATCACAATGAGACCGAACTCAGGCGACGAGGGTCCGTTCGGTGGTGGAATCGAGGACCTACTGGCCGGTGGCGACGAAGCGCCCGTCGACGTCCACGAGTACGACGACGAGATCCGGGTCGTCGCCGACCTTCCCGAGACCACGCCAGAAGACGTCGAGGTTCAGTGTGACGGGCGTACCGTAGCGATCTACGCTGCCGTCGAGCCGCGTCCGTTCGTGACGCGCGTAGACCTCCCGGCGTACGTCGACGACGAATCCGGACAACGGAATCTCAACAACGGGATTCTCGAGGTGACGTTCGACCGCGACACCGATCCCGCAAACATCGGCTTCCACTAGGAGAACGCCACGCAAAACGCCCGCCGTTCGCGGAACCTCGGTTTCGACGGGCGAGTGGTCTCCCGAGTCGGTGCGATTCGTCCCCACCGGCGCGGTGTCGACGCTCGCCGTGCGGTCGCGCCGCGATCGCCGACCACCACCTCATGGGAACGCTTTTGCTTGCGTGACGGGTACCGAACGGCATGACCGAGTACACCGTCGAGTTCGTCGGCACCGGCGAGACGATCGAGGTGTCCGAGACGGAGACGATTCTTCAGCCCTGTATCGAGGAGGGGATCGCCCAGGAGTACTCCTGCCGCGTCGGAATGTGTCTCGCCTGTTCCGCGGAGATACTCGAGGGCGAGGTGACCCAGCCGGCCGCCCGCGGGCTCACCGACGAGGAGGCCGACGAGTACGCGCTCACCTGTATGGCCCGCCCGCAGTCCGACCTCACGCTCGACCGCGGAGCGTATCCGCCGAGCATCGACGACAAAAGCGACGCGGGCGGGTCGGCTGCCGCGGCGGACGACTGACTGGACGGGGTCGGTCGAAGCCACTTGCCGCCGCCGCGACCCTCGCTCGTCCGCCGTGTCGTCCGGCGCGTTCGCTTCTCACCGCCGTCGGCCTCGGATATCCGCTCCGCGGCGACCGTTAGGCGGCCCGCGTCCGCGGAAGGATCATCTCCCCGTCGGTTTCGTCGTGGTTCGATTCTTCGGTCGGCACGCGGGTTTGCGTGCCGATCGGTTGTTCTGTCGCGTCGTCAGCGTCGGCTCTGTCTTCCATTGCGCGTTAATTTACTCGTGAGCGAATAAAAAGTTTTCGGACGTTCAGCCGTTCAGATCCGATATAGAGGCTCGTTCGTTTCTATGTGTTGTGTATATTCACACAATCGTCCATATACGTCACGAACGATCGGACGCGGAGCGATCCGGTCACCGGAGGTGAGCGCCCGCCGTCTCGGCCGCGCGCCGGCCGCTTTCTAACGCTCCCTGTATCGCCGACCACTCGGTGTACTCGCCGGCGAGCACGACCGGTCCCGCCGGGTCGTCCGGGTCGGGCAACGTCTCGTGGATCCCGGGCGGTTGAGCGAACTGCGCGAACGGGATCCGGTCGACGTCGACCGTCTCTATCCCCTCGAACCCGCGCTCCGGGAACCACGACGAGAGCGCCTCGACGGTGTCCTCTCGGAGGTCGTCGTCGTCGCGGTTGAGCGCGTCCTCGCCGAGGAACGTCGCGCCGATCAGCGGCCGGTCGCCGGACGCGTACTCCGGAGCGACCTCCGACATCGGAACCACCGCGTTCGGCGATTCGTCGGCCGCGTTGAGCAGGATGCGCTTTCCCGTGCCGAACGACGATCCCTCCGACAGCGCGTACCACGCGGTGACGGTGCCGATCCCCGCCTCGGGCACCGACTCCACCCCGGTCAGTCGCCCGGCTTCCGGCGGGGTGGCGGCGACGACGACCGTCTTCGCGTCGAGCCCGCTGCCGTCCGCGAGTTCGACGCGCGCGCCGCCGCCGGAGTGAGGCGTGACGGTCTCGACCCGCTCGCCGGTCCGAACCTCGACGCCGGCGTCTCCGGCTCGGTCGGCGAGCTGTCGTGCGATCGCGGCCATCCCCTCTGCGGGGACTGCGATCGACCCGCGGCTCATCGAGCGGAACGTGTACTCGAACACCTGTTTCGAGGTCGACAACGAGCGGTCGAGGGTGATCCCGCCGTAGAAGGGCTCGACGAAGTTGGCGACGTACTCCTCGGAGAATCCCCAGTCGTCGAGGTACTCCCGGATCGACGCGTCGGGGCCGGCGAAGAACGCGTCCTCCGCGCGGCGGCTCAGGTCGTAGCGGAGCGCGAGCGTCCGGAGCTTGTCCGAGAAGGTGACCTCGTGGTTGAGCGCCGACTCGACCGCGGCGCTCGGCTCGCGAAGCGGGTCCGAGAGCACGGCCCGCGATCCCGGTCGACAGATCGTCGCGCCGGGCGCGAACGCCCGCAGGTCGAGCGCGTCCGTCGCGAGCTCGCGCTCGACGGCCGGGTAGCTCGTGAACAACACCTGAAAGCCGCGGTCGAGGGTGAACCCGTCGACCTCGCGGGTCCGGACCCGTCCGCCGACGGTCGGGCGCCGCTCCACCAGCGTCACGTCTGCGCCCGCCTCCGCGAGCCGGCTCGCCGAGACGAGCCCCGCGAGTCCCCCGCCGACGACGATGGCGTCTGCGTCCATGTCGACGCTTCGACGGGCAGAACCAAAGGGTCCGCGGGTCGAGGCGCGGCCGACAGAGGGAAGCGATTAGTCGCCGCCGCCCGAACCCCGCCCATGGAGACGACGGAAACGTTTCGCGGGTTGGAAGCATACGCGTCCGGTCGGGTGTACGAGACGGCAGATCCGGCAGCCCTCCCGGACGACGGCGGCGAGCCGACGTACGACTACGACGCGGTCGATCCCGAGACGTTCTTGTCGCCGGGCGAGACCGATGGAGACGCGATTCCACAGGGCCACTGGCGGTACGACGCGCTGCTTCCGTTCCCCGCTCGCGCCGCGCTCTCGGCGAGCGAGGGGGCGACGCCGCTCGTTCCGACCGAGCGGCTGGCCGACGAGCTCGGCGTCGGCGCCGTGTACGTCAAAGACGAGGGCCGAAATCCGACCGGCACCGTCCTCGACAGGGGGTTCTCCGTCGCGATGACCGCGGTCGCGGGCGTCGCCGGCGACCGCGACGTCGAGCCGCTGGCGTGTGCGAGCCCCGGCAACGCCGGCCAGTCGATGGCGGCGTACGCCGGCCGGGCGGGCCTGCGCTCGTACGCCTTCGTCCCGTCGCGGTGTGCGTTCTCGAACAAGTCGATGACGAACGTCCACGGCGGCGACATGCGCGTGGTCGGCGGCCGGTACGCCGACGCGGCCGCCGCCGTCGACGACCAGCTGGAGACGTCGTACACCGACCTGAACGAGTTCACCACTCCGTACCGCCACGAGGGGATCAAGACCGTGGCGTTCGAGCTGGCGGCCGACCTGGGGGCGGCCCCGGACGTCGTCGTCGTCCCGACCGGAACGGGAGAAGTGATCGCCGGGGTGTACAAGGGGTTCGTCGAGCTGGAACGGATCGGCGCGGTCGACGCGGTCCCGCGGCTGGTCGCCGCGCAGGCGAGCGGCTGCGCGCCGGTCGCGGCCGCGGTCGACCGCGGGCTCGACGAGCCGGAGCCGTGGTCGACGCCCGACACCATCTGCGGGGAACTGGAGATTCCCGATCCGGCCGGCGGCGCGGCCGCCGTCGAGGCGGTGACCGAAAGCGGCGGGACGGCCACCGCGGCCGACGACGAGGACGTGCTCGCGAGCGCGGTCGCCGTCGCGCAAAACGAGGTCGTCGAGATGGGCGCCACCGGCGGCGCCGCCCCGGCCGGCGCGTGGGAACTCGCAGAAGAGGGCTTCTTCGACGGCGACGAGACGGTCGTGTTGCTCAACAGCGACGCCGGACTCAAAACGCCCGACGTGTTGCGGAGCCACCTGATGGGTCAGGGGATCTGATCGGCCCGGGCCGCGCCGCTCATCCAATAGCTATTTAGCTACCACAAGCGCTGTTGAGTACCATGCGCGTTCGGCGCCGAGCCACGGCGTGGTCGGCCGTTCTAGCCGGCGTGTTGACGACCGTCGTCGTCGTCAGCGCCGGCATCGGTCCCGTGCGGATCCCGCCCGTGGAAGTCGCGAAAATCGTGTTGAACGCGGCGGTCGTCCCGGCGGGCGTGGAGGTCGCAAGCGCGGGCGCGGGCCCACTCGCGCTCCCGGGCATCGACCTCACCTATCGGTCGCCGTTCGCGTTCCCGGTCGACGACGTCCACGAGCGAATCGTGGTGCTCGTCAGGCTGCCGCGGATACTGCTCGCGGCACTGGTGGGCTTCGCGCTCGCGGCCGCGGGCACCGTGATGCAGGGATTCTTCCGGAATCCGATGGCGGACCCGTCGATCATCGGCGTCTCCTCGGGCGCGGCGGTCGGCGCGGTCGCGTTCATCGTGTTTCCGGCCGCGTTGTCGGCGACGCTGACGGTGCCCGTGCTCGGCGGGGTCGACGTCGGCCTCTCGTACGGCACCGGAGTGAGCCTGTTCGCGTTCGTCGGCGCGTTGATCGCGGCGTTCGGCGTGTACGCCATCGCGACGCGACACGGCCGGACGCCGGTGGCGACGCTGCTTCTCGCGGGCGTGGCCGTCCAGACGTTTCTCGGCGCGGTCATCTCGTACCTCCAGTTGCAGGCCGGCGAGTCGCTCCGGCGGATCGTCGCGTGGCTGATGGGCCACCTCTCGGGGGCCGCCTGGAGCGAGGTCGCGGTCACGGCCGTCGTCGTCCCGCCGTTGTTCCTCCTGTTGCTCGTGTACGCCCGCGACCTCAACGTCCTCCTGCTCGGCGAGGAGGAAGCCCACGGGCTCGGGATCAACGTCGAGCGCACGAAGCGGGTGTTGCTCGCGGCCAGCGCGCTGATCACGGCCGCGGGCGTCGCGTTCGCCGGGGTCATCGGCTTCGTCGGCCTGATCGTCCCGCACATCCTCCGGCTCGTCGTCGGGCCCGACCACCGCGTGTTGCTTCCGACCGCCGCGTTCTCGGGCGGCGCGTTTCTCGTCGCCGCCGACACCGTCGCCCGGGCGGGAGCCACGGAGCTTCCGGTCGGAATCGTCACGGCCGCCGTCGGCGCCCCCTTCTTTATGTACCTGCTGATGAACCGGGAGGTGCACGAGCTGTGAGCGCCGACGACGCGGCAGACGGCGCCGACGACCCGTCCACGGAGGGAGGTGTCGTCGACACGGACGCCGACATCGCCAATGCGGACGTCGACGCCGCCAACGCGGACGCCGACGCCGCCAACGCGAACGCCGACGCCGCCGACTCCCTGATCGCGACGCGGGAATTGTCGGTTTCCTTCGGCGACCTCGAGGTCGTCTCCGGCGTCGAGATGACCGTCGACCGCGGCGAGTTCGTCGGACTCGTCGGCCCCAACGGCGCCGGCAAGACCACGATCCTGCGCGCGATAACGGGCACCGTCGACGCCGACGCGGGACGCGTCTGGCTCGACGGCGACCGACTGTCGGGGCTGTCCGCGCGCGAGTCCAGCCGCCGGGTGGCGAGCGTCCCGCAGGAGACGGGCCTCTCGTTCGACTTCCGGGTGCGCCACGTCGTCGAGATGGGGCGAACCCCGCACCTCGGTCGGTTCGACGGCCACGACGCGACCGACGCCGCCGCCGTCGACGACGCCATGGCGGCCGCGGGCGTCGAGCGGTTCGCCGACCGCTCGATCACGGCGGTGTCCGGCGGCGAACGCCAACGGGTCCTGCTCGCGCGGGCGCTGGCACAGGAGACGCCGGCGCTGGTGCTCGACGAGCCCACCGCGAGCCTCGACGTGAACCACGCCGTGACCACGATGGAGCTCGTTCGCGACCTCGTCGACGACGGTCGGGCGGCGATCGCGGCGATCCACGACCTCGACATGGCGGCCCGGTACTGCGACCGGGTGGTCGTTCTCGCCGGCGGCCGGGTGCGCGCGGCCGGGCCGCCCGAGACGGTGCTCGACGCTGCCGCGGTCGGCGAGGCGTTCGAGGCAGAGGCGTTCGTCGGGCGAAACCCGGCGACGAACACCCCTGCGGTCACGTCGTTTCCGCGCTCGGAGACGGCTTCACGCCGGCTTCACGTCGTCGGAACGGGCCCCGACACGGCGAGCGTCGTGGCGCGGCTCGCCGCCGCCGGCCACGAGCTCTCGCTCGGCGTCGTTCCCGAGGGTGACGTCGCCGCCGTCGCGGCCGCGGACGCGGGCGCGACCGTCGTCACCGTCCCGGCATTTGCCGGCGTCGACGCGGCGTCGCGGGCGGCGGCGCGCGACCTCGCGGCGGCCGCAGACGCGACCGTGGTGGTCGGTGGCGCCGACCCGACGGCGGACGGCTCGACGCCGGACGACCCGGCCGGCGCCGCCGCCGACGCGGTCGACGCCGCGGCACACGTCATCAGGGTTCCCGGCGACACCGACGGCGAGGACCTGCTGGCGGCGGTCGCCGATCCGTCGTCGACGTGAGCCGACGCGTCCCGCCGAAACGCCACGCTTTATTTTCTGGCCGGCGTTCGGTCGCCGATGACCGTTCCCTGTGTCGTCGTCGAGCGCGAGCGCGGCGAGGCCGTCCGCGGCCGACTCGCCGACGCGGGGGCCCTCGACGGCGACCACGAGATCGTCGCCGAGGCCGACGCGATCTACATCCCGGTTACCGGTCGCGCGGCGGTGCCGGCGGCGCTCGCCGACCGGATCGTCGAGCGCGACGCGCCGGAGCGCGACCGCCCGGAGACGCCCGCCGACCTGCTCGGATACGAACCGTCGCTCGAACGGCTCGGCGACATCGTGATCCTCGACGAGGACGACGACGAGCGCGCCCGGGAGATCGCTGACGCCGTGATGGCCTCCGACCTCCCGTGTGCCACCGTGCTCGGCCGCGCCTCGCCGATCGAGGGTGAACTGCGCGTCCGCGAGTGGGACGTGCTCGCGGGCGACGGCACCGAGACGATCCACCGCGAGTACGGCCACGAGTTCCGGCTCGACGTCGCCGAGGTGTACTTCTCGCCGCGGCTCGCCACCGAACGCCACCGGGTGGCCGAGCAGGTCGACGCCGGCGAGTCGGTCGTCGACATGTTCGCCGGCGTCGGTCCGTACGCGGTCCCGATGGCGGCCCGCGGCGCGACGGTCGTCGCCTGCGACCTCAACGAGGCGGCGGTCGCGTACCTCCGAGAGAACGCCGAGCGAAACGACGTCGCCGACCGCGTGACCGCGGTCGCCGGCGACGTTCGCGAGACCACGGACGCACACGCCGACTCCGCCGACCGGATCGTGATGAACCTCCCGCACTCCGCCGCCGACTTCCTCGACACCGCCGTCTCGTTGGCGGGCGACGACTGCGTGGTCCACTACTACGACATCCAACACGAGGACGACCCGTTCGGCCCCGGAATCCGGTCGATCCGCACGGCCGCGGGCGACGCCTACGACGTCGCCGTCGAGACCGAGCGCGTGGTTCGGTCGTACGCCCCCCACGAGGAGAACGTCTGTCTCGACGTCCGGCTGACGCGGGCGTGACGCCGCGGGTGGTTCAGTACGCGATCAGGCCCACCGCGACGACCGCCGCCGCGATCCCCGCCGCGTCGCTCGGCGCCGGCGTGTGGCCGAGCAGACCGATACTCAACACCGCGGCGACGACGAAGTACATCCCCGTGATCGTCGTGACGATGCCCGGTGAGCCGATCTGAAGCGCCGCGTAGTACGCGACCGCGCCGACGCCGGACGCCACGCCGGCGAGTCCGGCGAACCAGAGCGCGGTCGGGTCGCTTCCGAGGACGCTCGTTCCCCGATACACCACGTAGGTTCCCGCGACCCCGATGGCGACGGTGTACGAGACGACCATCGCCGCCTCCGGCGCCATCGACCGGGTCGCCACGTCCGCGAACAACGCCCAGAACCCCCACGCGAACGCGCCGACGAGCGCGAGCACGATGACGCGACTCATCCCGCTCCGCCCTCGTCGGTGTCGTTCGCTCGAGGCGGTCCCGGTCGCGTGTGCCGCGTGATCGCCGATGGCGCGAGGCGCATACACCCCCTGTGACAGGAGTGGTAAAAACCGTCCGTGATCCGAGCCGCCCGGTCGCCTCTGCGACAAATTATATGTCATTCGAGCGCGTCGGCCAAATCGCATGAGTCAAAACGAGGACCCTGCCGAGCGGATCGACGAGACGACCACCTGGCCGGACCTGGCTATCGGCCTGTACGACCGCCTCACCGGCCGCAACGCGGAGATAATCTACGAGTTCGAAGACATGACCGTCGACGTCCCGAGCGGAACCGGCGACGACGCCGAGCACGCCAACTGGCGGCTCGACGGCACCGTTCGGGTTACCACCCGTGAGCAGGACTGACGCGCCCGCCCCGTTATCGGTCACGACGGACGACCTGACGCTCACCGTCGACGACATCCAGATCGACGTTCGGTCGACGGGCGATCGGGTGTTTCTCGAGGTGCCGACCGTCCGAGAGGCGCTTCGGGTGGCCCGCAGTCTCCCACCCGACGCGGACGCGTCCGGGCCGACGCGGCTGCTGGCGGCGACGGATCTCACCACGGAGGTGCGGGTGCGCGGCCGAACCGTCGCCGTTCTCGGCGCGGCCGCCCGCCCGGGACCGCTGGCGGCGAACCTCGGAGTCGCCCCCGCGGAGGTCCGTCTCGGCGGCGTCATCGGCGCCGGCTGGAGCGGCCTGTCCGCGGCGGCCGACGCGGTGCGCCGCCGCTTCGGGTGACGCCAGAACCGTCTCCCCGCGTCGCTAACCGCTTCGAAGGTCGTTTCTCCCGGGCGACGGACCGGGAGAAACGGTCACAGCCCGTTACATGACAAGGGCCCACGACCGTCGATCGTCGGGGCCAGAGGCGACCTCGCGCTTGGCACGTCGGAGACGTCGGTCACGTACCGGCCGTGGCGGTGGCTGACAACTGTCGACCAACTCCGCGGCGACCGTGGGGGAGTGTCGCCGGTGTGGTCGTCGCCGCCCGACACGGGCTCAGGTCGGAGTGACACCGACGGAAGGATCGAACAATGTGGCATGCGGTCGGTGTCATGCGGCATTACTCCACAATCTGAACGTCTATTTGTATCTTTTCCTTATATTCCCCTCAATACTCGAGTCAATACGTACGATGTGTAACACCGCGTGTACTCAAGCGGGTTCGGTTACAAGCCGGCGTGGGCCCTGCCGGCCGACGGCTCGGTTTCGGAACCCTTATTTTTATCTTCGGGGTAGCGTAGTGTGAGTGCCGGAGTAGCTCAGCTGGCAGAGCGATTCCTTCGTAAGGAATAGGTCGAGGGTTCAAATC
>CAZKXC010000076.1:0-11199 GCA_964556645.1 uncultured Halobellus sp.
TGAGTTCTGCTGGTGTCCGAACTACTATGTCCTGGTTGTTCTATCGGTCAGCCATGATTGAGCAGGTCGATAGAGAAGCCGACAGGAGGCTTCGAGAACGGGTCGATGTCGACGCGTTACAACGACACGTCGACGCGTTCGACGGCACCGAGCGAGTCTCCGGCACCGACGACGAGTGGGAGGCCAGCGAGTACGTCGTCGAGACGCTGCGGGAGTACGGCTGTGAGGCCAAGTTACACGAGTTCGAGGGGTACATCAGCGTCCCCGAGGACGGCCGCGTCGACGTGACCGCTCCCACGCGACGGACGTTCGATGAGGCGATCACCACCTCCTTTAGCGCGAGTACGCCCCCGAGCGGGGTCTCGAGCGAGGTCGTCCGCATCGGCGACGTGACCGAGGAGACTGTCGACGCCGCCGACGTAGAAGGGAAAATCGCGTTCACCACGGGTCTCCCGACGCCGGAACCAATCACCTTGCTCGAGGCCGCGGGCGCTGAGGCGGTGATCTATCAGTCCCCGAATCCGGACCATCTCCACGAGATGATCGTCACGCCTGTCTGGGGAACGCCCGGCCTCGACGACGAGGAGGCGATTCCGGACCTGCCTGTCGTCGAGATCACCAGAAAGGCCGGCGACTGGCTCCTCGACCGATGCGACGAGGGGCCGGTCGAGGCGACGGTTACGACCGAGGTAACGACCGAACTCACCACGCTTCCCTGTCCGGTCGGACGAATCGAAGGCACGGAGAGTGAGCGCTACATGGTCGTCGGTAACCACGTCGACTCGTGGTATGAAGGGATCACAGACAACGCGACGGCGATGGCAGCGACGCTCGAGTTGGCCCGCGTCTTCGCACAGGATCCGCCCGCTCGGGGGGTCGTGTTCGGCTTCTGGCCGGCCCACTCGACGGGCCGGTACGCCGGGAGCGCGTGGTGGGCCGATCAGAAGTGGCTCGACCTTCGGGAGAACGGCGTCGCTTACTACCACCTCGATTTGAACGGTCTCCGAGGTGCTGACGGTCTCTGGCGTCAGGAAATGGCCGAACTCGCCGACGAACACGTCGACGTACTGGAGACGGCGGGCGATCTGCCGCTGCTCGAGGGCGGCGAAGCCGGATTCCTCGGGAACGACCGTCCGGCGCGCAACTCTGACCAGTCGTTTTGGGGCGCGGGTCTCGCGTCGCTGCTCTCGGGTGCCCGTTTGGAGCCGGGCGGCGACGGCGGCCCCGTCGGTGGCGGCTGGTGGTGGCACACGCCCGAGGACACCCGCGACAAGGTTGATCTCGACGTGTTGGCCGAAGAAACCCGCATCGCAGTCGCGCTCGCGAGCCGAATATGCAACTCGCCGGTGCTGCCCCACGATTACCGCGCGACGGTGTCCGACGTTCGCGAACAGATTGAAGCGATCGAATCGGAGACCGATCGGCGTTTTGAACCGATCCACACGGAACTCGACGCGCTCGGTGCGGCGCTCGAGGAGGCGTACGCCGTTGTCGAAGACGTGAGCGGCTGGGAGTCGTCGACTGCGGCGGCCGCCGAGGACCTCCAGGTCGCGCTCGGCAACGAGTTGATTCCAGCGCTGTACATGAGTCGCCGCGATTACGACCACGAGCCGGCCCTTCCGCATCAGCCGTTGCCGAAGTTGCGCCGTGCTGCGGCGGTCGACGGCACCCGACGCCGAGAACGGTTCGCGACGACCACGCTGACCCGTGAGGTCACACGGCTCCGGCACCGGCTCCGGAACGCGACGGATGCCGCTGAGAGGTTCGTCAACGAGAACTGAGTCGGCTCACACCAGCGACGCGCCGCCGTCGACCTCAACGACGGCACCGGTCATGTAGCCGGCGCGCGACGAACAGAGGAACGCAATCAGTTCGGCGGCCTCCGCAGGCGTACCCAGTCGGCTCAGCGGGACGGCATCGGTGAACTCATCGATACCCTCCTCCGTCCAGAGTCCGGACTCCGTCGTCAGGGGAGTGTCCATCAGGCCCGGCACGATACAGTTCACCCGGACGTGCGGGCTGAGCTGTTTGGCCAGCCCTTTCGTGAGCCCGAAGACGCCGGCTTTCGAGGCGGAGTAGTGAACGCCACCGCTCGCCGATCCCTGCTTGCCTGCTCCCGAGGAGACGTTCACGATGGCACCACGCGCGCGGTCGAACATCCGTGGGGCGGTCGCGTGAACGAGATTGTACTGCCCGGTTAGATTCACCTCGAGCACCTCGTGCCAGTCTTCCGGAGTGAGGTCGCCGATCCAGACCGACCGAGAGATTGCCGCGTTGTTGACGACCGCGACGACGTCCGCGTCCGTCTCCACCTCGTCGACGACCTCGTGGACGCGATCGTGATCGCGCACGTCACAGACGTATCCCTCGACGCCGTCGAACTCCGTGGCGACCTCTCGGATCGCCTCGTCGACGTCGATGCCGACCACGAGGTCGTACCGCTCGCGAAACAGGTCGACGGTCGCTCGCCCGATGCCGCTGGCCGCACCAGTCACGATCGCTGCGTCGGTCATGTGCCAGTATCAGAGGCGGGTGACTTACGTGTTCACCCGATTCGGACCTGTCGATACGGCTCACGGCCAGACGCTGTGGGTCGAGATCAGCCTGAAACGCCCTCGATCTGTTCGACCGACGCTCCGGCCGTCACGCAGATCGGTGGACCACGGGAGTAGTCGGAGACGTTTCCGGCTAGGTCATCGCGGCGTCGCCGGGGCGAAGCGGCGAACGCTTTTGAGACCGGCGCGTGAGGTGAGCGGTATGAAGGTGCTTTGTGGGATCGGCGGCAGCGACGATTCGTTTCGCGCGCTCGAGCGCACGGTCGAGCGCGCGGCGGTCGCGGACGATGACCTCACCGTCGCGGTCGTCGACAATCCCGACGCCGACGCCGACGTGGCGGAGATAGTGGACCGGGCCGACGAGGCGGTCGAGGCGGCCGGAATCGACGCCGAGGTGCGGCACGTCGAGGGCGACCCCGGGAGCCGGCTGATCGACATCGCCGAGCGAGAAGGGTTCGACGAGATCGTCCTCGGCGGCGGTCACACCAGTCCGATGGGGAAGATCACGATCGGGCCGATCGCCGAGTTCGTCCTGTTGAACAGCAACACGTCGGTCACGCTGGTCAGATGAACGACCGACGGTATCCGGACGCGGTCGCCGACCGGTTCGAGGCCCCGCCGATCGCGTTCACCGACCGTGAGGGCCGCGACGTCGAGGTTCGCGTGTACGACGGCTCCGAGGGGACCTACGAGGCGCTCGTCGCGATGTACGACTCGTTCGACCCGTCGGACCGCGCGCAGGGCATTCCCCCCGGCGGCGAATCGCGGATCCGCGAGTGGCTCGACGCGATTCTCACCGACGACTGTCTCAACGTGGTCACCTGGTGTGGCGACGAGGTCGCGGGCCACGCGACGCTCGTGCCCGACGACGGCGCGTACGAGCTCGCGATCTTCGTCCACCAGACGTACCAGCGGGCGGGGATCGGGACTCGACTCATCCGCGGCCTGCTGGGGTACGGCCAGGCCCAAGGGATAGAGAAAGTGTGGCTCACCGTCGAGCGGTGGAACCGCGCGGCGGTGTCGTTGTACGAGAAGATCGGGTTCGAAACCTCGAACGCCCAGAGCTTCGAGCTGGAGATGGCGCTCCGGCTCAACGAGCCCGCGGAGTGATCGGTCCGGGTCCGAACGACCCGGCGTCGGACGCCGTCGGGCGACGCTCCCGTCGCGGATCTTCAAGGCTTTACGTGCGCGGGGCGACCGCCGGAACATGAGCCACCGGATCCTGTTGTTGGGCGCCCCGGGCGCGGGAAAGGGCACACAAAGCGCGAAACTCGCCGAGGCGTACGGGATCGACCACGTCACCACCGGCGACGCGCTCCGCGCGAACAAGGAGATGGAGACGGAGTACGGGACCCCCAAGTCGTTCATGGACGCGGGCGAGCTCGTGCCGGATCCGGTGGTCAACGAGATCGTGGAGGCCGCACTCCGGGAGTCTGACGGCTTCGTGCTCGACGGCTATCCGCGAAACATCGAACAGGCGGAGTACCTCTCTGAGATCACCGACCTCGACGCCGTCGTGCTCTTAGACGTCGACGAGGAGGTGCTCGTCGACCGGCTCACCGGTCGCCGCGTCTGTGAGGCGTGTGGCGCGAACTACCACGTCGACTTCCAACCCCCCGAGGAGCCAGGGGTCTGTGACGAGTGTGGCGGCGAGCTGATCCAGCGCGAGGACGACACCGAAGAAACCGCCCGCGAGCGGCTCGAGGTGTTCTACGAGAACACGGCGCCCGTCGTCGACCACTTCCGCGAGGAGGGAGTCCTCGTCGAGGTCGACGGCGAGGCGACCCCCGAGGAGGTTTTCGACCGGATCCGGACCGTCGTCGAGGGCTGAACGCGTCCGCCGTCGGGGCGGCGGCGATTCTACAAGGTTCTTAACCGTCGACCGCCAACCGTATGGCAATGAGTAAGGTCGAACGCCGGGTCCGCTCGCTCGTTCAGGAGGACGGCGAGATGCGAGACGCACTCGAGGTCGTTCTCGACCGCGCCACCGACGGCGAGGTCCGCTGGGTCGACGTTCGCGACGAGATTTCCAGCGGACAGTGGGGACGACTGATCGAAAAGGAGATCCTCGTCGACGGCGAGGAAGGGTTCGCGATCGCCGATCACGAGGAGATCGAGGAGGGACTGACCGACGACGACTCCGGCAGCGACGTCGAAACCCCGGAGACGACGTCGTGGACCAAGTGGGACAAGCTGGCCGCGCTGGCGACGGTCGGCGCGTTCGTCGGCTACGCGGTCTCGCCGGTGCGAAACCTCATCGCCGGCGCCATCGACGTCGTGTTCGGACCGCTGCTCGGGCTCGTCCCGTTTTATGTCGTCATCATGCTGATCGCGTTGGGGACCGGCCTCTACTCCACCCTGTTGCGCGCGGGGCTGATGGACATGGAGAAGATGAGCATGTACCAAGACCGGATGAAAGACATCCAAGAACGCCGCAAGGAGGCGAAAGAACAGGACGACGACGAGGCGCTCGACGCGATCCAGGACGAGCAGATGGAGGCGATGGGCGACCAGCTCGGAATGTTCAAAGAACAGTTCCGCCCGATGGTGTGGATCATGTTCCTGACGATCCCGGCGTTCCTCTGGATGTTCTGGGTCATCGGCTACCGCGGCTCCGAGTCCGCGTATCCGAGCGTCGCCACACAGGAGATCGTCATGCCGCTCGCGGGCACGGTCACCTGGGACACCGGAATCGTCGGCCCGATGCAGGTGTGGATCGTCTGGTACTTCCTCTGTTCGATGGCGTTCACCCAGCTCGTCCAGAAGAGCCTCGACATCAAGATGTCGCCGACCTCGTCGTAGCCGTCCTCCGCGAAGAGAGGGCGTCGGCAGGGACGGAAGCCGTGGATTCGCGTGGCGTTACGCGTCGACAGCACCCGCGTCGTCGTCGCCGTCGACCGCCTCGGCGACGGCTTCGAATGCCGCGAGAATCACTCGCTTGCACGCCTCGCCCTCGGTCGTCCAGTGGTGGGCGTAGTCGAGCATGTCGTCGTAGATGTCGGGCTTACAGCCGGCCGCCTGCGGGTGGCCGCCGCCGTTCACCCTGCCGGCGACCTCGTGGGCGTGGCGGAACTGCTCGGAGCCGCGGATCGACGCCGAGCCCGCGGGTTTGACGATCACGGCGGCGTCGGCGCCTCGGTCGCGGAGCGTCTCGGCCACCTCGTTCTGTGAACACCGGCCGTACGTCACGTCGACGCGCCAGTCGCCGACCTCGTGGGTGACGGCGCGTTCGACCGCGAGGTCGATGCGGGCCTCCTTCTCGACCCGGCGTTCTGCCACGAATGACCGCACCGGCTCGGGGAGGTCGGCGCCGTACGCGCCGACAATCGTCGCGTACTCCTCGCTTCCGGACCAGTAGGAGTAGTCGGCGAGGTCGTCCGAGCGCGGGTCCTCTTTGATCCAGAGGTCGTGATCGCGGGTCACCGCGGCGAGTTCCGTCCACCGGTCGCCGAAGGCGTGGTCCAGCGACCGGAGCGCCACGTCGGCGGTACACTCCTCGTCCGACTCGCCGACGACGAGGTCGACGCCGCAGTCCCGGACGGCCGCGGCGACGTCGGCGTCCCACTGGTGGTGGTCGAACCACCTGATCGACGCACACGACGCCGAGAGCGCCTCGAGCGCGTCGGAGATCGGAGCGTACTCGTCGGGACAGAGGTCACACACGAACAGGTCGATCCCGTCGTCTGCGTACGCGACGACACGCTCAAGAGCGGTGTCGAGCGAGTACGGGCCGGCCGCGATCAGCCCGACGGGCGACTCGGCGTGGGCGTTCTCGGTCGGGTCGGCGTCGACGGCCGGCTCGGTCACGGGCGCATCGTCTGCGTCCGGCTCTGATCCGTCGGTCGCGGCCGTGTCGTCGTCGGACCGCTCAGCGAGTGCCGCCTCGAAGGGGGCGACGTCGAGGGCGGCGTCGCGCGCCTCGCGGACCATCGCCGCGCAGGCGAGTCCGTCGGCGTCGCCGTCGGCGACCACGACCGCCTCCGCACCCTCGATCGTCTCGCGGGCGCGCTGCTCGGCGCGCTCGTCGTCGAGCGAGTCCGGATAAAAAAAGCCCGTTCCGGGGAGTCGCGTGTACCGCGACAGGGGCGTCCCGGTCTCGTCGATGAGGTCGTCGTCCATGTCCGTCACCCGGGCGGCAGCGGGAAAACTCCGCCGTTCTCCGACGAGGGATCGGTCGGGCGACCGCCGGACGGTCGGCGACCTCGGACGGCCGGGCGTCTGCTCGCCCGCCGGCCGTCACCGGCGCCGCGTCGTGAGCGACGTGGAGTCCGGCCGCGGGCCGGCGCCGCCGCCGTACATCGGCACCAAGATCTCGATCGCGGGGGTGGCGTCTGTCGTGTGAGAAGCAGCGTCGTCCGGAGGGGTCGCGTCGTCCGGAGGAGTCGATGTCGGCTCGGTCGTCGTGCGGTTCGTGGTCGTGCGGTCCGTCGTGGTCGAGTGCTCAGGGTTCATCGGGTGTGTCGTGTCGTCGTATGTGGCGGTCGGCAGGCGGGGCGTCGAAGCAACGGTCGGCGGCGGGCTCGCGTACGCGTACTGTCATCACGCTCGAAGCGTGCGCCCACTGCGTATTAAAGTTAATGATAGACCATGATGGACACGCACAACCCGAGCGCGGTGACACGCGCCGGGCCGTCGGGCTCCCCCGACCGATCCACCTAACCGCCTGGCAACCCCCCGTGTGGCCGTGAACGAGCGCGACGCCCTCCGGAGACTCGCGGCGAACCTGCCACACGCCGGCGACGACGCGGCCGTCGTGGACGGAACCGTCATCACCACCGACATGCTTCACGACCGAACCGACTTCCCGGCGGGGACGACCCGCTACACGGCGGGCTGGCGCGCGGTCGGCGCGTCGTTGTCGGACGTCGCGGCGATGGGCGCGGCGGCGACGGCCGCGGTCGCCGTCTACGCCGACGACGCGTTCGACCGGCGGGCGCTCGACCGGTTCGTCGCGGGCGCGAGCGACGTCTGTGCGGCCGTCGACGCCGAGTACGTCGGCGGCGACCTCGACACGCACACGGAGTTCACGACCGCCACGACGGCGATCGGAGCCGTCGGCGACGACCGCGAGGCGGTCTACCGTTCCGGCGCGTCGCCGGGCGAAACGCTCTGTGTCACCGGCGAGTGGGGACGGTCGGCGGCGGCCCTCCGGCTGTTCGAGCGAGAGACCGAGACCGCACGCGACCGCGCGAACGACCTCTTCAGGTTCACTCCCCGCGTCGCGGACGGACGCGCGCTCACAGCGAGCGCGACCGCCATGATGGATTCTTCCGACGGCCTCGCCAGGTCGATACACCAGCTCGCGGAGGCGAGCGACGTCGGAGTCGCACTCGACCGCGACGCGGTTCCGGTTCACCCCGCCGTCGACGACGTGGTCGACGACGCGGACGAACGCTTCGAACTCGCGGCACACTTCGGCGAGGACTTCGAGTTGGTGTGTTCGATGCCGGACGCCGCGGTCGAGCGGGCCCGAGAGGCGTGTCCGGCAGGGGTGACACGGGTCGGAAGGATCGTTGAACCGACCGCGGGAGTGACCGCCGACGGCGACCCGCTGCCGGACCGCGGATACACCCACGGTTGAGACGAGCAGACCGGTCGAACGCGGACGCCCCGCCCGCAGAGAGGACGGTCGGCGTCAGTTCCGCGGCTCGTCGGCGTCGGCTTCTGACTCCTCGAGTTCGACGTTAGTCTCTGCGTCGAGGTCGCCGTCCTCGAGATCCGCCTCGAGGTCCGCGCCGTCGATGTCCGCCTGGAGGTCGTCGAGCTCGGCGTCGACCGCCTCCTCCGTGTTCTCGGCCGCTCCGTTCTCCGCCGTCGCGTCGCCTTTTCCGAGTTCGCCCTTGAGCGTTTCTAACTCCGCGTCGACCTCGCTGTCCGTCGAGAGCCCCTCCAGCTCGCGGTCGATCGAATCCTTGTCCGAGAGCGCGTCCTCGAAGGCGCCGGTTTCTTCGAGCTCGTCCATCGCCTCCGCGCGCGCCTCCATCTCCTCGGTCTGTTCTTCGGCCCGCTCGATGGAGCGGCTCACGTCTTCCATCTCGTCGCCGACGCCGGTCATCGCCTCGGAGACGCGCGAGGACGCCTCGGCCGCCTCGTAGCGGGCCTTCATCGTCTCCTTTTTCGTCCGGAACTCCTCGATCCGGTTCTGGAGCCGGTTCTTCTTCTCGACGAGCTGGTCTTGGGTGTCGTTGAGGTCCGCGATCTGCCCCTCCAGCTCCTCGATCTGTGTCATCTTCGACTTCTTCTTTTCGAGGGCCTTCCGGGCGAGGTCGTCGCGGTCCTGCTGGACCGCCTCGCGGGCCTGTCGGTTGTGTTTTTCGACGTTTTCTTCGAGCTTTCGTTTCTGTATCTCCAGGCGTTTCTTCTGGGTCGTGAGGTCGGCGATCCCTTGTTTGACGTCCTGGAGCTCGTCGCGCATCTGTTCGTACGAGTAGTCGAGCGACTCCGTCGGGTCCTCCGCCCGGTTCAGAAGGGCGTTCACCTTCGAGCGGATGACGTAGGAGGCGCGCGAGAGGATTCCCATGGGCGTTCTACACGCTCCACCCGTTAAAACCTCATGTGGTCGCGGCCGCCACGCGCCGTTCCGGCGCCCGCGAGCGCATCCTAACTGTTTAGTTCGAACGTGACGAGACTCCGAGGTATGGATATCGGCGTACTGACCGTTCCCCTGGGCGACGAACCACTCGAGGACGCGCTCGCGTCCCTCGCCGACCTGGGCGTCGACGCCGTCGAGTTCGGCGTCGGCGGCTTCCCCGGCGAGGACCACATCGACCGCCGGGACTACCTCGACGACGACCGCGCGCAGGCGGCGCTCGCCGACCTGCTCGACGACCACGACCTGCGCGTCTCCGCGCTGGCGACACACAACAATCCGCTCCATCCCGACGCCGACCGGGCCGACGAGGCCGACCGAGAACTGCGCGAGGCGATCGAGCTGGCCGACCAGCTCGGCGTCGACACCGTGACCTGTTTCTCGGGACTGCCGGCCGGCGCGCCCGGCGACACGACGCCCAACTGGATCACCGCCCCGTGGCCGACCGAACACGCCGCGGCCCACGAGTACCAGTGGGAGGAGGTCGCGATCCCGTACTGGAACGACGTGGCCGCCCACGCCGACGCTCACGGCGTCGACGTCGCCATCGAGATGCACCCGAACATGCTCGTCTACGAGCCGACCGGACTGCTCGCGCTGCGCGAGGCAACGAGCGAGCGGATCGGCGCCAACGTCGACCCCTCACACCTCTACTGGCAGGGGATCGACGTGACGGAGGCGATCCGGCTGCTCGGCGACCACGACGCGATTCACCACGTTCACGCCAAAGACACCAAACTGTACGAGTCGAACGCCCGGGTGAAAGGCGTTCTCGACACGACGGCGTACACCGAGGAGGCCGACCGCTCGTGGCTGTTCCGCTCGATCGGCTACGGCCACGACGAGGCCCACTGGAAGGACGTTGTCTCGACGCTCCGGATGGTCGGCTACGAAGGGGCGCTCTCGATCGAACACGAGGACTCGCTCACCGCCTCGCGCGAGGGGCTGGGAAAGGCGGTCGACGTGCTCTCGCGGGCGGTGTTCGAGACGCGACCGGGCGACGCCTACTGGACGGAGTGACCCATGTCTGAGACGACGCCCACGGCGACGGCCGACCCGCTCCGGATCGGCGTGCTCGGATACCGGTTCATGGGAATGGCACACGCCAACGCGCTGGCCCGACTGCCGATGTTCTTTCCCGACGCCCCGGCGGTCGAACGCCACACGCTCGTCGGGCGCGACGAGGAGGAGCTGGCGGCGGCGGCCGACCGCCTCGGGTTCGCGAACACCGCGACAGACTGGGCGACCGCGATCGAGGCGGTCGACGTCTTCTACAACCTCGGGCCGAACCACGTTCACGCGGAGCCGTCGATCGCCGCGCTGGAGGCGGGCGTTCCCGTGCTCTGTGAGAAGCCGCTCGCACCCACGCTCGAGGCCGCCCGGCGGATGCGCGACGCCGCCGCAGACGCGGCCGTTCCGGCCGGCTGTGCGTTCAACTACCGGTTCGTGCCGGCGATACGCCACGCAAAGGGGCTGATCGACGACGGCGCACTCGGCGAGATACGCCACGTTCGCGGGCGATACCTCCAAGACTGGCTCGTCGACCCCGAGACACCGTGGGCGTGGCGGATGGACGCCGACCTGGCGGGATCGGGCGCGCTCGGGGACCTGGGCGCACACACGATCGACCTCGCGGCGTTTCTCGTCGGCGACCGCGTCGGCGAGGTCGACCGCGTCGCGGGACACACACGGACGTTCGTCGAAGAACGCCCGGTTCTCGACGACGACGGCAGCGTCGAAGAGTACCGCGACGTGACGGTCGACGACGCGTACACCGCCCAGGTCGCCTACGACTCCGGCGCGATGGGGAGCTTCGAGGCCTCGCGGGTCGCGACCGGCCACAAGAACGACCACACCGTCGAGATTCACGGCTCGGCCGGGAGCCTGCGGTTCTCGCTCGAACGTCTCAACGAACTGGAGGTGCTTCGAGACGGCGACCGCGGCTACGAGACGGTGCTCGTGACCGACGAGTCGGACCCGTACGTCGACCGCTGGTGGCCGCCGGGCCACGTGCTCGGCTGGGAGCACACGTTCGTCCACGAGAACTACGAGTTC
>CAZKXC010000077.1:0-10956 GCA_964556645.1 uncultured Halobellus sp.
AGGCGGGCACCCCGACGAGCGCGAGGATCGACTCGACGTAGCTCTGGTGTTCGAACGCGAAGTACGGCACCGTCGTCAGCCAGAACAGCCCGAAAACGCCCCACGTGGCCGCCGCGAGGGTGCGCCCGGCGGCGTACCCGCGGGCGTCGAGCAGCCAGGCGGCGCCGAAGAGGATCGCGACTGCCCACGCGAACGTGAACGTGTCCGGGAGGACGCTCAGCGTCGCCGGCACGCCGGGACCGAACATGTCGCGTTGGTCGGGGGTCGGCGGATAAAGCCCTTGTCGTTGCCGGCGATCCGATCACACGAGCGCGCCGGGACGAGACGGGGCTACCGTTCTTCGCTGTCGAGCACCCGGATCTGGTCGCCGCGAACGGTGACCGGGATCGGAACCGTCGCCTCGTACAGTTCGACGGTCACCTGGTCTTTGCCCTCGTCGATGCGCTGGACGCGGGCCTTCTCGCCTTTGAACGGGCCGGCGATCAGCTCGACGATGTCGCCCTCGGCGATCCCCTCGACGTCGGGGGTCGGCGAGAGAAAGTGTTCGACCTCCGAGAACGGGCTCTGGGCCGGGCCGTCGGCGCCCTGGATCACGCCGCGGGCGTGTGGGATCTCGTCGAGAACGCGGGCGAAGACGCTGCCGTCGGAGGCCTCGACCATCACGTAGCTGGTGAGCTGGTCGGGCGCGATGACCGCCTGGATCTCCGGCATCTCCTTTTCGGCGAGCATGTCCGCGACGGTGCGTTCCTGCCGGGCGGTCGTCTTGACCGAGAAGATCGGCATTACGCGCCGACCCCCGGCAGGAGACTCATCACCGCGAAGATCAGGAAGCCGAGAAAGCCCACGAGCAGGATCCCGGCGCCGGCGATCTTCGACACCTGGAGGAACTCGTCGGTGCTCGGCGTGCTCGCCAGCTTCAACACGCGGATATAGCTGTTGAGGTCGTACGGAACGTCCATCTTACGAGGCGATTCGAGACGAGACGGTTTTTACCTTTTGATGCGGGCGTACGCCGGAACGCGTCGGTCGCGCCGCCGACTCACCCGTTCTGTGCCGTCTCGTTTTCGCTCGCCCGCTCGTCGTCCGGCCCGACGATCGTGGTGTCCTGGCCGGGCTCGACCGGGATCCGCTCAACCACCTCGCCGTCGGCGTTCGTCACGAGGACGTAGTAGATCGCGTCCGTCTGCTCTCCGTCGTCGACGGGAGCCAGATCGTCTTCGGTCACCTCGGCGCGGACGAACGAGCGGACCGCCTCGTCGTCGCGTATCTCGACCGTGCGGCTCGTGTCCGCGTTGACGAAGACGTTTCGCGTCACGTCGGTGAAGTCGGTCGGCGAGACCTTCAGGTGCCACCAGAGGCTGCCGTCGATCGTGACCGGAACCGGCTCCGTGACCACGAAGTTCTGTCCCCAGTTGGTTCGTGAGTCCGCCGACCGCGCGATCCCCATGGCGCGTTCTGGGCCGGTCAGCGTCTCCCTGCCGGTGCCGAAGAAGCGGTACTCGCCCGTCTCGGCGTCGGCGAACCACACCTCGTCGAGGCCGCGGGTGTCCGCGCCGTACGGCTCCAACGCCGTCACGTACGACAACCGCTCCCCCTCAAGATCGATGACGAACGGCTGTGCGTTGTCGGCGCCCGACGGGAGGCGTGCGACCTCGACTTCCCCCTCGTGAGACCCGACGACCGGCAGCTGGTTGATGATCCCGTTTCGATAGCCGAGCGCTCCCATCTCGGCGCGTGTGAGCGTGAGCGGGTAGAGCCGCTGGCCGTCCAGGATCGGGCTTTCACGCGCCTCCGCCGGCGAGAGGTGGTCGATCGTCCCGTCGGGGTGGACGAGCGCGCCGCCGTCCCACGTCGGCGTCGTGTGCGGCAGCGGCGTGAGATGCCACTCGTGGCCCGTCTTCGGATAGTACATGTACGGGCGCCCCTCGTGGCTGAACTCGACGGCGTCGTCGTCGTACCGCGCGACGTAATCAGTGGTCTTGAGGTTCCAGTCGGCCGACCGCCAGAGGAACATCCCCTCACCGTAGGTGAACGGCTCCTCGTAGGTCTGGATTTGTCGGTCGTCCATCCGGGTCATGTCGGTCACCAACACCCCTTGTTGGTTCTCGATCAGGGCATTCCGGAACCCGTCGGGCTGGATTGCGTACGACCACGCCAGCGAGCCGTCTTCCGTCCGGGCGATGTCGCTCGCGCCGAGCCGATACTGACGGTACGACACCGACCCCCGGGTCGTGACGTCGGCCACCCGGCGCGGCACGACCCGCGGGTTCGCCGGGTTCGCCTGCGGGAACGACTCGACCTCGGTCGCGTCCGCCATCGTTTCGTCGGCCAGGGTCCGTTGTTCGAGCGCCCCGGCCGGCACGCTCAGGAGAAACGCCACGACCGCCAGCACGGTGAGGACGGCGACGAACAATCGAAGTTTCTGTCCGGCTGTCCCCTCCAGCTCGAACAACAGCGCCACCGGCGAGTCAACATCCTGGAGCCGATTCTCGCCGCCGGAGCCGGCCGCGGACCCCCGCATCATCCCGGGCGGCACGAACCAGAGGACAACCGCCGTCAGAACCGCGCCGCCACCGAAGACGGCGCCGGCGGGCGAGTAGAGGACTCCGTAGACGAGTCCGTGCCAGAACGGTCTGGTCAGGTAGCCGATACCGAGCACACCGCCGAGAACCAGCGCGCGGGTTGCGAGGTGGATCGCGAGCGCGCCGCCGCTCCCGGGTCGGTCGTCGTCGCTGCTGGAGGGCGTTCCGTTCGCCATTGTATCGTGTAGAGGCCACCGGGGGATAAACGTCGCCGTCGACGACGCCCCGAGGGGGGTCAGGCGTCGGTCTCGGCGAATTAGGCGTCGGTCCAGCGGGTCACGCGTCGATCTCGCGAGTCACGCGTCGGTCCAGCGGGTCACGAGCCAGCGGACGCCGCCGACGGCGGTCGCGGCGGTTCCGGCGTTCCCGACAACGCCTGGCGCGTCGCCCCACGCGACGGGGTCGCCCGTCGCGGCGCCCGCGAGGACGAGTCCGACGATCGTGGCGGCGAACGCGAGCAGCGGCGCGTCGAGCGGCTCGGGGAGCCCACGGTCGACCCGAATTCGGTCGTCACCGCCCGGGAGGGAGTCGTCGCTGTCGGCATCGGTGTCGTCGGTCGTCGTAGTGGAGGGCATCGTCGGCGTGCGGGGAGGGTCGGCGGCGTGCGGTTCGAGACGACGAGCGGACCGAGAGGGCGGATGGACGGAGGAGCGGACTCGACCGCAGTGTGAGGCGTCGGCCGGGACGAAGCGGGCCGTCAGGTCACTCGACGTAGTCGATGTCTTCCTCCTCGGCGACGGCCGGTCCGGCTTCGCCGTTCTGGCCGTAGATCTGCGGGGATTCGACGCCGGTGACGACGATCATCGTCCGCATCTCGCCTTCGAGGTCCTCGTCGACGGAGGTTCCCCAGATGATGCGGGCGTCGGGGTCGATCCGGTTGTAGATCTCCTCGACGACGCCTTCGGCCTCCTCGATCGACATGTCGGTGCCGCCGGTGACGTTCACCAGCGCGGAGTTGGCACCGGAGATGTCGACGTCGAGCAGCGGCGAGCGGAGCGCGGATTTCACCGAATCCTGCGCCTTCGAGTTGGAGTCGGACTCGCCGAGGCCGATCATCGCGACGCCGCCCTTCTCCATCACGGTGCGGACGTCGGCGAAGTCGAGGTTGACGAGGCCGGGTTTGGTGATCAGCTCCGTGATCCCCTTCACCGAGCGCATCAACACCTCGTCTGACACCTTGAACGCCTGTCGGACGGGGAGTTTGCCCACCGCGTCGAGCAGGCGGTCGTTGGGCACGACGATCACCGTGTCGGAGACGTCGCGAAGCCGTTCGAGCCCCGCTTCGGCGTTCGTCCGGCGAACCTCGCCCTCGGCGGTGAACGGCGTGGTGACGATGGCGATGGTGAGCGCACCGGAGTCGCGGGCGGCCTTCGCGACGACCGGCGCGGAGCCGGTGCCGGTCCCGCCGCCGAGTCCGGCGGTGACGAACACCATGTCCGACCCCTCGATGGCGTCCTGGATCTCTTCTTGCGACTCGATCGCGGCCTCCTCGCCGACCTGCGGGAGCGACCCAGCGCCGCGGCCCTGGGTCTTTTGTTGGCCCATCAGGATCTTCGAGTCCGCCTCGATGTTGACGAGGTGTTGGACGTCGGTGTTCGCCGCGACGAGTTTCGCGCCCTTGATCCCTTCTTCTGTCATTCGGTCGACGGTGTTTCCGCCGGCGCCGCCACAGCCGACGACGGTGATGTTCGTCTGGAGGTCCCGGAGGACGTCCTGAAGCTCGTCGTCGGTCATCGTCCCCGTCTGTGGAGACGCGCCGGCGTGTCCGTCCTCGGCGGGGTCGCCGGGGACCCCGGAGTCGTCTGCCGGGGAGTCCTCGGCCTCGTCGATGGCGTCCTCAACGATAGAGTCCATTATATCGTGCCGTTGCGACCCCGACGTATTTATTCTTGCCCGATCGTCTGACTCGCGTCAGACGCCGCGCGCGCCGCGAACCCGGGCGTGACGGGCGCAGACGGCCACGAACGGTCGGTCGCCCGCCGACCCGGCTACCGCCGGTCCGTCACTCGGTCGGAAACCGTTCCTCGCGCCGCGTCGAGACGGCCTCCGGGCGCACCGTCTCGCCGTCGACCTCGACCGGCTCCCCGGACGCGAGTCGGCCGAACGCCGGCCCCTCTGGAACGCCCAGATCCGCCGCGAGCGCCGGGTCGAAGGCGGTTTCTCGGGCGATCACCGCGTCGTCGTCGACGACGACCTCGTCGTAGTCGGCGGCCAGCACGGCCGCGAGGTCGGCGACGAGGTCGGCGTGGCCGGGGGCCGCGTCGTCGGCCGCGAACGCGACGCGTCCCGCCGCCCGGGTTCCCGCCTGTGTCGTTCCGAACGCGACCGCGTTCGCCTCGATGGCCTCGCGCGCGGCCGTCTCGTCGAGACCCTGTGCCCGCGCCACCAGTTCGGCCGGAAGGGCGCGGACCGTCACCGCGCTCGCCTCGTTCTCGCCGTCGACCGCCGGGGTGACCGACCCGAATCGAAGCCCCTCGTCGACGGGTTCGATCGCCGTCTCCAGGTGGTCGACCAGCGCCAGCGGGCGGTCGCCGACCGCTCGGACCCACGTCTCGCTCACGACCCGGTAGCCGAGGTCGGCGATCGTCGCCGCGAGCGCCGGGCGGTCGCCCTCGATCACGGCGTGGGTCGCGCGGCTGCGCGCGAACGCGGCGTCGACCACCTCCGAAGCGGCCGCCGGCGGTCCCAACTCGTCGAGCGCCCAGTCGGCCCCCACGTGGCCGACGGCCCACGCCGTCTCGCGGACGATTCGAGTGAACCTGGGCGCGTAATGCCCGCCGCCGAACCCGACGAGGTGGCGGGTGTCGCCGTCCGGTCCGCGGCTGTCGGGACCGGTTCCGCGGAGGTCGAGAACCGCCGCCGCGACCGCACGAGCCGCCTGCGGGTCGGTCCACTGCGGCTCGTCCGAGCCGAGTTCGACGAACACCGAGGGAACCGAGACGGCCGTCGGGCCGTGGTGTGTACACTCGATCCCCACGTCGTATCCCTCGGGAGCGCGCGCCGCGAGCGCGTCGACGACGCGGCTCACCGCGCCGGGGGCCGCCCGCGCGAGGGTTCGCGGCTCGCCGCCGTACGCCGCCGGTCCGAAGTTGCCGGTGACGTGAGCCGTGAGCAACGGGCCGGTGTCTCCCGAGTGGCGAGACACGAAGACGAGCATCGTGGGCTCGTCGTCGAAGGCGGCCGCGGGGTCCGAGAGGTCGATGTGTAAGTCGTCGAACTCGCGGAGTTCGAACCCGTCCGTTCGGTAGTAGGCTCCGCCGCCCGCGCCGTCCGGGCGGCGCTCGTCCTCGTGGCGCGTCCAGTCGCCGATCTCGAGCAGCCGGTCGCCGATGTGTTCGGAGGCGGTGTCGGCCCGGCTGACGACGATCGCTATCACGCCCCTTGCTGGGGCGGCGGCGGCCGAATACCCATCGGTTCGAGACCCGTCGAGACGGCGGGCGCCGGGTCACGGCAACAACAGGTAGACGAACGCCACGTAGGCGGCGAGCAACACCCCGCCGTCGAGGCGAGTGATCCGGTGGCCGCGGTACATCACGGCGACGAGAAGCGCGGTGAACGCGAGAAGCGCGGGAAACTCGAAACCCCGGACCCCCGGGCTCACCGCGATCGGCGAGAGGATCGCGAGGATCCCGATCACGGCGAGAACGTTGTAGATGTTCGACCCGACGACGTTGCCCACGCTGAACGTCGCCTCGTCGCGAACGGCGGCGACGACGCTGGCGGCGAGTTCGGGCAACGAGGTCCCGATCGCGAGCACGGTGAGCCCGATGAAGAGATCGGAGAAGCCCGCCGCGACGAGCAGCTCGCGTCCCCCCGTTATCAGCCACCGGGACCCGACGACGAGCGCGGCGATACCGCCGATCACGGCGACGGCGTCCCGGGGCTCCGCGTCTGGCATGCCGTCGCGCTCGGCGGCGGAGATCGCCGCCTGCGTCTGGCGGACCCGACGCAGCACGACCCCGGTGAAGGCGGCGAGCGCCGCGAGGAGGACGACCCCTTCGAGCGCCCCGATCCGCCCGTTCCAGCCGAGGCCGACGAGCAACACCGCCGCGAGCAGCATGAACGGGACGTCGCGGCGAAACACCGTCGACGAGACGTCGAGCGGACGGATCAGCGCGGCGGTGCCGAGCACGAGTCCGATGTTGGCGACGTTCGACCCGACGATCGCGCCCAGTCCGATGTCCGTCGACACCGTGAACGCTCCGAGAACGGCGACGAACAGCTCCGGTGCGGTCGTCGCGAAGGCGACGACGGTGACGCCGACCGTCGAGGCCTTCAGTCCGACCGCGAGCGCGAGGTCGCGGGCGCCGTCGACAAGCAGCTCCGCGCCGACGTACAAGAGGGCGACGCCGGCCAGCAGAAATCCGACCTCTGTCGCCGGCGATCCGAGACTCATGTCCCGCGATTTACCGCGTCGTCTCAAAAGCGGCGCGGTCCATCGCGGGGCCGGAATCGAACGGAACGACGGAAACGAGGGCCTCGGCGGGACCGCGCGTCTACGCCTGTGTCGCCCGGAACTCGCCGTGTTTCACGCCGACGAAAAAGACGATGCCGCCGAAGACGAGCATCGACGGGACGACCATCATCAGCGTCGTCTGGAGCGGCATCATGTTGCCGCCGACGAGCCCGGCGGTTCCGACGGCGATCAGCAGCAGTACGAGACCGGCCGCACGCGGGAGGTCGAAGTCCATGTGCCGAGATACGAGTCACGCGGACCTAAACGTTCGGCTCCGGTTCACGCGTGGAGAATGTCGTCGTCCTCCTCGGAGTCGTCGGGGAGACGCAACGCTCCGTCGAGCGAGACGACCGCATCGCCGCCGACCGCGACGGTCACGGTGTCGTCGTCCGGGCCGTCCGTGCTCCCGTCGTCTGCGTCCGCACTGTCGGCGTTTACGCCCCTCGCGCCGTCTGTGCTCCCGTCGTCTGCGCTGTCGGCTTCGCCGCCCGTACCGCCCGCGTCGTCGCCGGCGATCCCGATAGACTCGTCGCCGGCCCGGACCCGGACCCGGACGCGGCCGGGGCGGTCGAGAAAGTGACCCTGTTCGAGCCGAAGCTCCGCGGGAAACTCGCCGTCGAACGCCTCGACGGCGCGGAGGTAGCCGGCGACCGCGCCGCTCGCGGTGCCGGTCACCGGGTCCTCGGGGACGCCGACCGCGGGCGCGAACGCCCGCCCGTGAAGCGTCGAGTCGGCGTGGAGGGTGTCGAAGCTGAACGCGTACACGCCCGCGACGTCGAAGTCGGCGGAGAGCTGTTCGACCAGCCGCTGGTTCGGGTCGGCCTCGCCGAGCCGTTCGAGAAAGTTGACGGGAACGACGAGAAACGGCAGCCCCGTCGAGGCGACCGCGACGGGGAGGTCTGCGCCCACGTCGCGCAGCGCGGCCGGATCGACGCCGAGAGCCGCTCCCAGCCGGTCGGCGTCGACGTCGACGGTGTCGACCGTCGGCGCGTCCTGTCGCATCCACACTCTCCCCGAGTCGGTCACCGTGATCGTGAGGTCGCCGACGTTCGTGCGGAGCTCGTGGTCGCCGGCGTCGAGGGTGCCGTCCGCGAACAGCGCGGCGTACGTCGCCACCGTGGCGTGCCCACAGAGGTCGACCTCGTCGGTCGGCGTGAAGTAGCGGATTCGGTGGTCGGCCCCGTCCGCGGGCGCGAGAAAGGCGGTCTCGGACGCCCCCAGCTCGGCCGCGATCCGCCTCATCCGGTCGTCGCTCAGCCCCGCGGCGTCGGGCACCACGCCGGCGACGTTGCCGGCGAGCGGGTCGTCGGTGAACGCGTCGACGAGCAGCGTGCGTCGCGTCTCCATGACGGCGTCTCGTCGGCCGTCCGCAAAAGGGTCCCGGCGCGTCGGGCGAACCGATCTGAACCCTTTTCCACCTCACCGTCGATGAGGGGTGTATGGGTCTCTTCGATCGGCTGCGGGGGAGCGACACACCACGCGTGGCGTTCATCGGGATCGACGGCCTGCCGTACGACCTCGTCGCCGACAACCCGGAGACGTTCTCAACGTTGTCAGCGATCGCCGACGCGGGCGACGGCGACGCGATAGACAGCATCGTGCCGCCGGAGTCGAGCGCCTGCTGGCCGGCCCTGACGAGCGGGAGGAATCCGGGCGAGACGGGCGTGTACGGCTTTCAGGACCGCGAGATCGGCTCGTACGACACCTACGTGCCGATGGGGCGCGACGTCCAGGCGGCGCGGATGTGGGACCGCGCCACGGAGGCCGGCCTCGACGCGACGGTGCTGAACGTTCCCGTCACCTTCCCCCCACAACGGAACATCCAGCGGATGGTGTCGGGGTACCTCTCGCCGGACGTGGACGCCGCCGCCCACCCCGAAGAGCTGCGGTCGTACCTCGCAGAGGTCGACTACACGTTGTCGGTCAACGCGAAGCTCGGCCACAAGGAGGACAAGACGGCGTTTCTCGAGCACGCCCGCGAGACGCTCGACGACCGGGCGGCGTTGTTCGAGCGCTACGTCGAGCGCGACGACTGGGACCTCTTCGTCGGCGCGTTCACCGCTCCCGACCGGATGAACCACTTTCTGTGGCACGAGTACCTCGACGACGGGCCGTATCGCGAGGCGTTTCTCGACTTCTACGCCGCGCTCGACGACCACATCGGCGCGATCCGAGCGGCGCTTCCCGACGACGTCACGCTCGTCGTCGCCTCGACACACGGGTTCGCCCGGCTCGAGTACGACGTCTACTGCAACGAGTGGCTCGAACGCGAGGGATGGCTCTCGTACGACGACGACGACCACGACGCGCTGGCCGACGCCGCCGGCGACACGCGGGCGTACTCGCTCGTCCCCGGCCGGTTTTATCTCAACGTAGAGGGGCGTGAACCGAACGGGAGCGTCTCCGAGGCCGACTACGAGTCGGTTCGGGCCGACCTGACCGCGGACCTCGAGGCGTGGGAGGGGCCGAACGGCGACCCGGTCGTGGACCGCGTCATCGAGCGCGAGACCGCCTTCCGGGGCGACCACGACGACATCGCTCCCGACCTCGTCGCGATCCCGAACCCGGGGTTCGACCTCAAAGCGGGGTTCCGCCCCCGCGACCGCGTCTTCGACGCCGACGGCCCGCGAACGGGAATGCACGCGTTCGACACCGCCGGGCTGTTCATCGACCACGCCGCCGCGAGCGTCGGAGACGCCGACCTCCTCGACGTCGCACCCACCGTCCTGACGCTGCTCGACGTCGAGTACGGCCGCACGGACTGCGACGGGGCGAGTCTCGTGTGACCCGTCGGCCGCCGCCCGCGAGCGCGTCGATACCCGGAACCGTCAACGCTTATGCGCCGGCCGAGAGACGCATTATTCATGTACGTCGTGTTTCGGGCGTACGGGCCGGCCCGAGACGTCATCGGAGCGAAGACGGTCGAGCGTGAGCTCCCGGCGGACGCCACCGTCGAGGAGCTGTTGTCGCGGCTGATCGACGAGTATCCGGAGCTGGCGGAGTGGGTGTACGACGACGGATCGCTCAGTTCGATCGTCAGTCTCACCGTGAACGGAACGAACGTCTCACAGCGCGAGGGCGTCGAGACGCCCCTTTCGGCGGGCGACGAGGTCAGGGTCGCGCCGCCGATCCACGGCGGCTGATCGGATCGCGGGCGTCGCGGTGCCCGGTCAGTCGCCCGCGGCCCGCCCGGATCCGGCGTCGGCGGGCACCGTTCCGTCCGCGTTCCAGCCGCGCAGCTCGTAGTACTCGTCGAGCGCCGCCTCGAACCCCGGCAGGTCGTACGGAAGCCGGTCGTCGGCGCGGTCGAACCCGCGCCGGTTGTTGAAGTGGCGTTCGAGCTCGACCACGCGGTCGCCGATCGCCAGAAGCTCCTCGAAGTCGGCGTCCAACAGCTCGGCCTTCTGCTCGTCGTCGATGTAATCGCCGGAGAACGCACAGAAGATGCCCGAATCCCGGAGCACCTGCCGGTTCTCCTGTTCGATGAGCAGCTCCGGTTTGCCCTCGAGCCCTTCGGGGTCGACCTCGCCGTTGTACTCCAAGCCGAGGAACGACGAGTACATGTGGTCGGCGCCGCGGTTCGCCACCGCGTACGAGAGCCCCTGTCCGTGGATCGCGCGGCCGTCGTGTGCGGCGAACTCCAACCCCTTCACCGACCAGTTTTCGACGCCCAGCTCCTCGTGACAACGGGCGACCCCTTCGGCCAGCGTGTCGCCGATCCCCTCGCGGTAGGCGATCGCGTCGAGCACCTCGTGAACCAACTCGGCGTTGCCGAACTCGTCCTCGCTCGCGAGGTACGCGGAGACGGTGTCGCCGGCGGAGATGGTGTCCATCCCGAGGTCGTCACACCGGTCGTTGGAGATCATCACGTCGACGATGTCGTCGACACCGGCGTTGCTCCCGAACGCCATCACGGTC
>CAZKXC010000078.1:0-7392 GCA_964556645.1 uncultured Halobellus sp.
CCGGTGGAACGCCGACCGGCTGCTCGGCACCGCCTACCTGACGACGAACGAGGCGCTGATGACCGAGTGGATCTACGTGACGCTGGCCGGGGTCGCCGCCGGCGCCCTCTTCGTCGCGTACTTCCGCCGCCGCGACCTGCGGCTCCGCCGCGCGCTTCGGTGGGTGGTGCGCCGATGAGCGTCCGCAGCGCCCTTCGGGCTCGCCCGTCGATTCGAACCCAGCGTCGGCTCACCCGCGCGATACAGCTCCTGCTCGCCGCCATCGTCGTCTACGGCGCCGCCTTCGGCCGGCCGAAGGCGATCACCAACGGGGGACTCGGGTTGTTCGTCACGTTCGTGCCGGCGCTCGTCGAGCGCAACTACGAGATCCCGCTCGACCCGTGGCTCGGCGTCTGGATCACGACCGCGGTGTTGTTACACACGCTGGGGTCGGCCTGGTTTTACGCGCAGATCGGGTGGTGGGACCACCTCACGCACGCGCTCTCGGCGTCGCTGATCGCCGGTGCCGGATACACGACGCTGCGGGGGGTCGACCTCCACAGCGACGAGATCCACGTTCCCTCGCGGTTCGCGTTCGTGTTCATTCTCGTCGTCGTCCTGGCGTTCGGCGTCATCTGGGAGCTGTTCGAGTTCGCGCTCGACATCGTCGCCGACGAGACGGATATCTCGATGCCGCTGGCGCAGTTCGGGCTCGACGACACCGTTCTCGACCTGATGTACAACTCCGTGGGGGCGCTCGTCGTCGCGACGTTCGGACAGGCACACCTCACGGGCGTCGCAGAACGGGTCCGAGCGGCGCTGTACGAGTCGGTAGACGAGCGGTCCTAGCGCAGACACGCCGCGACGACCCGCAGCGCCGCCTCGCCGCGGACCTCGTTCGCCAGCAGCGGCACCCGCTTCACCTCGCGGCCGCGAAACAGGTCGGTCGCGTCTCGCAGCGCCGCCTGCTGGACGTCCCACCGGCGCGAGCAGAACTCGCAGTGTTCGGGGTCGGGCTCGACGATCCACTCGGGGTCCACGTCGGCCACGTCGCCGACCCCCTCCATCACGCGGTTGACGATCAGGGTGTTCACCGGGATGCCGAACTCGTCGAGCCGCGCGACGAGCCGCTCGGACTCGACGACGCTCATCTCCTCGGGGATCATCACCACGCGGAAATCGGTCCGTGCCGGGTCCTGCAACACGCCGCGGAGGCGTTCGATCCGCGCCTGCAGCTCCTCGAGGTCGGCGCTCGGGTCGTCGCCGTCGTCGCCGCCGCCGAACATCCCCTTGAGCCCGTCCATCATCCCCGAGAAGCGTTGTCGGAGCTTCATCACGCGGCCGATCATCGAGTCCATCATCTCCGGCAGCTGGAGCAGCCGGAGGGTGTGGCCGGTCGGTGCGGTGTCGACGATCACCCGGTCGAAGCGCGGGTCGTCGAGGTACTCGAGCAGCTGGCGCATCGCCGCCGCCTCGTCCGCGCCGGGCATCGTGCCGCCCAGAAGCGAGCCGGGGGCGTCGTCCATCCCCGCGGCGGCGTCGTCGGCCATCCCGCCCATCGCCTCGCCCACGTCGCCGAGCCCGCCGAGCGGGTCGCCGTCGGCGCCGAACATCCCCTCTTCCATCGCGGCGTCCGGGTCGATCTCGGCGGCGTACAACGGGACGTCCTCGTGGATCATCGCCGGGTCGGCGGGGACGTCGACGCCGAGCGTGTCCGACAACGAGTGTGCGGGGTCCGTCGAGACGACGAGCGTTCGAACGCCGCCGGCCGCCGACGAGAGGCCGGTCGCGGCCGCCATCGTCGTTTTTCCGACGCCGCCTTTCCCACCGTACAACACGTACTCCGGCGCGTCGACCCCCTGTGGGAGGTCGGCGCCGTCTTCGACCGTGACCGCGTCGTCGACGGGGTCGACGCGCTCGACGGGTTCGACGTCGATGTCGTCCATACTCGCCACTGGCGGCGGCGCGTTTGTGTACTCGTCGGTCCGGAGCCGCGCGAACGCGGGGCCAGATCCCGCCGGCACACAGCTGTCGACCCGGTGCCGTCGGGAGGCCACAGCCGACGAAATCGACCGGAAGACGCGCTCGCCGGGCGGGATCGTCCGGTGTCGGCTTCGTGCTGGCCCTGCGCTGGTCTCGCCTCGGCTCCGTGCCGGCTCCGCGCCGTCGAACGATACGCCTTTGAGCGACTGCGTCAACCTCTGATCGTGAGTCGATCCCGAACGCGCGTCGACGCCCACGTGAAGGTTCTCGACGAGCGCGTCGTCGCCCGCGCGAAGGAACGCGAGATCGACGCGCTCGTGTACGCGCCTCACTTCACCCGGCTGCCGACGGTCCGCGAGCGTGCGGCCCGCTACACCGACGACGACCTGACGGTCGTCCCCGGACGCGAGGTGTTCACCGGCGACTGGGCGAACCGCCGCCACCTGATCGCGCTCGGCCTCTCCGAGCCGGTTCCCGACTACATCACCTTCGAGGGAGCGATGGCGGAGTTCGACCGACAGGACGCCGCCGTGTTGGTTCCGCACCCGTCGTTTGCGACGGTGTCGCTCACCCGTCCCGAGCTCGCGGCCCACACCGCCCGGATCGACGCCGTCGAGACGTACAACACGAAGCTGCTCCCCCACCAGAACGCCCGAATGCGGCGGATCGCCGCCGACCTCGACGTGGGGGGATTCGGCTCCTCGTACGCCCACCTCCGGTCGACCGTCGGAGAGGCCTGGACCGCCTTCGACGACGCGCTCACAGACGCCGAGGCGGTCGTCGAGGCGTTCCGCGAGGGTGTCTCACGGAAGGTGGTCCACCGCGGCGGGATCGGTCACCGGCTCCGCGGGCTCGTCGAGTACGCACACCTCGGCTACGAGAACACCTGGGTGAAAGCCGACCGGCTCTTTCTCTCGGGCGACGAGCCGACGCTGCCGTCGAACGTCGCCTACGAGGGGCGGTTCGACGACGTGGCCGTCTACGAGTGAGACTCAGATTCCGAGTCCGGCACTCGCCGCGGAGAGGTCGACGTCGAGCGAGACGACGTACGTAGAGACGACCCAGAACGCGGCGACCTCGAGGACGGTGATGATCACCGTCACCAGCCCGGCGTACTTGCTGCTCGTCGTCACCCCGAAGGGTAGCGAGAACTCGGTGTCGGACAGCGGGTGGAACAACGCGATCCCGCGGCGGCTCCCCGCCAGGTCGAGGATGTAGTGGGTGAGCACGCCGACCCAGACGAAGTGGAGGTTGTCGAAGAAGATCGGATACGCGAGGAAGACGCCGAGCACCGGGAGGCTGTGCAGCGTCTTTCGGTGTCGGCCGAAGGCGGTGTCGACGTCTGGGAACAACGCGCCCAACACGACCGGGACGGCGATCTGGCCGATCTTTCTGGCGGTGGCGACGTCGACGCCGGGTTCGAGCACGAACCCGATCCCGACCGCGAGAAGCAGCGCGTTCAACACGTGGCCGCGTTTGTTCATACCGTCATTCTCGCGGCATCGGTTGAAAAGGCACGGATCGCCGAGCGGGAGGTGCCGGTCGCCGAAGGGGGGTCGCCGACGGGGGACGCGTCGAAAGAGCCACGGGCACCGGCTCCCAGAAGGGGATATGGAGTACGAGGAGCCGAAGTTCTTTCACGTGATGCAGTACGCGATCGACGCCGACCGCGACGTCATCGACATGGTGAGCGGCAACCCCGACTGGGAACCCCCGTCCGCGCTCCGCGAGGCGCTCGCGTCGTACGCGGAGCTTCCGTCCGCGGAGTTTCAGTACCCGCCGAGCCAGGGGATCCGGGAGCTTCGCGAGTCGATCGCCGCCAGACGAAACGTCGACGTCGACCGGATCATCGTCACCAACGGCACCGGCGAGGCGAACTACCTCGGGATGGCGCGGGCGCTCACCCGCGGCGCCGGCTCCGAGGCGTTGTTGATGGACCCCGTCTATCCGTACTACCCCGGAAAGACCGAGCTGCTCGGCGGCGAGCCGACGCTCGTACCCACCGAGCGCGACGGCGGCCTCAACGTCGACGCGGTCCGCGAGGCCGCCGGCGAGGAGACCGCGCTGATCGTGTTGAACACGCCCAACAACCCGACCGGAGCGATCTACGACATCGAGAAGATCCGGGAGGTCGTCGAGATCGCGGAGGCGGTCGACGCGCTCGTCGTCGTCGACGAGGTGTACGACCACTTCGACCTCGCCGGCGAGTTCGAGTCGGCGCTCGGGCTCGACTCCGAGCGCGTCGTCGTCACGAGCGGCTTCTCCAAGTCGATGGCGATCACCGGCTTTCGCGTCGGCTACGCGATCCTGCCGGACGCACACGTCGGCCCCGCGAAGACGCGGCACATGCTGGTGAACGTCGCTGGGTCGCGGCCGGCTCAGTACGCGGTCTCACACGCGCTGGAGGCGACCGAGCCGTCGTACTACGCGGAGGCCCGCGAGCAACTCGTCGACCGCATCGACGCGTTCACCGACGCCCTCGACGCCGCCGGCGCGGAGTACACCCGGCCGGACGGCGCGTTCTACGTGTTGGCGCGGTTCGACGGCTACCCCGGCACGATGGCGAACGTCAAGCGGCTCATCGACGAGGCCGGCGTCGCCGGGATGCCCGGCGAGACGTTCGGAACCGCCCGCGAGGACTGGATCCGGTTCGCGCTCGTCACGCCGCGCTCGCTCGAGGCCGCCGAGCGGCTCGTCGAGTACTTTTCTGAGGGCTGAGCCGGACAGCGGGGTCCGCAGAACCGACGGCGCCGCGAGAGGCGGTCACCCGCGGACGTCGACGCCCGTGATCTCGAAGCGCGCGCCGCCGGAGTGACTCTCGACGGCCTCGATCGCCCATCCGTGCGCCTCCGCGATCTCCCGGGCGATGTCGAGTCCGAATCCGGTCCCGTCGCTGGCCGTCGTGTAGCCGGTGTCGAACACCTGATCGCGGCGCTCGGGAGGAATCCCGGGACCGTCGTCCGCGACGTAGAACCCGGCCTGGTGCTCGGCGTCTGCTCGCGTGGACGTGTGCATCGGTTCGATCGTCCCGACGGTGACGGTCACGTCGCCGCCGCCGTGCCGAACGGCGTTCCCGATCAGATTCTCGACGAGCTGTCGCACGCGGCTCCGGTGTCCGCGGATCGCGCGGTCGGTGTCGACGACGAGGGTCGCGCCGGTCGTCTCGACGGTCGCCCAGCACGCCTCGGCGACCGACGCGAGGTCGAGTCGTTCGACGTCGGTGACCGCCTCGCCCTCGCGGGCGAGCGTCAACAGGTCGGCCACTAACGCGAGGCTCCGGTCGACCGCGTCGGCCGCCGGCGCGAGATGCTCGGTGTCACACTCGTCGGCGGCGAGTTCCAGCCGTCCCTGCGCCACGTTGAGCGGGGTTCGGAGGTCGTGTGAGACCACCTCCACGAACCGTTCGAGGCGGTCGCGGCGGCGCTCTGCCTCGCGCACCGCGTGACGCGACTCGACGGCCTCGGCGATCCGGTTGGCGAGAACGGCGGCCTCGTCTCGTCCGTTGCCGCACAACAGAACCGGGAGGCCCGGATCGCGGTCGCGAACGCGGCCGAGAAGCTCGGTGCCGTCCCGATCCGGAGGGTCGTGGGCGGCGACGACACAGTCGTATCCTCCCCGAGCGACCCGCTCTGTGGCGTCGTCTGCGCTCGCGACGACGTCGACGGCGATCCGGTCGTCCGCCTCCTCGACCGCCGCCGCGAGCGTCTCCGCGGCGGCCCCCGACTCGACGAGGAGGACCTTCATCGGGTTCACGGTGCGGGTCATGTCGGTGCCATCCTGATCGGCCTCGGTCGTGCCCCTATATAATACGTCGTGAATCGCGCGCCGTCGGCCGGTCGGAGACGCGACCGGCCGTCCGGGTCGCGGACGCGTGCGGCGGGTCACCGCCAGTCGTCGATGGCTGCCCGGTAGCTCCCGACGAGTTCGCCGACGACGAGCCGGTCGCGCGGGTCGACGCCGAGCGCGCGGAGCGCGAGCAGGTAGCCGGCCACCCCGGCGACGGCTCCGAGGCCGACGGCCGCGAGCCCGTCGACCGCGGCCCGCACGGCGGCCATGATCGCGACCATCACCGCGCCGGCCGCGAGCGGGGTGAGAAACGTCCGGTCGAACGGCCACAACCCCTCGAAGCGGCGGAGCAACACAACCTGCGCGCCGTTTTGTACGGCGATGGCGGCGGAGGTGCCGAGCGCGGCCCCGACCAGCCCGTAGCGGAGCACGAACGCGTACGTCAGTCCGACGTTGAGCGCGGCGAGCAGCCAGTCGAGCGCCATCCGCGCGTACTGGTGGTCGGTCATCATGAGAAGCCACCCCGTCGCGCCGACGGCGCTGCCGACGAACACTCCGGCGAGATAAACGACGAGCGGGAGATACCCTCTGGTGTACGTGGGGCCGAACGCCGCCAGCAGCGGCTCGCCGTACACGCCCAACACCGCGAGCACCGGGAGGACCGTCGTGACGATCAGCCGCGTCACCGAGGAGTACACCGCGTTGAGCGTGGCGGTCTGGTCGGCCGCGTACAGCTTGGAGGCCACCGGCGGGAGAAGCTGATTGAACGAGCGCAACGGGATCCACGCGATCGTGATCAACACGAGCACGACGTTGTACACGCCGGCGGCGACCGCGGTGAGCAGCCCTCCGACCAACAACACGTCGATCCGGTTTTGAAACACCTTGCCGAGGCTGCTCATCGCGACCGGCGCGGCGTGGTTGTAGAACCGCCGGAGTTCTCCCCGGACCCCGTGGAGCGTGGGAACGATCCCGGTCACCCGGATCGACACCGGAATCCCGACCGCGACCAGCAGCAGCGTCCAGGCGACGATCGCTCCGGCGACGCCGACGACGGAGTAGCCGAGCGCCACCGCGCCGGCCGCCCCGACGAGCCGGACCGCCGGCCGGAGCAGCTTGTTGAACAACACCTCACCGCGCGCCGAGCCGATCGCCCGAAAGACGGCCGCGGTGACCGTGACGAGTCCGATCAGCCCCACGAGCGCTCCGAACAACCGCATCGTCGGCGGGAACGTCGGCGTTGAGACCGTGAGCTCGTTCACCCGAGGGGCGGCGACCCAGAGCCCCAGCGCCATCGACACCCCCACGCCGACGGTCGTCGCGTACGCCAGACCGGTCACCCGCGACCGACGGGCCGGGTCGTCGGCGGCCGCCGGGAGGAACCGCTGGAGCGCGGGGACGCTCCCGAAGGTGACGAGCCGAACGAGCACCTGTGCGATCCGCCACGCCAGCGCGTACACGCCGTACGTCGCCGGGCCGAGCCCGCGGGTCAACACCAGCTCCGTCGCGGTCAGCAAGCCCCGCTGTGCGGAGAAGGCGCCGGAGGTGACGACGGCGCCGCCGGCGATCGTCACGAGCGCGTCGCGCTCGTCGTCCGGAATCGCGGTCGGGTCGGCGTCGCCTTCGGCGGTCGACTCGGCGTCG
>CAZKXC010000078.1:7492-10809 GCA_964556645.1 uncultured Halobellus sp.
TCGGCGTCGCCTTCGGCGGTCGCCGTCCCCGTCTCTGTGTCGGCGGCCCCTTCGGTCGCCGGGGGGTCGGCCTTGGCCTCCGCCGCCGAGTGATCGCCGGACGCCGCGCTCGTCGAGTTCGTGTCCACGATCGGTTCGTTCCTCCGGAGAGCGGTCGAAGGATTAAGCGGATCGGTTCCCGACTGCGGCCGGATCGGGTCCCGGCTGCGGCGGTCCGGCTACCCGAAGTTTTCGACCTTCGCAGCGTCGGGGTCGCCGTCCGCGGCCGCGATCGCGGCCTCCGCGTCGGCGACGAAGTCGTCGAAGCCGTAGACGAAGACGCCCTCGCCGTCCGCTCGCGTCAACACGTCGGCGACGGCGTCGGTCAGGGCCGCGGCGTCGTCCAGCAGGTGGATCGTCACCCCACGGTCGCGAAGCGCCGCGATTCGGGTGCCGTGAGCGGGGGCGTCGTCGCGGTAGACGACCGCCGCCGTTCCGCCGTCGTCGAGCGCGCGCTGGGCGATGGCGACCGCGGGGCCGACGCCGGGGCCGCCGGCGAGAACCACGACGCGGTCCTCGCCGTCGTAGTGCTGGTCGCCGTACGGTCCCGCGAGCGACATCTCCGTGCCGGGCTCGATTCCCACGAGAAACGCCGAGAAGTCGCCCGCCTCCGCGGGGTCGATCCCCACGGTCACCTCGAACGTGTCGCGGGTCGTCGGCGAGGAGAGGGTGTAAAACCGGGAGACGGTCTCGCCGTCGAGTTCGGTTCCGAGCCGCACGAACTGGCCGGGCTCCGCGCTGAACCCCGCCGGCGTGTCGAACCGGATCGCGTACGTGTCCGGACCGACTTCCGCAACCGACGTCACCGTGACTGTCGCGTCCATACCACGGATCGGGGCCTCGTACACAAACGTGTTCCCGTCCGAGAGCGCTCCTGCGTCAGGCCCGACAGCCGGCGGTTCCGCGCCGCTCGCCCGGCACCGCCGGGCCGGCCCGCCGAGAAGTACGACGATCGTCGAATCGGAGTGCGACACGGAGTGTCTCTCAGTCGAGACTGGTGTACGCGTGCCTAATTAGGCGAGTGTTTTCGAAAAAACGTCCCGCAGATGCCGCAACTTTTGCGATCGAGGCGACGTTCGTGCGATTATCTGCGGGTCTCGGCTTCCAGAAGCCTTTTGATTAGTCCGGCTGAAGCCCCGACATAGAATGGTCGCGGACTTCAACTGGGCCGTCGGCGGAGAGGCCGGCGACGGCATCGACTCGACGGGCAAGATCTTCGCGCAGGCGTTGTCCCGGTCGGGTCGACACGTGTTCACGTCGAAGGACTTCGCCTCGCGTATCCGCGGCGGATACACCGCGTACAAGGTGCGAACTTCCGTCGACAAGGTACAGAGCGTGGTTGACGACCTCGACGTGCTGATCGCGTTGACGCCACGAACCATCGACGAGAACCTCGACGAGCTCCACGAGGGGTCGGTGATCATCTACGACGGGGAGCGAACGACGATGCAAAACGTCGAGATTCCCGAGGGGATGGTCGGCGTCGACGTCCCGCTCAAGCGGCTCGCCGAGGAGGCGGGCGGAGCCATCATGCGAAACGTCGTCGCGCTCGGCGCGGCGTGTGCGGTCGCCGACTTCCCCATCGAGAACCTCGATTCGGCCCTCGAAAAGCGGTTCGGCGACAAGGGTCGAAAGCTCGTCGAGAACAACAAGGAGGCGGCCCGCGCGGGCCGGTCGTACGTCGCCGAGGAGTACGACCAGACGTTCGAGTACGAGTTAGAAACCACCGACGCGGACTACGTCCTGCTCAACGGCGACGAGGCGATCGGCATGGGCGCCATCGCGGCCGGCTGCCGGTTTTACGCCGGCTACCCGATCACCCCCGCGACCGACGTGATGACCTACCTCACCGGCCGAATCGAACGGTTCGGCGGCCACGTCGTGCAGGCAGAAGACGAGCTCTCCGCGATCAACATGGCGCTGGGTGCCGCCCGCGGCGGAGCGCGAGCGATGACGGCCACCTCGGGGCCCGGGATCGACCTCATGACCGAGACGTTCGGGCTGATCGCGACGTCGGAGACGCCGCTCGTGATCTGCAACGTGATGCGGTCGGGCCCCTCGACGGGGATGCCGACGAAACAGGAACAGGGCGACCTGAACCACATGTTGTACGGCGGCCACGGCGAGGTCCCGCGGTTCGTGCTCGCGCCCACCACCGTCGACGAGTGCTTCTGGAAGACGATCGAGGCGTTCAACCTCGCCGAGCAGTACCAGCTGCCGGTGTACCTCACCGCAGACCTCTCGATGGCGGTCACGGAGCAAACGTTCCCGCCCGACGCCTTCGACATGGACGCGGTGGAGATCGACCGCGGCTTTCTGGTCGACGAGTCGACGGTCGACGACCACCGCAGCGAAAGCGGCGGATTCACCCCACACGAGATCACGGAGGACGGGGTCTCGCCGCGGGCGCTCCCCGGCACCGTCGACGGCGCACACATGTCGACGGGGCTCGAACACGACGAGCAGGGCCGGCGGACCGAGGACACGGAGATGCGCGTCGAACAGGTCGACAAGCGCAACCGGAAGGTGGAGACGGCGCGGCGGCGCGAGGACTGGAGTCCCCGCGAGTTCGGCGACCCCGACGCCGACAACCTCGTGATCACGTGGGGGTCGAACGAGGGCGCCCTCGCCGAGGCGCTCGACATCCTCGCGGACGGCGGCATCCGCGCCCGGGTGCTCTCCGTTCCGTACGTCTTTCCCCGGCCCGACCTCACCGAGGCGATCGAGGCCGCCGAGAACACGATCGTGGTCGAGTGCAACGAGACCGGTCAGTTCGCGAACCTCGTCGAGCGCGACGCCCTGGTTCGCGTCGACCGGGTGACCAAGTACGACGGCGTGCGGTTCAAGGCCGACGAACTCGCAGAGGAGATCAAAGCCACCCTCACGCAGGGAGTGGAGGCGTAACCAATGAGCTCAGATATCAGGTTCACCGACTTCAAATCCGACAAGCAGCCGACGTGGTGTCCGGGATGTGGCGACTTCGGCACGATGAACGGGATGATGAAAGCCCTCGCGGAGACGGGCAACGACCCCGACAACACGTTCATCGTCGCCGGCATCGGCTGTTCCGGCAAGATCGGCACGTACATGCACAGCTACGCGCTCCACGGCGTTCACGGCCGAGCGCTCCCGGTGGGGACCGGCGTCAAACTCGCCCGGCCCGACATCGAGGTGATGGTCGCCGGCGGCGACGGCGACGGCTACTCCATCGGCGCGGGCCACTTCGTCCACGCCGTCCGGCGCAACGTCGACATGACCTACGTCGTGATGGACAACCG
>CAZKXC010000079.1:0-10731 GCA_964556645.1 uncultured Halobellus sp.
ATCCTCGTGCTCGCGTGGGTGTACATCTACTACATCGAGTTCCTCGGCCGCGACCTGGTCGTGGTGGGGTGAGACGATGCACATCCACGCCTACGAGAAGCTCTGGCTCGCGTTCGCCGTGATCTTGATCCTGCTGCTCATCGGCTCCGTCACCTACGGCGCCGTCGGCCCCGGCGTGGCGATGGTCGCCGACAGCGAGGACCAGATCGATCCGGGCGCGCTCGACGAGGACGAGCGGTTCGCCGAGCCGCGGGTCGAACAGGTCGGCGAGAATCACTACGCGGCGTACGTGGTCGCCTACCAGTTCGCGTTCGAGCCGAGCCCGATCGTCGTCCCCGAGAACAGCCGCGTGACGTTGTACGTCACCTCCCGTGACGTGATCCACGGCTTCGAGGTCGCCGGAACGAACGCCAACACGATGGTGGTTCCCGGCGAGGTCTCCGAGATCACCGTCGAGGTCGGCGAGCCCCAGGAGTACGGACTCCTCTGTAACGAGTACTGCGGGGCCGGCCACCACGGAATGGAGGGGAAAGTCCACGTCGTCTCCGAAGAGGAGTACGCGAGTCTGAACGAGGGAGGTGAGACCGCATGAGCGCCGAACTGGAGACCGAGCCGACCTTCTTCGACAAGTTCCCCGAGGAGGCGAAGGTGGTTCGCGCGGCGTTCCTCGGCTCCTTCTTCGCGCTCGGTCTCGGCGCGGTGTTCGGGATCATCCAGACGCTCCACCGGACAGACGTCTTTCGCGGACTCATCGAATCGACCGACTACTACACCGTGTTGACCGCACACGGCGTCTTCATGGTGATCAGTTTCACGATATTCTTTCTCGTGGGGTTGTTCACCTGGGCGCTCGTCAGGAGCCTCGACCGCCCGCTCGTGAACATCAGAATCACCTGGACCTGGTACGGTCTCATGGTCACGGGGATCACGATGACCGGGGTCTCTATCCTCGCCGGCTTCACCGACGCCGTCGAGATGAGCGCGGACGTGTTGTTCACCTTCTACGCGCCCTTACAGGCACACCCGTTGTTTTACACCGGTCTCGCGGTGTTCATCGTCGGCACCTGGCTCGCCGGCGCGGACTGGTTCCGCACCTGGCTGGCGTGGAAGCGCGACCACCCCGACGAGCGGATCCCGTTGCAGACGTTCATGGTGTTGACCACCATGATCATGTGGTACATCGCCTCCTCTGCGGTCGCCGCCTCCGTGTTGCTCTTTTTGCTCCCGTGGTCGCTCGGGCTGATCGAGTCGGTGAACCCGACGCTCACGCGAACGTTGTTCTGGTTCTTCGGCCACCCGGTGGTGTACTTCTGGCTGATGCCGGCGTACCTGTTGTGGTACACGGTGCTCCCGTCGATCGCCGGCGGGCGGTTGTTCAGCGACCCCCTCGCGCGGGTCGTCTTCGTGCTCTTCGTGTTGTTGTCGACGCCGGTCGGGATCCACCACCAGTACCTCGACCCCGGCATCGCCGAGGGGTTCAAGTTCATCTCGATGACCAACACCATGTTCCTGTTGTTGCCGAGCCTGCTCACGGCGTTCACGGTCGTCGCGAGCGTCGAGTACGGCGCGCGAAAACGCGGCGGAACCGGATTGTTCGGCTGGCTCCGGACGCTGCCGTGGCGCGACCCCGCGTTCACCGGCATGATGCTGGCCGGCCTGATGTTCGCGGCCGGCGGCTTCTCCGGCATGGTCAACGCCGGCATGAACATCAACTACATGATACACAACACGATCTGGGTGCCCGGCCACTTCCACCTCACCGTGGGGACGGCCGTCGCGCTCACGTTCATGGCCGCCACCTACTGGATCTGGCCACAGATCACGAACAAGCCGATCTACAGCCTCCAGATCGGGTTGTTCCAGGTCGTGCTCTGGTTCATCGGGATGGCGCTCATGTCGAACGCGATGCACGCACAGGGGATGCTCGGCGTCCCCCGGCGGACGGCCGAGCCCGAGTACAGCGGCTTCGACTACCCCACCGCCTTCGGCGGGTTCGAAGAACTCAATATCCAGATCGCGATCGGCGGGACGTTGTTGTTCATCTCGACGGTGTTCTTCCTCGGCAACGTCGTGCTCACGATGGGGAACCCCCGCGTCTCCGGGCTCGCGGAGTCGATTCCGCCGGCGCTGTCCGGCCCGACCGACGCGCCCCGTGTCCTCGACAACCTGCGCGTGTGGGTCGGTATCGCTCTCGTGCTCGTCGTGCTCGCGTACGCGCTGCCGCTGGCGGCGATCATCAGCGACGGCGGGCTGTTCGGGCCCGGCGTCGGCACGTATCCGGTGTGGATCGACGCGGCGGTCGGGGCGCTCGGCCGGGTCGCCGCCGCCGTCGTCTCGCCGGCCGTCGACGCGCTCGCGTTCGCGAGTTCGCGCGCCGGTGACGCCGCGGCGGCCGTGAGCGCGGAGGTGTTCGCGTGACCGTCGACGTCAGTCGGGGCGGACTCCTCGTCGGACTCGCGGTGTTCGGCGTGATCGTTTACGAGATCCGGACGGTGTTCGGGTTCGTCGGCGTCGACCTCCCGATCGTTCCGTACCTCGTCGGCGTGTTCGCGCTCGCCGGGGTCGCGATCTGGCTCGTCGTGCTCAACGGCGGCTGGCGAACCGACCCGGGCACGGGCGAGTCGAACTGATCGAGACGGCAGGAACGCGCGTCGTCCGATCTGAGGAGTGCGCGTTCGAGACCGCAGACGGCGGCCTCGCGTCGGCCCGCTCGGTCGAGGTGACGGCGCGGTGCCGGACGCCAGCGGCGGGATCGCAGTCGGAAGCCGCCGTGTCGACGAACGACTGATTCTCACGGCGTTGGAATCACAAAACAATACTACTATCACGAGAACGAACGGAATCCCGTCTCATGGTCGGGAGAGATATCGATCCCATCGACACCGTCGACGCTCGCGGGATCGCGTGTCCGGGACCGCTGATGGACCTCGTCGCGCGGATTCGCTCCGCGAGCCCGAACGAGATCGTCGTGTTGGTGAGCGACGACGACCGGTCGCGGACGGACGTCCCCGAGTGGGTCGACGAGACGGACCACGAACTGCTCGCCGTCGACGCGGACGGCGACGAGTACGACTTCTACGTGGAGGTCGGCTGACGGACCGCGTCGCGACCCCCTCCGGTGACGGCTTCCGTGAACCCCTCACCGGCCGGCCGCGTAGCCCGCCACGGAGACCGGCGCCGGCCCGGGCCGCGCGGGCGGCGTGGCCGCACCGCCCGTTCGACGCGCGGGTCGACACGCGGACAGGCACGCTTATTCGCGTTCGGGCCCGAACGCCGGTATGACGGAAGACACGACCGCGTCGACGGTCGGCGACGAGACGCCCGCCGGTCGTCCCGTCTCCCTCGACGACGAGTCGGAGCTCGACGCGTTCGTCGCCGACGCCGACGCCGCGCTCGTCGAGTTTTACACCGACGGCTGTGGGATCTGTGCGAGCATGGAGCCCGTTCTCGGCAACCTCGCACGCGAACTCGACGTCGCCGTCGGGCTCGTGAACCCGCGCGACGACCCGCCGCTCGTCGAGCGGTTCGACGTGCGCAGCGTGCCGCTTTTCGTGGCGTTCGTCGACGGCGACCCGGTCGCGCGCCGCGCAGACGGGTTCGTTTCCGGCGACGACCTGACCGAGTGGGTCACAGCCCAGGTCGCCTGAGCGGCCGGTCCGCTTACGGCGCCGTCGCGACCACGGCGAACGTCTCCGTGCGGGTCACCGCGCGGATCACGTCGAAGCCGGCCGCCTCCAGCATAGACACCGCGTCGTCGACGCCGTACCGCTCCGACGGCGGCGGACCGGCGTCGCCGGCGCCGTCGGCGGCCCAGTCGAAGACCGCGAGCCGTCCGTCGGCCCGCAACACGCGGGCGATCTCGGCGGCCGCGGCGTCGCTCGCGAACTCGTGAAACGTCGCCGTCGAGAAGGCCGCATCGAGTCCTCCCGTCTCGAACGGCAGCTCCGCGACGTCGCTCTCGACGAGGTCGACGTTCGCCGGAACGCCCTTCTCGCGGTACGCCGCGTGCATCTCCGGCTGGACGTCAACGCCGTACACCGTCCCGACGTGTGGGGCGACGTCGTCGGTGTAGAAGCCGGTGCCGCTACCGAGGTCGGCGACGACAGCGGCGTCGGCGGCGGCGACCGCGCCGACCAGTTCCTCGGACGACACCCAGCGGTACCGGTCGGGGTCCTCGAGCCGCGCCGCCTGGTCGGCGTCGAAGGTGTGAAATCCCATACCAGAACACCGTGAACCGCACACAAAAGGAGGTCGGTCCCGGCCGGGGGAGGCCGATCCCGGCCGGCAGAGGAGGTCGCAGTCGGAGGAGACGATTCCGGCCGGGAGAGCTACGGTTCTTCCCGGAGCGCGTCGACGACCGCGTCGATCTCGCGTTCGGTCGAGACCGCGTGGACCGACACTCGGACGCCGTCGGGGTGTGGGAGGTCTCGAATGATGATCCCCTGCTCGGCGAGTCGCTCGACGGTCGCCGCCGGGTCGGCGACGTCGACCGTGACCAGCCCGGATTCGAACTCCATCGGGCTCATCAGCCGTTCCTCGCCGACGCCCCGCTTCAGCCGGTCGGTGAGGTCGGCGATCCGGGACTCGATCGTCTCGAGTCCCACCGACTCCACCGCGTCGATCCCCTCGACCAGTCCGGCGTGAGCCGCCGGGGTCGTCGTGCCGACCTCGAACCGTTTCGCACCCGAGGCGTACTCGATGTCGCTGGCCGTCGAGTCCGCGACCCCGCGGTAGCCGGCCGACGCCGGGCTCATCTCCTCGGCGACGTCCCGGGCGACGTAGAGAAAGCCGGCGCCCCACGGGCCGAGCACCCACTTGTGGCCGGCGGCCGCCACCGCGTCCGCCCCCCACGCGTGGACGTCCATCGGGGCCTGACCGGGCGATTGGACGGCGTCGACGAGCGTGAACGCGCCCGCGTCGTTGGCGATCTCCACGAGTTCGCTGACGGGCAGGCGGGTGCCGTGCGTCCAGGTGATCGCGCTGAAACAGACGAGTCGGGCGTCCGCGACCGCGTCGGCGAACGCGTCGCGGTCGAGCCGGCCGCCCTCCGTCTCGACGACGCGAACCTCGACCCCGGCCTCCGCCTCGAGCTGTTGCCACGGCAGGACGCCCGCCGGGTGTTCGAGGTCGGTCCGGACGACGACGTCGCCCGGCTCCCAGTCGAGCGCGGAGGCGATGCGTGCGATCCCGTCCGTCGTGCTCTCGGTCAGCGCGATCTCGTCGGTGTCGGCGCCCAACAACCCCGCGACCCGCTCGCGAACCGCCTCGTAGGCGCTGTAGGCGCGGTCGTACGGGTCGGTCTCCGCGACGCCGTACTCGTGGTCCGCGATGAAGTTCGAGGCGGCGTCGACGACGTACTCGGGGCTCGGACCGTGCGCGCCGTAGTTGAGGTAGGCCGTCTCCTCGTCCAGTGCCGGGACGTCGGCGCGAAGCTCGCGAGGCGTCATGCGGCGGCCTCCTGTGTCGTCGCGGTCATCTCAGTCGAGGTGCCCCTCGACCGCCTCGCGGAGGGCGTCCTCGGTCTGTGCGCCGACCATCCGGTCTGCGGGCTCACCGTCGGCGAAGACGAGCAGCGTCGGAATTCCCTGGACGCCGTACTCGGAGGCGAGCGCCTGGAAGCGGTCGACGTCGACCTTCAGGACCGCCGCGTCGGTGTCGGCCGCGACCGCCTCCACCGCCGGCTCCATCATGCGGCACGGGCCACACCAGTCCGCGTAGAAGTCGACGAGCACGACGTCGTGGCCGGCGACGCGGTCGTCGAACGCCGCCGCGTCTTCGAGTGCGATCGGTTCGGTCGGAACGGCTTCGCCGGTGTGTGTCATCACCGGCCGGTACGCCCCCCACGGTGATAACGGCTTTGGCTACCTGACACAATACTCCCTGCCGGTGTCGCGGAGGCCCGCGTGCGAGACGTGGTCGCGGCCGGAACGCACGGTGTTCTCTGCTGGTGGGAATCCACACCCGGTGATTTAGTATCGCGAGCCGTACGACCGCGTATGAGCCATTCTTCACGCTCGGTTCCGCTCGACCTCGACACGGCGTTCAAGGCGTTCGGCGCGGTGGCGATTCTCATCGCCGTCGGTCTCACGGTCGGCGTGCTCGCGCTCACCGACCCGTTCGGCGAGTACGTCACCACGACTCCGGCGGCGATCGGGACGGTGTTGTTCACCGGACTCCTCGCCGCGGTCGCGTACGCGGCGTCCACTCTCGGGCGTCGCTGACGGAGGCGTCCGAGCACCGGGGAAGAACGCTGGCCGAGCAGCCGTTCGCGGAGCGAGCTACTGTGACGCGGGAACCGACTCCGACTCGTCGTACTTGTCTTCGAACTCCTGGATGAGTTGGCCCATCTTCGCGTACCAGTCGTTCAACATCCGTTGCATCTCGCCGGAGATCTTCGACGGGTCGGTGGGCTGATACACGTGATAGTATCCGCCCTGATCGTAGTTGATCTGTTCTTTGCTGATGAAGCCGGTCTGGAGGAGCCGCTGGACCGCTCGGTAGGCGGTCGAGCGCTCGCGGTCGACGGCCTCGCCGATCTCGTCGATCGTCAGCGGCTCCTCGCTTTCGACGAGCACCCGAAAACACTCTCTGTCCAGCGGTTTGAGCCCGTGGAAACACTCGAGTAACCCCTCACACTCCATGTCGCTCCGGAGCTGTTCGGCCAACGAATCTGGCATTATCTTGCCGGCAAATACGCCCCGTGTCGACAAAAGGTTTGTGTATAATTCATACAATTCCGTCGGAGAGCGCGACCCGGCTCGCCCGCTCGAGGGTGCCGTGACAGCAGAGGGTATACACCCCTGGCGACCACACGCGGTGACATGACCGACGACGACCTCGCGGACGCAGTTGAGCGGTTCCTCGACGGCGCGGACGCCGCGTTCGACGAGTACGACCAGGGATACGTCGACGCCGACGCGACGGTGTCGGTCCTGCGAAGCCACGTCGCCGACCTGCGGGACGCCGTCGACGAGTAACAGCGCGGCGAGTCGAACCGAACGAGCCCGCTCGGCGCCGCTCACGGCTGTGCGCCGATCAGCTCGCGGACGCGGGCGACGTGCTCGCCGAACGCCGGGTCGCCGCGCTCGCGGGGCCGGTCCACGTCGACGTCGACGACCTCGGCGATCCGGCCGGGGTCGGCGGCCATCACCACGATCCGGTCGGCCAGCGTCACCGCCTCCGCGACGTCGTGGGTGACGAAACAAACGGTTTTGCCCGTCGACCGCCAGACGTCGAGCAGTTCTCGTTGGAGCATTTCGCGGGTCTGAGCGTCGACCGCGCCGAACGGCTCGTCCATCAACAACAACGCCGGGTCGACGGCGAGCGCCCGCGCGATGGCGACCCGTTGTTTCATGCCGCCCGACAACGACTTGGGATACGAGCCGCGGAACTCGGTGAGCCCGACCAGGTCGATCATCTCGTCGACCCGGCGCTCGCGCTCCGTCTCGGGGTAGTCGCTTCGGTCGAGCCCGAACCGAACGTTCTCCTCGACGGTGAGCCACGGGAACAGGTGGTACTCCTGGAAGACGACGCCCATCTCCGTCGTCGGTCCGGTCACGGGGGTGTCGCCGAGCCGGACCTCGCCGTCCGTGGCGTCGATCAGCCCGGCGACGATCCGGAACAGCGTCGTCTTCCCGCAGCCAGAAGGGCCGACGAGACAAACGAACTCGCCCCTCTCGACGGTGAACGAGACGTCGTCGAGCGCCCGAACCGGGTCGCCGTCGCCGGCGTACGTCTTGCCGACCCCGTCGACGACGACGCCCGCCTCGTCCGTGTCGGCCGCGCGCTCCGCCGGCGGCTCGTCGGTCACTTCTGCCATACCAACACCCGCCGTTGGACCGCCCGGAACGCCACGTCGACGACGAGGTACATCAGGCTCAACACCAGAATGTACGCGATCGCCCTGTCGACCCGGAGGTTGTTGCTCGCGCGCAGGATCTCGCGGCCGACGCCCGGCACCGAGAAGATCTCGGCGGCGATCACGAGCATCCAGCACCGACCGAGACCGGTGCGGATTCCGGTCAGGATGCCCGGCAGCGACGCCGGGAGCACGACCGACCGGACCATGTCGAGTTCGCCGCGCACGCCCAGCGTCCGGCCGACGTCGACGAGGTCCTCGGAGACGCCCTCGACGGCGCCGTAGGCGGCGTAGAAGTTGATCCAGAAGCCGCCGACGGCGATGATGAAGGCGGCGCCGGCGTCGTTGAGACCGAACCACGCGATCGCGAAGCCGATGAGCGCAAGCGGCGGAACCGGTCGGAGCAGCCGCACCAGCGGCGCCGTCACGTCGTCGAGCGGACGGCTCCACGCGAACGCGACGCCGGCGCCGATGCCGAGCCCGGTGCCGACGAGCGTGCCGGGGATCCAGTGGCGAACGCTCGACACCAGCGCCGCGGTCATCGTGCCGGAGGCGAGTTCGGCGCGGAACGAGGCCGCGACCGCGACCGGAGACGGCAACACGATCGGCGGCTGCGTGAGCGAGACGGCGTGCCACAGCGCGAGAAAGCCGAGCAGTCCGGCGACGCCGCGGAAGAGACGCCGCGGATCGTCGAGACCGAGCTCCGTTCCCAGTCCGGTCTCGTTTCTCACGTCGTCGTCGCTGTCGTCGAACCGCCCGCCGGTGTCCGTGGCCATTAGAGGGAGTCGTACACGTCGCGGTCGAAGATCTGGTCGTTCGTGAGCTGGTCGTCGATCTGTCCGTTCGCCGCCGCGAACTCCGAGAAAACCGGCGTCGCGTCGGTGATCGCGGCCGGGTCGGTGACGAAGTTCGACAACGGGGAGTCGAGCGCCCGACGGGCGCGGGCCTCCGGCATCCCGATTCCCTCCTCGACGTGGCCGGCGGTCGCGTCCGGGTTCGCGTCGATGAACTCGGTGGCGCGCACGTGTTGTTCGAGGAACTGCGCCGCGATCGGCGACTCGCGGACCTCGTCGCTCATCAGCGTGACCGCGGCCGGCTGTCCGGGGAGGACGTCGGCCGCGGTCCGGAGCATCGTGACCGACGAACCCTCCTCGGCGGCGATCGTCGGCACCGGCTCCATGATCGAGGTGCCGTCGATCTCGTCGTTGGCGATGGCCTGCCAGACCGCGCTCGCGCCGCTGATCTCGAGGATCTCGATGGCGTCGGTCGCCTCGGGGTCGACCCCGGTCTCCTGAAGCCAGTACCGGAGCAGCACGTCGGGGACGCTCCCCTGCGGGAACGTGCCGAACCGGAACGGCCGTCCCCGTTCGTCGGCCCACATCGCGAACGCGTCCGCGCCGTGCTCCTCGAAGGTGTCGTGAAACGAGGACTCGGCCATGATCCCCATCGGCTCGCGGATGTTCGCCGCGGTCACCTGTGCGGAGATGCCGCGGTCGATAACGATCATCGCCGGAACGATACCGAACATCGCGACGTCGAGGTCACCGCCGTTGAACGCCCGCACGATATCCGGGCCGTTCGTGAACTCCCGGCCGGAAACCTCCGCGTCGATGTCGGCGAAGTACCCCTCGCCCGCCATCACGTACCACTGGAGGTCGGGGTAGATCGGCATGTGTGCGACCGTCAACTCCTCGAGTCCGCTGGCTCCGCCGAGACAACCCGCGACTCCGATCGTCGCCGTCCCGCCCGCGGCGGCGAGAAATGACCGGCGGGACCGACCGACGTTTCGCTCGTTCATACCTACGTTACGCGATCGAGGATCAATACCCTCGCGTCACCAGCAATCGCGAACTGTACCCGTGACAGTATTGTACCGGCACATTCCGCGTATGCGCCGTCTGAGTGGCGTCAGCCGGGAGTGTGGTCGAAATATTGTGTCCGCGATAGCCGTAATACTTGCCAGCGCGGGGCGGCCGAAGCGCGGGGTGGTATCAACTGTGACCCGCGGTCGTTTATATCTTCCCGGGCCGATCGGCGGGTATGGTCTCGGAGATCTTCGACGCCGACGCGTGGGAGCCGGTCACCGACGAGTTCGAGGACGTGACGTACCACCGCGGCGTCGACGTCCCCGCCGTTCGGATCGCGTTCGACCGGCCGGACGTCCGCAACGCGTTTCGCCCGGGAACCGTCGACGAGTTGTACGCCGCGCTCGACCACGCCCGCAAACAGGCCGACGTGGGCTGTGTGCTGCTGACGGGGAACGGGCCGGCCGAGGCGGACGGCGGCTGGGCGTTCTCCGCCGGCGGCGACCAGTCCGTGCGGGGCGGCTCCGGCTACGAGTACCGCGACGACGACGACGCCGGCGACGAAGACGACCCGCTGGTCCGCGAGGCGAAGGCCGGGCGGCTCCACGTGCTCGAGGTCCAGCGGCTGATCCGATTCATGCCCAAGCCCGTCGTCGCGGTCGTCCCCGGCTGGGCGGTCGGCGGCGGCCACTCGCTTCACGTCGTCTGTGACCTGACGCTCGCGAGCGCGGAGCACGCGAAGTTTCTCCAGACCGACCCCGACGTCGCCTCCTTCGACGGCGGCTTCGGCTCCGCGTACCTCGCGAAACAGATCGGCCAGAAGAAGGCCCGCGAGGTGTTCTTCCGCGGGAAGACGTACTCCGCCGCGGAGGCCGAAGAGATGGGAATGGTCAACGAGGCGGTGTCACACGCCGACCTCGAGACCGTCGCGCTGGAGTGGGCCGACGAGATGGCGAGCAAGTCGCCGACGGCGATGCGGATGTTGAAGTACGCGTTCAACATGGCCGACGACGGCATGGTCGGCCAGCAGGTGTTCGCCGGCGAGGCGACCCGGCTCGCGTACATGAC
>CAZKXC010000080.1:0-10637 GCA_964556645.1 uncultured Halobellus sp.
CGGGACTTTACTCTTCGACTCCCTGAAAGGATCGCCGGAGTCTCCGTGACGGGCCCCTGGGCGGTCGTGTTGCCGGCGCGTCTCGCCACGTCGCCGACGCGTCTCACCACGTCGTCAGCGCGTCTCACCACGTCGCCGGCGCGTCTCACCACGTCGCCGGCGCGTCTCGCCACGTCGCCGGCGCGTCTCACCACGTCGTCAGCGCGTCGCGTCCGTGGTCGAAGACGAGGATCGCGAGGAACGCGGCCACGCCCGTGATCGCGAACGCGCCGCCGACGTAGAACACCGACGCCATGCTCACTTCGACCATCAGCCAGCCGGCCGCCAGCGGGCCGGCGACGGAGCCGGGCCGCCAGACGAGTTCGCGGATGCCGAAGCTGGAGGCGACGCCCCCCTCGTCGGTTCCTTCGTCCGCGAACAACGCCATGCTGGCGGGCTCGCGGAAGGAGTCAGCGACGCCGAGCAGCCCGGAGAACCCGACGAGCGGGAGGTACGCGTGCGGAAGCTCGCCGAGAACGGGGAGCGTCGCGTTCGTGCCGAGCGCCGCGCCGAGCGCGGGCGCGAACGGGACCGCCACCGCGACCAGCCCGTACGCGCCTCCGCCGGCGAACACGAACAACGAGCGGCCGTAGCCGTCCGAGAGCCGCCCGGTGAACAGCTGGCCGACCATGTTCGTCGCCTTCTCGACGGTGACGGTGACGGCCACCGCGGTCGCGCCGACGGCGAGTCCGCCGGCCGCCATCGACGTGCCGGCGTAGATCGGGATCCACGTCCGGACCATCGTCACCGCGAACGCGTACTGTACGCGGAACGCCGTGATGGAGACGATCTTGCGGTTGACCGCGAGGTCGGTGAACGGCATCCCCTCGACCCGGGTGTCGTCCGGGTCGAGACCGCCCCAGACCACGACCCACGCGAGGATCATGAGCACCGCGATCACGGCGAAGATGGGGCCGAAGCCGACGGCGTCGTAGATCGCCCCCGCCGACAACGATCCAACGATGGAGGCTCCGAAGGAGGCCGCGTTCGCCTTTCCGATCCTGTCGGCTCGGGTGCCGACAGCGGCCACCTGCCCGACGAGCGAGAGCGTCATCAGCGACGCGCCGGTGACGACGAGCCCCTGAAGCGCACGGATCAGGACGAACGACGCCGAAGAGTCCACGACCGGAAACAACGCGTACACGCCGGCGCCGACCCCGAGGGCGCCGAGCAGAACGCGCCGCTTGTCGAAGCGGTCGCCCGCCCACGCCAGCGGCACCACGGCGACAGTCTGTGCCAGCGTGAACCCGGTGGTGTACATCCCGATGATGAAGCCGGCCGAGATGCTCACCCCGAGCACCGTCGTCGCCCGTGGGTCCAGCGCGTTGATGTACGTCGGCAACAACGTCAACAACGTGATGAACCCGAATCCTTCCGCGAACCGGGTGAGGTAGAGCGCCCGGAGCTGCGACCGGCTGTCGGCGGCGTTCACGTTCGTATCCCACTCAGGGGATCAAAAGAGATTACGATCCGACGGTGTCCGCGCGAAGCGGGCGGTAGCTTCCCGGGGACGCTTGCACGCGCCGCCATATTCAAACCGATACCCCGCGACGTATTCATATGGACGCCGAGCGCGAGGTACTCGACGTGTTGGCGCGGAACGCTCGCGAAGACATCGCCGACATCGCGGCCCAGACGGGTCTCGACGCGGACACGGTAGAGGCGGCCATCGCGTCGCTGGAAGCCGACAGCGTCGTCCACGGCTACCAGGCCGTCGTCGACTGGGACCGCGTCGACGAGGGGATGATCCGCGCGGTCGTCGAGATCAACGTGGAGCTCGACCGCGAGACCGGCTACGAGCAGGTCGCCGACAGAATCGCGAAGTTCCCGGCCGTCGACGCCTTACACCTCGTCTCCGGCGATTACGACTTCGCCGTCGAGGTGCTCGGCGGCTCGATGAACGACGTCTCGCGGTTCATCTCCGAGCAGGTGGCGCCGATGCCAGAGGTGACTCAGACGGTCACCCACTACATCATGGAGACGTACAAGGACGGCGGGGTTCGGTTCGCCGACGGCGACGACGACGACCGCCTCTCGGTTTCCCCATGAGAACGGCCGACCGAGCCAGCGCCCTCCCGGAGTCGGGGATCCGGAAGTTCTTCGAGCTGGCCGAGGCGCGCGACGACGTCATCTCGTTGGGCGTCGGCGAGCCCGACTTCTCGGCGCCGTGGGCCGCGCGCAACGCCGCCATCGGGGCGCTCGAACGCGGTCGAACGTCGTACACCGCCAACCGCGGAACCGCAGAGCTTCGCGCGGCGATCGCGGCCCACCACGAGCGGTACGACCAGTCGTACGACGGCGACTCGGAGGTCCTGGTGACGACCGGCGCGAGCGAGGCCGTCGACCTGGCCTTTCGCACGCTCGTCGACCCCGGCGACGTCGTGGCGCTCCACGAGCCGACGTACATCTCGTACGCCCCGGGCGTCGAGCTCGCCGGCGGCGAGCCGTTGTCGGTCCCGACGGCCGCCGAAGACGACTTCGCGCTCACCCCGGACCGGCTGGCCGCGGCCGGAGCGGCCGACGCCGACCTGCTCGTGCTCTGTTATCCGAACAACCCGACCGGCGCGACCATGTCCGACGCCGAGCTCGCCGAGGTGGCGGCGTTCTGTCGCGAACACGAGATCCGGGTCGTCGCCGACGAGATCTACTCGGCGCTCACCTACGGCACCGACCACGCGTCGATCGCGACACAGCCCGGCATGCGCGAGCGGACCGTCGTCGTCAACGGCTTCTCGAAGGCGTACGCGATGACGGGGCTCCGGCTGGGATACGCGCTCGGGCCGGCCGAGACGATCGACGCGATGAACCGGATCCACCAGTACACCATGCTCTCCGCGCCGACGACGGCCCAGCACGCGGCGCTCGAGGCGCTCCGCAGCTGTGACGACGAGGTCGAGGAGATGGTCGACGAGTACAACCGCCGTCGCCGGCTCGTCGTCTCGCGGTTCAACGCGATGGGGCTCGACACGTTCGAGCCGGGCGGCGCGTTCTACGCGTTCCCCCGGTGTGGCGGCGACGACGAGGCGTTTGCCGAGGCGTTGTTGAACGAGCAGGGCGTCGCCGTCGTCCCCGGCTCCGTCTTCGGCGCGGGCGGCGAGGGCCACCTCCGGGTGTCGTACGCGACCTCGATGCGCGAGCTCAAGGAGGCCACAGACCGGATCGCGGCGTTCGTCGAGACCCGATGACGATCGGTGGATGGATGCGTTCTCGCCGCCTACCGGATCCATGAGCGACGGACGTGGCCCCGAAGAACGGCTCAAACGACAACGCGACGACCTGCGACTGTTGAACCAGGTGATGCGCCACGACATTCGCAACGACCTCCAGCTGGTCGGAGCGTACGCCGAACTCCTCGACGACCACGTCGACGACGAGGGCGAAGAGTACCTCGAAGTGATCAAAGAAAACACCGAGAGCGCGGTCGCGTTGACGACGACGGTGCGGGAGCTCACGCAGGTGCTGCTTCGGGACGGCGTGGAGCCACAGCCGATCGCCATCGATCAGGTGCTCTCTCAACAGGTCGAGGAGGTGCGTTCCACCTATCCGGAGGCGGTGTTCACCGTCGAAGGGGCGTTTCCGGACAGACGCGTGCTCGCCGACGAGATGGTGAGTTCGGTGTTTCGGAACCTCCTGCGGAACGCGGTCCAACACAACGACAAGACGCCGCCGACGGTCGAGGTGTCGGCGGCCGTCGACGCCGGCGCCGTCGAGGTGCGGATCGCCGACAACGGGCCCGGAATCCCCGCGGACCAGCGCGACGAAATCTTCGGAAAAGGCGAGAAAGGACTCGACAGCCCCGGCGCGGGGATCGGCCTCTACTTGGTGCGCTCGCTCGTCGAACTCTACGGCGGGTCGGTCGAGGTCGAAGACGCCGAGCCGACCGGAGCGGTCTTCGTGGTCAGGCTGCCGGTCGCGGAGTGACCGCCGACCGAGGGCCGGGGGCTCACTCCTCGTCGAACGCCATCGCGACGGAGTTGATACAGAACCGCTTGCCGGTCGGCTCCGGGCCGTCGTCGAAGACGTGTCCGAGGTGAGACTCACACGACGCACACCGAACTTCGGTCCGGCGCATTCCGTGGCTGGTGTCGACCGTCGTCGTCACCGAATCCTCCTCGGCGGCGTAAAACGCCGGCCAGCCGCAGCCGGAGTCGTACTTCGTCTCCGCGTCGAACAGCTCCGCTCCACAGGCGGCACAGCGGTAGATGCCGTCCGCCTCGTGGTCGACGTAGTCGCCCGAAAACCGGGCTTCCGTGCCGCTTTCACGGAGAACGCGGTACTCGGCTTCGGTGAGACGGTCGCGCCACTCCTCGTCGGTCAGCGCCGACGGGTCGGCCGGTTCAGATTCGGTCATACCGCACCTACGGCCCCGACGCTAAAGCCGGTTGCGCCGTCCGGGAGGAGACGGCTCCGGGCCGACGCGCGACCACGGCGGCGCGGCCGTCACACCACGCCCATCTCGTCGAGCCGCTCGGGGAGGTACGTGTTCGTGACGAAGTCGAGCCCGCGGCTCGCGAGCGATTGTTGTTCGGACTTCTTGCCGATGTCGAGCTGTAGCTCGATCTGTTCTTCCCAGTAGTCGGTCTGGAATCGGGGGTCTTCCAGCTCCGATTCGAGCGCGTTGACGTCGGAGTCGGACAACGGGTCCGAGGGGAGGTCGTACTCGACGATGTCGGTCGGCTGGATCCCGACGTAGCGCGCCTCGGGGGTCGCGAGGTACTTCGAGAGGTGTGCGGACTTGATCGAGCCGTACGCGACGGAGCCGTAGATCCGGTACGACCACGGGTCGCCGTCGGTGAAAACCACGATCGGCACGTCGAGTTCGTCGTGGACGCGTTTCGTGATCCGGCGGGTCGCCCGCGCCGGCTGGCCCTTGAGGTGGATCACGAGACACTCGTACGCCTCGTCGAAGCCGTTCTCCACGAGCCGGTCGCGCATCCCGCCGGTCTCGACCGCGAGCGCGAAGTCGATGTCGTGGTCGAGAAACTCGATCATGTCCGGGTTGTTCGGGATCTGGTAGCCTCCCTCGCCGACGTCCTTCTGACAGTGGATCTCGCGTTCGCCCCGGCGGGTTTGCTCGCGCAGCCGCAACGGGCCCATCAGGGTCGCGCCCGACTCCTCGGGCCGCATGTGGAAGTCCTCGCGGGTGACGCCGGTGACGATCTCGAGGTCCTCGACCAGGTCGTTCGACTCGTCCTGACTCGAGAACTGCGCCTCGTCGTTGTCCCACGACTCCGAGAGGTAGTACAGCTCCCGCAGCGTCGAGGACCGGTCCTCGCCGAGCTGGTCGGCGAGGAACTCGATCGTGTACGCCGCCTTCAACAGCTTGCGCGCGCCGTTGACGGAGTTGGCGCTCCGAACCGACGTGCGGTCGCCGTACGTCCAGACGCCGCTCTCCTCGTCGTATTCGATGTTGCTTTTCGTCCGCGTCGGCAGCTCCATCTCGGGGATCTGTCCGGCCGCGAACTGGTCGTAAAACTCCGCGGCCAGGTCGATGAGCTGGTCTCGTGCGTCGGTATCCGTGGTCATGCGTTCACCGTGAGCTTCTCCGTCTCGACGCCGCCGACGCTGACCTCGAACGCCGCGTCGCCGTCGACGGTGTACGTCAACTGCTGTTCCTCGCCCGCGCCGACCTCCGGCTCCCAGCGGATGAACCACTCGCCGTCCATGTCGACGACGCTGCCCGCGGACACGTCCGTCGGCTCGACGGAGACGATGTCGGTTATCTCCGGCTGTTCCGCCGTGTTCGAGTGGTTCTCGACGAGAAGCGTCACCTCTCCGTCCGCGAATTCTCGCTCGACGCTGAGGTTGTTCATGATCCGCGCCAGCGCGCCGTCGATGTCGGGCCGCGAACGGCCGGTGACCTCGGAGACCTTGTCCGCCATCTCCGGCAGGATTCGACCGAGCACGTCCTGTTTCTCCCGGCGTTGTTGCATCGACCGCCGCTTGTTGAGGTACGATTTCAGCTCCCGGGCCGCCTCGCGGACCGCGAGTTCGATCTCGTCTTCGATCGCCGGGACGTTGGCCAGCGCGTCCTTCGACTCGCTCGTGAACGGAACGTTCGTCGAGGCGACGTGGATGCTTATCACCGCGGGACCGTTCGGCATCCCCGAGCCGCCGGGCTGGTCGAGCCCGTAGTTGCGCCAGCCGATGCTTTGGATCGTGTCGGTTGTCGCACACGCCCCGCGCTGGTAGACGAGCGGCACGCGGTTCGCGAACCGCAGCAGCTCGACGCTCCCCTCCGCGGGTATCTCGCCGCCGTAGGCGATCCCCGCCTCGACGATGAACGGGTCGCCGCCGTGGACCTCGGCGTCGCGGGTCGCGGCCGCGTAGAAGTCGGCGTCGTACTCCTTTCGCAGCCCGGCCTCGACGAGTTCGGCCGTGATCGGCGCGAGACACCCCGTCGGCGGCGCGAGAATGTCCGTCTCTCGCATCGCCTCGAGCAGGTCCGCCGCGGCGTCGCGGTCGCCCGCGACCGTCCGGACCTTCGGCGGGTCGTCCGGGACGGTTCGCGACCGCGACCAGACCGCCGCGACGACGTTTTCGCGGGCCGTCTCGCCGAACGTCGCGTCGTGTTGCTCCTCGACGAACGACGCGGCGTCGGCGACGAGTCGTTCGAGGTCGTCGTGGGTGATCCGAAAGGCGTCTCCGTCGAGCTCGGCGACCCGGCGGGCGAGCGCCTCCGCCGTCGCCCGAACCGTCGCGTCGTCCTTCCGCGTGGAGGTCGCGTCGTCGACGAGCGCGTACAGGTCGGCCACCAGCGGGGCGTCCTCGGCCGCGGGGTCGGTCTCGCCGTCGACCCCCGTCACGGCGGTCCATGCGGCGTCCACGGCGTTTTCACGCACCGTCGAGCCGAACGTCCGACCGGTGTCGTCCGCGACATTCTCGGCGACGGTGTCGACGATCGCCACGAGCTCGGAGCGCGAGAGGTGGTCGGTTCCGGCGACCGTCTCCGCGACGCCCGCCGCGAACGCCGCCGTCGCGGCCGCTCCCTTGTTGGCGACGGCCGTCTCGACGGCCGTCTCGACCGCGTCGGGAGCGTCCGTGACCGTCGGACGGGTCGACGGAGGCGACCACGCCAGCTCCCGGCCGTAGTACCGGTCGCGGAAGGCGTCGATGATCGAGTCCGCGGTCTTCGTCCCGACGCGCGTGAACTCTTCTTGGAGGAATCCCGATATCGAGTACGACTCCGTCGCCTCGAGCATCTTGATGAGCGCGCCGAGTTCGACCCCGTGGGGGTGCGGGCGGATTTCTTCGGTCTCTGCCGGCAGCTCGTCGGTCGCGCGCTCGAACTTCCACGGCTCGTCGAGTCCCGGCTCGCGGAGCTCGATCCGGGCGTGCGGGTTGACGACGGCGGTGTGTTTGATGTAATCGTGAAGCTGCTGGCGGGCCCGCATGTTCGCTTCCATCTCCAGTTCGATCCGGGTGCCGTGCGGGCGGTCCCAGGCGGTCGTCTCGTCGACGCTGATCTCCGGCTCGTTGGTGTCCGTGTCGATGATCAGCTCGAAGTACTGCGCCTCGGATTGCCCCTTCGGACGGGAGGTTATCTTCGCCGGCTGGCCGGAGGTGAGCTGTGAGTAGAGCACCGCCGCCGAGATGCCGATCCCCTGCTGGCCGCGGCTATTCTTCACGCTCAGTGCCCCCTCGTTGGAGACGACGAAGTTCTCATCGGTTCCGGATTCACCGGGAACGGAGATATCGTATACGTGTTGTGGCGGCTCGGTCTCGGAGACGCTGTTCACCGGGAGCAGGCACATGTCCGTGTCTGAGATTCCCTGTAGGGTTGTGACCGTTTCCCAGAGCGATTCGAGTGAATCGGTTGCGAATCCGGAGCTGTCGAGGAGTCCGTATTCCCGTAGATTACGAGCGTATCTCGACTCATCGACCTGTTCCCCGTCCAGAGCGCGTTCGATCAGGGAGGCGTACGTCTCTGCGTGTTCTCGTTTCGACCCAACTCCGGCACCCATCAGCAGTCCGGAAATCGTATCCGGTACCGTCTCGGTGGCAGCGTCGCCGACCCGAACGTCGTCAAGTAGTGCGGTCGGAACTCGTTTATCTCGCTGTGTCCGTGACGATGCCGAACTTTTCAGCGCATCGACAGCGTCAATGTCCGAACCGTACACTTTCGTCCGATACTTCGCAGAGACATCCTCGCCGTACCCGGTGTTGTCCTTCGATATCTCCGTGCTCGCGAGGACACCCTGCATGTTCCAGAGCGTCGAGAGCTGTCGAGCCAGCGTCTCGCTTCGCGTCGTGTGAGAGAACTCGTTACTCGGGTGTGCGTCGGAGCCGTCACCCTCGTACAGCGCACCGATGAATCGGCGCCGGAGGTCCGCGTCGAAATCGAAGACGAAGCCCGGAATCCGCTTGTTTTCGGCCGCGTCGCCACAGACCGATTTCAAGAACAGCGCCAGCGGCGAACCGAACGCCTTCACCCGCGTCGAGTTGCGCTCCCGTTCGACCGTCGTCGTCGACCCACCGATAGTCTGTACCGCCTGTTCCGTCGCCTCGATCTGACTCGACTCGTGGCTTCCGAACGTGAAGCCGACCTGTCTCGGTCCCGCGTGGCCCTCCGACACGTAGTACGCCAACATCTCGACAAACGACTCGTCGACCGGTAGCGACACCGGGAGCGTCGTCTCGTCATCGTCGACCCGATACGTCGTGAACTCACAGTCAGCAGCCTTCTCCTCCCAACCGAGTTCCAAGACGGTCTCCGCCGGGAGATACCCCCCTTCCAAGTAGTTCTGGTCGAGGCTGTCCTTTAGAATCTCAACGCCGTCGTACCGGTAGTACGTGCGTTTTCGATCGCTTTCGTCTGACGGCTTCCGACGAACCGTTTCTCCCGTTTGGAGTAGTTCAAGCGTCTCTCGATCGAAGCCGTAGACGTAGAGACGCCGATCGGCAACCTCCTCGGGCACGAGGTGCTCGAGGAGGTTGATCTTCTCGACGCTCCGGTCGGTCGATGGCAGCGTACGGGGCGCGAGAAGTGTGTCTCCTGATTCGAGTTCGCCGGCCTTCACTTCGCGCGTGTTTCCGTTCGAGTCGACGCTAAACACGCTGTGATTCCCGGTGACCTCAACCGTTCTCCCCATTTGGGTCTCGATCTCGTAGGTCCGCTCGTCGGTCTCATGGCGAATCGCATGAGTGACCGGCTGCCAACTCATCTCCTGCGTGTCGCGATTGAACGACGGGACCTCTATTTCGTCGGGTATCGGGGCCGTTCCGGCACTGTCACCGGGAAGGTATGCGTCACAGAGCACTCCGATAGGAACGTACTCGACGTTCCCGTCCCGTCTGATGAGCAGTTGTTGGCTCGGCGTTAGTGACTGCTCCCTGGCGTGGAAACGACTCCCGTACAACAGCTTCCCGAACACCTTCGGGAGCTGTTCTTTCGTGATTCCGGGCCCGTTGTCCTCGATGACGACGCGGTAGTAGTCGCCGACCTCGGTGATCTCGACGTAGATGTCGGGGAGGACGCCCGCCTCCTCGGTCGCGTCGAGGGCGTTGTCGACCGCCTCCTTGACGGCGGTGACGAGCCCGCGGGCGCCCGAGTCGAACCCGAGCATATGCTTGTTCTTCTCGAAGAACTCGGCGATGGAGATCTGGCGCTGGCTCTCGGCCAGCTCCTCTGCGATCCCCTCGTTCTCGCCGAGGCTCGACTGAAATGACGTCATTCGGTGTCCGTACCTATCGCCGAGGGGAATAAAAACGAACCGGCAGCGAGGCGGAAGTGGAAACTCCGGCCGCCGTCGCCTGCGGCGAACGGCCGGCGTCCTCAGTCTCCGCGGCCGTGTTCTTCGATGTTCTCCCAGACGACGCCCATGAGCGCTCCCGTCTTCTCGACGAGGTCGTCGACCGCGCCGTCCATCTCGGCGGGCGCACAGCCGAGGTCGCGGATCGCCTTCGTCGCCGAGACGTGGTGGACGTGGACGCGGTCGTCGGATTCGCGCTCGTACACGAGCGTCGTACACGGCAACAGCCCGCCGAGCGTCGGGTCGATGTCGATCGCGTCGAACGCGATCTCCGGGTGACACACCACGATCAGCGCGGTCCGCTCGACGTCGTCGTGGTCAAGCATTCCCTCGATCATCTGGTCGAGCCGCGTGACCTGAACGGTCTCGAAGTCGGCGAGTTCGTGTTCGATCTGGACGAACGGAACCGCGTCGTCGAACGGCATGTCGAGAGTCGTGTGGAGCGCTTCGTCGGCTGTCGGCGCCGGGGATCGGTGGCCCGTGTCGCTCATAAATCGTCTCGCCACCCGAGCAACAAAACACCTCGCCTCGAAGCGAGCCGTATCGCCCGGGAGCCAATACTTGATTCCGCTGGGTCGCGATGGCGACGGTGGATGACCGCTCAGTGCGACCGAACACGACCCGAGACGTCCCGCCCGCCCGACCACACCCCGCTGCGAGCGCCGACCGACGCCCGTGAGACGGCCGAGCCGCGGGAGGTGATCGGCGCGTGAGCGATCCGACGACTCCGGCCGCGGCGTTCCGCGAGGCGACGACCGGCGCGGAGATCGAACTGGCGTACGCCGGCCTCGACACGTTTCTCAAGGGGGAGCCGCGCGACGTCGAGAACCTCGACGACGCCGACGT
>CAZKXC010000081.1:0-10633 GCA_964556645.1 uncultured Halobellus sp.
ACGTCGGCGTCGTCGAGGTTCTCGACGTCGCGCGGCTCCCCCTTGAGAAACGTGTTGAGGCCGGCGTACGCCAGTTCGATCTCCGCGCCGGTCGTCGCCTCACGGAACGCCGCGGCCGGGCTCGTCGGACCGCTCACGCGTCGGTCACCTCCCGCGGCTCGGCCGTCTCACGGGTGTCGGTCGTCTCACGGGCGTCGGTCGGCGCTCGCGTCGGGGTGTGGTCGGGCGGGCGGGACGTCTCGGGTCGTGTTCGGTCGCACTGAGCGGTCATCCACCGTCGCCATCGCGACCCAGCGGAATCAAGTATTGGCTCCCGGGCGATACGGCTCGCTTCGAGGCGAGGTGTTTTGTTGCTCGGGTGGCGAGACGATTTATGAGCGACACGGGCCACCGATCCCCGGCGCCGACAGCCGACGAAGCGCTCCACACGACTCTCGACATGCCGTTCGACGACGCGGTTCCGTTCGTCCAGATCGAACACGAACTCGCCGACTTCGAGACCGTTCAGGTCACGCGGCTCGACCAGATGATCGAGGGAATGCTTGACCACGACGACGTCGAGCGGACCGCGCTGATCGTGGTGTGTCACCCGGAGATCGCGTTCGACGCGATCGACATCGACCCGACGCTCGGCGGGCTGTTGCCGTGTACGACGCTCGTGTACGAGCGCGAATCCGACGACCGCGTCCACGTCCACCACGTCTCGGCGACGAAGGCGATCCGCGACCTCGGCTGTGCGCCCGCCGAGATGGACGGCGCGGTCGACGACCTCGTCGAGAAGACGGGAGCGCTCATGGGCGTCGTCTGGGAGAACATCGAAGAACACGGCCGCGGAGACTGAGGACGCCGGCCGTTCGCCGCAGGCGACGGCGGCCGGAGTTTCCACTTCCGCCTCGCTGCCGGTTCGTTTTTATTCCCCTCGGCGATAGGTACGGACACCGAATGACGTCATTTCAGTCGAGCCTCGGCGAGAACGAGGGGATCGCAGAGGAGCTGGCCGAGAGCCAGCGCCAGATCTCCATCGCCGAGTTCTTCGAGAAGAACAAGCATATGCTCGGGTTCGACTCGGGCGCCCGCGGGCTCGTCACCGCCGTCAAGGAGGCGGTCGACAACGCCCTCGACGCGACCGAGGAGGCGGGCGTCCTCCCCGACATCTACGTCGAGATCACCGAGGTCGGCGACTACTACCGCGTCGTCATCGAGGACAACGGGCCCGGAATCACGAAAGAACAGCTCCCGAAGGTGTTCGGGAAGCTGTTGTACGGGAGTCGTTTCCACGCCAGGGAGCAGTCACTAACGCCGAGCCAACAACTGCTCATCAGACGGGACGGGAACGTCGAGTACGTTCCTATCGGAGTGCTCTGTGACGCATACCTTCCCGGTGACAGTGCCGGAACGGCCCCGATACCCGACGAAATAGAGGTCCCGTCGTTCAATCGCGACACGCAGGAGATGAGTTGGCAGCCGGTCACTCATGCGATTCGCCATGAGACCGACGAGCGGACCTACGAGATCGAGACCCAAATGGGGAGAACGGTTGAGGTCACCGGGAATCACAGCGTGTTTAGCGTCGACTCGAACGGAAACACGCGCGAAGTGAAGGCCGGCGAACTCGAATCAGGAGACACACTTCTCGCGCCCCGTACGCTGCCATCGACCGACCGGAGCGTCGAGAAGATCAACCTCCTCGAGCACCTCGTGCCCGAGGAGGTTGCCGATCGGCGTCTCTACGTCTACGGCTTCGATCGAGAGACGCTTGAACTACTCCAAACGGGAGAAACGGTTCGTCGGAAGCCGTCAGACGAAAGCGATCGAAAACGCACGTACTACCGGTACGACGGCGTTGAGATTCTAAAGGACAGCCTCGACCAGAACTACTTGGAAGGGGGGTATCTCCCGGCGGAGACCGTCTTGGAACTCGGTTGGGAGGAGAAGGCTGCTGACTGTGAGTTCACGACGTATCGGGTCGACGATGACGAGACGACGCTCCCGGTGTCGCTACCGGTCGACGAGTCGTTTGTCGAGATGTTGGCGTACTACGTGTCGGAGGGCCACGCGGGACCGAGACAGGTCGGCTTCACGTTCGGAAGCCACGAGTCGAGTCAGATCGAGGCGACGGAACAGGCGGTACAGACTATCGGTGGGTCGACGACGACGGTCGAACGGGAGCGCAACTCGACGCGGGTGAAGGCGTTCGGTTCGCCGCTGGCGCTGTTCTTGAAATCGGTCTGTGGCGACGCGGCCGAAAACAAGCGGATTCCGGGCTTCGTCTTCGATTTCGACGCGGACCTCCGGCGCCGATTCATCGGTGCGCTGTACGAGGGTGACGGCTCCGACGCACACCCGAGTAACGAGTTCTCTCACACGACGCGAAGCGAGACGCTGGCTCGACAGCTCTCGACGCTCTGGAACATGCAGGGTGTCCTCGCGAGCACGGAGATATCGAAGGACAACACCGGGTACGGCGAGGATGTCTCTGCGAAGTATCGGACGAAAGTGTACGGTTCGGACATTGACGCTGTCGATGCGCTGAAAAGTTCGGCATCGTCACGGACACAGCGAGATAAACGAGTTCCGACCGCACTACTTGACGACGTTCGGGTCGGCGACGCTGCCACCGAGACGGTACCGGATACGATTTCCGGACTGCTGATGGGTGCCGGAGTTGGGTCGAAACGAGAACACGCAGAGACGTACGCCTCCCTGATCGAACGCGCTCTGGACGGGGAACAGGTCGATGAGTCGAGATACGCTCGTAATCTACGGGAATACGGACTCCTCGACAGCTCCGGATTCGCAACCGATTCACTCGAATCGCTCTGGGAAACGGTCACAACCCTACAGGGAATCTCAGACACGGACATGTGCCTGCTCCCGGTGAACAGCGTCTCCGAGACCGAGCCGCCACAACACGTATACGATATCTCCGTTCCCGGTGAATCCGGAACCGATGAGAACTTCGTCGTCTCCAACGAGGGGGCACTGAGCGTGAAGAATAGCCGCGGCCAGCAGGGGATCGGCATCTCGGCGGCGGTGCTCTACTCACAGCTCACCTCCGGCCAGCCGGCGAAGATAACCTCCCGTCCGAAGGGGCAATCCGAGGCGCAGTACTTCGAGCTGATCATCGACACGGACACCAACGAGCCGGAGATCAGCGTCGACGAGACGACCGCCTGGGACCGCCCGCACGGCACCCGGATCGAACTGGAGATGGAAGCGAACATGCGGGCCCGCCAGCAGCTTCACGATTACATCAAACACACCGCCGTCGTCAACCCGCACGCCCGGATCGAGCTCCGCGAGCCGGGACTCGACGAGCCGTGGAAGTTCGAGCGCGCGACCGACGAGCTGCCGGCAGAGACCGAAGAAATCCGCCCGCACCCCCACGGGGTCGAACTCGGCGCGCTCATCAAGATGCTCGAGGCGACGGAGTCGTACTCGATATCGGGATTCCTCCAAGAAGAGTTCACGCGCGTCGGGACGAAGACCGCGGACTCGATCATCGACGCCTTCCGCGACCGGTACTACGGCCGGGAGCTGGCGTGGTCGCCTCCGTCGACCCGTCCGACGGTCACGGACGCTCCCGACGCGGTCGAGACGGCCGTCGAGACGGCCGTCGCCAACAAGGGAGCGGCCGCGACGGCGGCGTTCGCGGCGGGCGTCGCGGAGACGGTCGCCGGAACCGACCACCTCTCGCGCTCCGAGCTCGTGGCGATCGTCGACACCGTCGCCGAGAATGTCGCGGACGACACCGGTCGGACGTTCGGCTCGACGGTGCGTGAAAACGCCGTGGACGCCGCATGGACCGCCGTGACGGGGGTCGACGGCGAGACCGACCCCGCGGCCGAGGACGCCCCGCTGGTGGCCGACCTGTACGCGCTCGTCGACGACGCGACCTCCACGCGGAAGGACGACGCGACGGTTCGGGCGACGGCGGAGGCGCTCGCCCGCCGGGTCGCCGAGCTCGACGGAGACGCCTTTCGGATCACCCACGACGACCTCGAACGACTCGTCGCCGACGCCGCGTCGTTCGTCGAGGAGCAACACGACGCGACGTTCGGCGAGACGGCCCGCGAAAACGTCGTCGCGGCGGTCTGGTCGCGGTCGCGAACCGTCCCGGACGACCCGCCGAAGGTCCGGACGGTCGCGGGCGACCGCGACGCCGCGGCGGACCTGCTCGAGGCGATGCGAGAGACGGACATTCTCGCGCCGCCGACGGGGTGTCTCGCGCCGATCACGGCCGAACTCGTCGAGGCCGGGCTGCGAAAGGAGTACGACGCCGACTTCTACGCGGCCGCGACCCGCGACGCCGAGGTCCACGGCGGCGACCCGTTCATCGTCGAGGCGGGGATCGCCTACGGCGGCGAGATACCCGCGGAGGGGAGCGTCGAGCTGCTGCGGTTCGCGAACCGCGTGCCGCTCGTCTACCAGCGCGGGGCGTGTGCGACAACCGACACGATCCAAAGCATCGGCTGGCGCAACTACGGGCTCGACCAGCCCGGCGGCTCGGGGATGCCGAACGGTCCCGCGGTGATAAGCATCCACGTCGCCTCGACGAACGTTCCGTTCACGAGCGAGTCGAAGGACGCGCTGGCCAACGTCCCGGCGATCGAAGACGAGATCGAACTCGCGGTCCGCGAGGCGGCCCGGGAGCTGAAATCGTACCTCAACAAGCGGCGGTCGATGCAACAACGCCGGGAGAAACAGGACGTGCTCGGTCGAATCCTGCCGGAGATGGCGGACAAGGTCTCCGAGGTCACCGGCCGTTCGCGGCCCGACATCGACGGCGCGCTGGCGCGGATCATGAACAACCTCAGCGTCGAGCGAGAATTCGCGGACGGAGAGGTGACGCTTCTCGTCGAGAACCACTCGAACACGGCGGAACAGCCGGAGATAACCGACATCGTCTCCGTCGAGCCGACGGACGTGTCCGCGGGCAGCGTCGTCGACATGGACGGCGAGTGGTTCATCCGCTGGGAGCCGGAGGTCGGCGCGGGCGAGGAACAGCAGTTGACGTACACCGTCGACGGCGACGCGGCGTTCGAGGTCAGCGTCGGCGGCGTCGAGACGGAGAAGCTCACGGTGAACGCATGACCACGGATACCGACGCACGAGACCAGCTCATCGACCTGGCCGCGGAGTTTTACGACCAGTTCGCGGCCGGACAGATCCCCGAGATGGAGCTGCCGACGCGGACGAAAAGCAACATCGAATACGACGAGGAGAGCGGCGTCTGGACGTACGGCGACCGCACGTCGGTTCGGAGCGCCAACTCCGTCAACGGCGCGCGCAAGCTGTTGAAGGCGGCGTACACGATCGAGTTCCTCGCCGACCAGCTCGGCGAGGACCGGTCCTCGACGCTGCGGGAGCTGTACTACCTCTCGGAGTCGTGGGACAACGACGAGGCGCAGTTCTCGAGTCAGGACGAGTCGAACGACCTGGTCGAGGACCTCGAGATCGTCACCGGCGTCACCCGCGAGGACTTCCACATGCGGCCCGAGGAGTCGGGCGCGACCCTGATGGGCCCGTTGCGGCTGCGCGAGCAAACCCGCCGGGGCGAACGCGAGATCCACTGTCAGAAGGACGTCGGCGAGGGAGGCTACCAGATCCCGAACAACCCGGACATGATCGAGTTTCTCGACCACGACATCGACTTCGCGCTCGCGGTCGAGACCGGCGGGATGCGCGACCGGCTCGTGGAGAACGGCTTCGACGAGGCGTACGAGTGTCTCGTGATCCACCTCAAGGGCCAGCCGGCGCGGGCGACCCGCCGGATCACGAAACGCGTCCACGACGAACTCGACGTGCCGATCGTGGTTTTCACCGACGGCGACCCGTGGTCGTACCGGATCTACGGCTCCGTCGCGTACGGCTCGATCAAGTCCGCACACCTCTCGAAGTACCTCGCGACCCCCGAGGCGCGCTACGTCGGGATCCAGCCGACCGACATCGTCGAGTACGACCTCCCCTCGGACCCGTTGTCCGACTCCGACGTCAACGCGCTCGAATCGGAGCTGGAAGACCCCCGATTCCAGACCGACTACTGGGAAGAACAGATCGAGCTACAGCTCGACATCGGCAAGAAGTCCGAACAACAATCGCTCGCGAGCCGCGGGCTCGACTTCGTCACGAACACGTACCTCCCCGAGCGGCTCGACGAGATGGGCGTGGTGTGACGGCCGCGCCGCCGTGGTCGCGCGTCGGCCCGGAGCCGTCTCCTCCCGGACGGCGCAACCGGCTTTAGCGTCGGGGCCGTAGGTGCGGTATGACCGAATCTGAACCGGCCGACCCGTCGGCGCTGACCGACGAGGAGTGGCGCGACCGTCTCACCGAAGCCGAGTACCGCGTTCTCCGTGAAAGCGGCACGGAAGCCCGGTTTTCGGGCGACTACGTCGACCACGAGGCGGACGGCATCTACCGCTGTGCCGCCTGTGGAGCGGAGCTGTTCGACGCGGAGACGAAGTACGACTCCGGCTGCGGCTGGCCGGCGTTTTACGCCGCCGAGGAGGATTCGGTGACGACGACGGTCGACACCAGCCACGGAATGCGCCGGACCGAAGTTCGGTGTGCGTCGTGTGAGTCTCACCTCGGACACGTCTTCGACGACGGCCCGGAGCCGACCGGCAAGCGGTTCTGTATCAACTCCGTCGCGATGGCGTTCGACGAGGAGTGAGCCCCCGGCCCTCGGTCGGCGGTCACTCCGCGACCGGCAGCCTGACCACGAAGACCGCTCCGGTCGGCTCGGCGTCTTCGACCTCGACCGACCCGCCGTAGAGTTCGACGAGCGAGCGCACCAAGTAGAGGCCGATCCCCGCGCCGGGGCTGTCGAGTCCTTTCTCGCCTTTTCCGAAGATTTCGTCGCGCTGGTCCGCGGGGATTCCGGGCCCGTTGTCGGCGATCCGCACCTCGACGGCGCCGGCGTCGACGGCCGCCGACACCTCGACCGTCGGCGGCGTCTTGTCGTTGTGTTGGACCGCGTTCCGCAGGAGGTTCCGAAACACCGAACTCACCATCTCGTCGGCGAGCACGCGTCTGTCCGGAAACGCCCCTTCGACGGTGAACACCGCCTCCGGATAGGTGGAACGCACCTCCTCGACCTGTTGAGAGAGCACCTGATCGATGGCGATCGGCTGTGGCTCCACGCCGTCCCGAAGCAGCACCTGCGTGAGCTCCCGCACCGTCGTCGTCAACGCGACCGCGCTCTCGGTGTTTTCTTTGATCACTTCGAGGTACTCTTCGCCCTCGTCGTCGACGTGGTCGTCGAGGAGTTCGGCGTACGCTCCGACCAGCTGGAGGTCGTTGCGAATGTCGTGGCGCATCACCTGGTTCAACAGTCGCAGGTCGTCGCGTTGTCGTTTGAGCCGTTCTTCGGGGCCACGTCCGTCGCTCATGGATCCGGTAGGCGGCGAGAACGCATCCATCCACCGATCGTCATCGGGTCTCGACGAACGCCGCGATCCGGTCTGTGGCCTCCTTGAGCTCGCGCATCGAGGTCGCGTACGACACCCGGAGGTGGCCCTCGCCGCCCGCGCCGAAGACGGAGCCGGGGACGACGGCGACGCCCTGCTCGTTCAACAACGCCTCGGCAAACGCCTCGTCGTCGCCGCCACACCGGGGGAACGCGTAGAACGCGCCGCCCGGCTCGAACGTGTCGAGCCCCATCGCGTTGAACCGCGAGACGACGAGCCGGCGACGGCGGTTGTACTCGTCGACCATCTCCTCGACCTCGTCGTCACAGCTGCGGAGCGCCTCGAGCGCCGCGTGCTGGGCCGTCGTCGGCGCGGAGAGCATGGTGTACTGGTGGATCCGGTTCATCGCGTCGATCGTCTCGGCCGGCCCGAGCGCGTATCCCAGCCGGAGCCCCGTCATCGCGTACGCCTTCGAGAAGCCGTTGACGACGACGGTCCGCTCGCGCATGCCGGGCTGTGTCGCGATCGACGCGTGGTCGGTGCCGTAGGTGAGCGCCGAGTAGATCTCGTCGGCGACGACCCGGATCTCGTGTTCGCGACAGAACGCCGCCACCTCGGCGAGCTCGGCGTCGGACATGGTCGCGCCGGTCGGGTTGTTCGGATAACAGAGCACGAGCAGGTCGGCGTCGGCCGCTCCGGCCGCGGCCAGCCGGTCCGGGGTGAGCGCGAAGTCGTCTTCGGCGGCCGTCGGGACCGACAACGGCTCGCCGCCGGCGAGCTCGACGCCCGGGGCGTACGAGATGTACGTCGGCTCGTGGAGCGCCACGACGTCGCCGGGGTCGACGAGCGTGCGAAAGGCCAGGTCGACGGCCTCGCTCGCGCCGGTCGTCACCAGGACCTCCGAGTCGCCGTCGTACGACTGGTCGTACCGCTCGTGGTGGGCCGCGATCGCCGCGCGAAGCTCTGCGGTTCCGCGGTTGGCGGTGTACGACGTTCGACCGCGTTCGAGCGCCCCGATGGCGGCGTTGCGCGCGGCCCACGGCGCCGAGAAGTCGGGCTCGCCGACGCCCAACGAGATGACGTCGTCGCGCGCCTCGGCCAGCTCGAAGAACTTCCGGATCCCCGACTCCGGGAGGGCGCTGGCTCGGTCGGCCGTTCTCATGGGGAAACCGAGAGGCGGTCGTCGTCGTCGCCGTCGGCGAACCGAACCCCGCCGTCCTTGTACGTCTCCATGATGTAGTGGGTGACCGTCTGAGTCACCTCTGGCATCGGCGCCACCTGCTCGGAGATGAACCGCGAGACGTCGTTCATCGAGCCGCCGAGCACCTCGACGGCGAAGTCGTAATCGCCGGAGACGAGGTGTAAGGCGTCGACGGCCGGGAACTTCGCGATTCTGTCGGCGACCTGCTCGTAGCCGGTCTCGCGGTCGAGCTCCACGTTGATCTCGACGACCGCGCGGATCATCCCCTCGTCGACGCGGTCCCAGTCGACGACGGCCTGGTAGCCGTGGACGACGCTGTCGGCTTCCAGCGACGCGATGGCCGCCTCTACCGTGTCCGCGTCGAGACCCGTCTGGGCCGCGATGTCGGCGATGTCTTCGCGAGCGTTCCGCGCCAACACGTCGAGTACCTCGCGCTCGGCGTCCATATGAATACGTCGCGGGGTATCGGTTTGAATATGGCGGCGCGTGCAAGCGTCCCCGGGAAGCTACCGCCCGCTTCGCGCGGACACCGTCGGATCGTAATCTCTTTTGATCCCCTGAGTGGGATACGAACGTGAACGCCGCCGACAGCCGGTCGCAGCTCCGGGCGCTCTACCTCACCCGGTTCGCGGAAGGATTCGGGTTCATCACGTTGTTGACGTTGTTGCCGACGTACATCAACGCGCTGGACCCACGGGCGACGACGGTGCTCGGGGTGAGCATCTCGGCCGGCTTCATCATCGGGATGTACACCACCGGGTTCACGCTGGCACAGACTGTCGCCGTGGTGCCGCTGGCGTGGGCGGGCGACCGCTTCGACAAGCGGCGCGTTCTGCTCGGCGCCCTCGGGGTCGGCGCCGGCGTGTACGCGTTGTTTCCGGTCGTGGACTCTTCGGCGTCGTTCGTCCTGATCCGTGCGCTTCAGGGGCTCGTCGTCACCGGCGCGTCGCTGATGACGCTCTCGCTCGTCGGGCAGGTGGCCGCTGTCGGCACCCGAGCCGACAGGATCGGAAAGGCGAACGCGGCCTCCTTCGGAGCCTCCATCGTTGGATCGTTGTCGGCGGGGGCGATCTACGACGCCGTCGGCTTCGGCCCCATCTTCGCCGTGATCGCGGTGCTCATGATCCTCGCGTGGGTCGTGGTCTGGGGCGGTCTCGACCCGGACGACACCCGGGTCGAGGGGATGCCGTTCACCGACCTCGCGGTCAACCGCAAGATCGTCTCCATCACGGCGTTCCGCGTACAGTACGCGTTCGCGGTGACGATGGTCCGGACGTGGATCCCGATCTACGCCGGCACGTCGATGGCGGCCGGCGGACTCGCCGTCGGCGCGACCGCGGTGGCCGTCACCGTCACCGTCGAGAAGGCGACGAACATGGTCGGCCAGCTGTTCACCGGGCGGCTCTCGGACGGCTACGGCCGCTCGTTGTTCGTGTTCGCCGGCGGAGGCGCGTACGGGCTGGTCGCGGTGGCGGTCCCGTTCGCGCCCGCGCTCGGCGCGGCGCTCGGCACGAACGCGACGCTCCCCGTTCTCGGCGAGCTTCCGCACGCGTACCTCCCGCTCGTCGGGTTCTCCGGGCTGCTCGGCGTCGCTGACTCCTTCCGCGAGCCCGCCAGCATGGCGTTGTTCGCGGACGAAGGAACCGACGAGGGGGGCGTCGCCTCCAGCTTCGGCATCCGCGAACTCGTCTGGCGGCCCGGCTCCGTCGCCGGCCCGCTGGCGGCCGGCTGGCTGATGGTCGAAGTGAGCATGGCGTCGGTGTTCTACGTCGGCGGCGCGTTCGCGATCACGGGCGTGGCCGCGTTCCTCGCGATCCTCGTCTTCGACCACGGACGCGACGCGCTGACGACGTGGTGAGACGCGGTGAGACGCGCCGGCGACGTGGCGAGACGCGCCGGCGACGCGGCGAGACGCGGCGAGACGCGCCGGCGACGTGGCGAGACGCGCCGGCGACACGAGAGTCCAGAGGCCCGTCACGGAGACTCCGGCGATCCTTTCAGGGAGTCGAAGAGTAAAGTCCCG
>CAZKXC010000082.1:0-6050 GCA_964556645.1 uncultured Halobellus sp.
ACGGGCCGCGGCCGAAACCGAACGAGCCGAGCGTCCGGAGCTGTGGACTACCCGTTCGCTCGCCGGGTCGGGTGAAACGTCGGTGGCGGCGTCGACGAACGCGACGGCGTCGCCGACCGCGGCGGCGTGACCTCCCCGAGCCACCCCGGTGTCAGTTGTCGAAGCGGGCCTGGACGAACGGCTGCGCGTTCTCGATGTCGCCGAGCCGCGAGTCGGAGAGCAGCACGGCCTCGGTTTCTTCGACCGGAACCGACAGTCCCATCTCCTTGGTTCGGCCGTACCGCCCCTTCGAGACGACGACGGCGTTGACGATCCCGAGCATGTCGAGTTCGCTGATCAGGTCGGTGACGCGGCGCTGTGTCAACACGTCGGCGTCGATCTCCTCACAGAGCCGCTTGTAGATGTTGAACACCTCGCCGGTGTTGATGTTGTGAACGCCGTTTTTTTCAAGTAGAATAACGGCGAACAACACGATCTTGCTCTGTGTCGGAAGCGTCCGCACCACCTCGACGACCCGGTCGAGCTCGATCTTGTCTTGGGCCTGACGGACGTGTTTCTCCGCGACGATCTCGGCCTGAGAGCGCTCGGCGAGCTCACCCGCGGTCCGGAGGAGGTCGAGCGCACGGCGGGCGTCTCCGTGTTCCTGGGCGGCGAACGCGGCACACAACGGGATCACGTCGTCGGTGAGCGCGTCGGGTTTGAACGCGATGTCGGCGCGGTGTTGAAGAATGTCGCGGAGCTGGTTGGCGTCGTACGGCGGGAAGACGATCTCCTCCTCGCCGAGGCTGGATTTGACCCGTGGATCTAAGAAGTCGGTGAACTTCAGGTCGTTCGATATCCCCATGATCGAGATGCGGGAGTTGGCCAGTTCGGAGTTCATCCGGGAGAGGTTGTACAACGTGTCGTCGCCGCTCTTCTCGACGAGCTTGTCGATCTCGTCGAGCATGATGACGACCACGCGCTCGTGGTAGTCGACCGCGTCGAAGAACGTGGTGTACACGCGGTCGGTCGGCCAGCCGGTCATCGGAACCTCTTGCATCTCCTCGGCGTCCGTCTCCAGCGTCTCGATGCGGGCCTCGAGCTGTTCGAGCGTCGCGAACTGCGTCGAGGCGAGCGCGGCCGGGTCGTCGGCGGCGCCCGACCGGAGCTCGCGACACCGCTCGAGCCGGTCGGCGATGACGCGCTGGTTCTTCTCGATGAAGGTGTTGGCGAGCTGAGCGAGCACCCGGTACTGCGTGTCGGTCACCTCGCAGTTGATGTACTCGACCTCACAGGGGACGTCGTACTTCTGTGAGGTGGATTCGAGCTCCTGTGAGACGAACTTCGCCGAGGCGGTCTTCCCGGTTCCCGTCTTGCCGTATATCAGAATGTTCGAGGGCGTCTCGCCGCGGAGCGCCGACACGAGGATCGTCGCCATCCGGTTGATCTGGTCGGTGCGGTGCGGGAGTTCACGGGGCGTGTACGACGGACGGAGCACTTCTTTGTTCTCGAAGATCGGTTCGCCCGAGAGGAGGTCGTCGAAGAGCCCCTGGTTCTCGTCGCCGTCGGCGCCGTCGGCGTCGTCGAAGACGACTCCGTCTAAGCCGACGTCGGTAGAAGACCGGTCACGGCTTTCGGCGTCGAGGTCGGCGTCGTCGCCGACGGCTTCGGTGTCGGTCTCGTCGGCGGCGGTGCTGGCCACGGGGTCAGCGTCGGAGCTGCCGGCGCCGGCGTTCTCGCCGGACGACAGAGCCGAGTCGGGATCCTCGAAACCCTCTCCGTCTGTCCCGTCGTCGTCTCCTGGGCTGTCGGCGTGCGGCGTGTGTTCTCTTTCGTCCATGTCGTACCCCCCTGTTTCAGGTGGAGACGCCGCCCGCACGAGTAGATAAGCGCTTAGAACGGGCAGAGCACCCGTTCTGTGTCGATATTGGCGTGCGGGGGTGTCCAGTTGATGCAGTCGAACCAGATGAAGACGTGCTACAAAAGTGTTCCTCTCCGGGGCTGTGTGAGGGGAGCCGACGCGACGATCTCCGAAGACGCCGGCGGAGAAGCGTGTCTCGCTCGTGGCGCGGGTTCCGTCGGTGACGGCCAGATATCGCCGGACGGCGTCGGTGAGAGCGGGTCCTGAGGACAGGCTGTGAAACGGCAGTGAGCGCAGACAGAACGGCGACACCACGACGCGTGCCGGATCGACTCCCAGTAACGCAGTCGCGGACAGACCTCGGTCGGTGGCTCGGGGTTCGGTGACCCCCACACCCCTTCGTTTCGGGTGGAACTCGCCACGATGGGGGTGGGGGAGGGGGGTTATTGCCGCCGGTAGTTTTATTATCTATACCGTACAACAGTACCCTCGATGATTTCCTCTCATATTATTTTAGAAGGGTTGTTGTGAATAAAACAAACACGATCAAACGACTGACTTCTCATCGAGTTCATCCACCGGGCCTCTCTCCGTCTCCAGTTGAAACGAAGGGGTAGGGGGCCGGCGACAGACGGAGTGGCACCGAGGAGACTTCTGCTCTCATCGTTGGGTCGGTGTGATGACGCTCTGTTCTTCCGAGAGCCGGCGGTTCGCCGGAGTCGCTGGGTCGCCGGAGTCGCTGGGTCGCCGAGATCGAGCGAGTAGTCGGTCGTCCCGCAGGCCGGGGGGCGCCCGTCTTCGCTCGACGACCGATCCTTCGCCGGTGAGTGCGTCTGACGCAGTTGTTAAGTGAACGGGGAGAACATTCACCGACATACCCGCACGTGCCCGGGCTCGGACCGACACAGAGGGCACTTGGGAACACATCACGGCGGTGGATATCAGAATGGGATTGTTAACGAACCTCAGAGACAGCATACTACGGGTCACAGACGGGTTGTTTGCGGCCGACGAGCCCAAGCGAATCGGGATATACGGGCCGCCGAACGCCGGAAAGACCACCCTCGCGAACCGCATCGCGCGTGACTGGACCGGCGACGCCGTCGGGCCGGAGAGTCAAGTTCCACACGAAACGAGGCGAGCCCGCCGGAAGGAAGACGTCGAGATCGAACGGAACGGTCAGACGGTCACGATCGACATCGTCGACACCCCAGGGGTGACGACGAAAGTCGATTACAAGGAGTTTCTCGACCACGACATGGACAAAGAAGACGCCGTCCGTCGTTCTCGGGAGGCCACAGAAGGCGTCGCGGAGGCGATGCACTGGCTCCGTGAGGACGTCGACGGCGTCATCTACGTGCTCGACTCGACCACCGACCCGTTCACCCAGGTGAACACGATGCTCATCGGGATCATCGAGTCACAGGACCTTCCGGCGCTCATCCTCGCGAACAAGACCGACCTTCCAGAATCGGACGTCACACAGATCGCCAACGCGTTTCCGCAACACGAAACGGTGCCCTTGTCGGCGCTGGAGGGCGAGAACATGGACGAAGTGTACACGAAAATCGCGGAGTACTTCGGATAATGCCGGGCGCAACTCCCGACGTCGACGGCGGCGACGACCCGACCGACGACGGCGTCCGCATCGACATGATAAGCGGAGCCCGGATGGAGGGGCTCACCAGCATGGAGAAGATCCGACTCATCCTCGACGGGGTTCGCGAGGGCAACATCGTCATTCTCGAGGAGGGGCTTTCTCCCGACGAGGAGTCAAAGCTCATCGAGGTGACGATGACCGAGATCAGCCCCGACGACTTCACCGGGATCGAGATCGAGACGTATCCGAAGCCGAACGCCGGCAACAAGAGCTTTCTCGACAGGCTGATGGGGAGAGAATCCGCCCAGAAGCTCACCGTCATCGGACCTGCCAACCGGATCGAGACGCTGCACAAAGACGAGAACCTCATCAGCACGCTCGTCTCCCGACAGTAATGCCCCACCAGTGTATCGAGTGCGGCCGGACGTTCTCCGACGGCTCCAAAGAAATGCTCTCCGGCTGTCCCGACTGTGGCGGCAACAAGTTTCAGTTCAGACCGGGCGGACGCTCAGAGCTGTCTGCCGACCCGACCCCCTCGACAGAGGAGTCGTCGGCCGGCGTTTCTGCGTCATCTGAAGCGTCTGCTCCGTCCGAGACCGACACGCTCGATCCGACAGACACGACCGATACGTCAGAGCCGCCGGACACAACCGACACCTCGGACCCGGCGGGGCCGTCCGTCTCCCCCACCACGACGGAACCGCCCGCCGACCCGTCCGTCACCGCCGACTCGACCGACGGCACCGAGCCTGCGTCCGACCGTCCCGACGACACCGCCGAGGACACCGCACAGGCGAGCGCCCGATCCGACGTCGTCACTCCCGACGAACTCGACCGGGCGAGCCGGGAATCCGAGCCGTCCCACAGCGAAGACGCGACGGAGCCACGCCCCGACATCGACGAGCTCCGCGACGAGCTCAACGAACAGTTCGAGAGCATTCGGATCGTGAGCCCCGGCACGTACGAGCTCAACCTGATGGAGCTGTACGACCGCCAGGAGTACATCATCTCGCTTCAAGAAGACGGCCGCTACGTCATCGAGATGCCCGACGCCTGGGGCGTCGACGAGGAGTGACGCGGAGCCGCCGAGCGCTCGCGGCCGACCGATCTCCGCTGACGCCGGCGGACGTTCCTCGCCGAAGTGGACACAGTTATCCCGCCCCCTCCGTTACGGACCCGCATGTTTCGTGATCACCGCGCCGTCTCCGGCCCGCGATCTACGGTCAGCGTGGCTCTCGGAGCCGCGCTCCCCCCCGGTAGCCGCCGCCAGCCCGCAGACGGGTCGCCGGCACGGATCGACGAGCAGACCGGATCCGACGAACGACCCGCCCGGCCGGGAGCCGAACACAGCAGCGGAGGAGCCGTATGCGCGTAGTCGCGAAGTTCGGCGGGACGAGTCTCGGAAGCGGCGACCGGATCGACCGCGCCGCCGACTCGGTTGCCAACGCGGTCGCCGCGGGCCACGAGATCGCCGTCGTCGCGAGCGCGATGGGGTCGACGACGGACGAACTCCTCGATGACATCACGTTCGAGACGAACGACGCCGACCGCGCGGAGATCGTCTCGATGGGCGAGCGGACCAGCGTCAGGATGTTGAAAGCCGCGCTCGCGGTCCGCGACATCGAGGCGGTCTTTCTCGAGCCCGGCCACCCGGACTGGCCCGTGATAACGAACGAGCTCGGCGAGGTCGACGTCGCGGAAACGCGTCGCCGGGCGGCGGCCTTGGCGGACCGCCTCGACGGCGTCGTTCCGATCATCACCGGCTTTCTCGCCGAGGACCACGACGGAAACGTCACCACGCTCGGACGCGGCGGCTCCGACACCACCGCGGTCATGCTCGGAAACTACATGAACGCCGACGAGGTGGTGATCGTCACGGACGTCGAGGGCGTGATGACCGGCGACCCGCGCGTCGTCGAGGGCGCCCGCAACGTCGGCCGGATCACGGTCGACGAGCTCCGAAATCTCTCGTTCCGCGGCGCGGAGGTCGTCGCCCCGTCGGCGTTGTCGTACAAAGACGAGACCCTCGCGGTCCGGGTCGTCCACTACCAACACGGCGACCTGCTCAGAGGCGGCACCCGGGTCGAAGGCCAGTTCGAGAATCTCATCGATATGCGCGAAACGCCGCTGGCGTGCCTGACGGTCGCCGGCCGAGCGATCCGCAATCGGCCCGGGATCCTCTCGGATCTGTCTACCGGCCTCAGCAGCGAGGACATCAACATCGACGCGGTCGCGTCCGGGATGGACTCCGTCACCTTCTACGTCGACGCCGACATCGCGGAGCCCGCGGAGGCGGTGTTACACGAGACCGTCGTCGGCGACGAGACGCTCTCGTCGGTGACCGTCGCGGACCCGATCGCGGTGATCCGGGTGACCGGCGGCGAACTCCCCAACCAGTCGGGCGTGATCCAGGACGTCATCGGTCCGCTCGCGGAGTCCGGAATCAACATCATCGACCTGATCACGAGCGCGACCTCCGTCGCGGTCTTCGTCGACTGGAGCGACCGCGAGGCCGCCCTGGAGATCATCCAGCAGCGCTTCGATTGACCGGCGGGCCGGGATCGTCCGTCGCGGCCGGCTCACTCCTGCCCGTCGCGGCCGGCTCACTCC
>CAZKXC010000082.1:6150-7358 GCA_964556645.1 uncultured Halobellus sp.
CTCCTGCCCGTCGCGGCCGCCTCACTCCCCGTCCGTCTCGAACCGAAACCGCGTCGTCGTCCGGTTCTCGAACCGCGGACCGGAGCCGACGGCGACGAACCCCGCGTCTTCGACGGCGGCGATCCGGTCCCGCTCCTCGTCGGCGACGACCACCTCGACGTCCATCGCTTCTCGTCTCGCGAACCGCTTCGGCTCCTCGAACAGCCGTCCGGCAGCCGATCCGGGGGCGGCGAAGTCGGTAACGTGGACGGTGTCTCCGCGCGCGTCGAACGCGACGAACCCCACAATCGAGTCGTCCGCGTCGCTCGTCTGCCGCCCGTCGTCGAGATCGCCCGCCTCTCCGTCGGATCCGTTCTCGGCCGTTTCGTTCGGTTCTCTCACCGCGACACGAACCGATCGATCGTGTACCATATTTACGAGGATGTCCGGCGGCCGCCCGACAAGTTCTGCGAGACGCTCCGCGTCCGACTCGAGCGCGTCACGAATACGCATACCACGGGTATCCCGTCCGGATGTATAAGTTCGTGGGGTGGCGCGTCTCCGGGTCGAACCGAACCGACGACAGCGGAGCGGCGTCGGTCGGGACCGCCGACCGAACGGATTTAACCGGACGGCACGAACCGGTCTCACATGAGCAAATCCACCAAAATCGTCGCCGGAACGGTCGGCGTCTCGGCGCTTCTGTCGGTCCTGATCATCCTCTCGTACGTCTTCGGCATCGCCGGGTGATGTTCTCTCAACGCCCCCTCGACGACGACCTGTCGGCCGTCCGCGACCGCCACGCGCCGGGATCCCCGGTGATCGACGTCGACGCCGAGTTCGAGACCCTGCCGCCAGCGGCAGCCGAGGATCTCGGATTGTTCGTCGACGACCTCGACCCGGCGTCGAGCCCCGCAGAGTGGCTCCCGGACGACGTCCCCGAACTCCTCCGGCAGTACGCGGGTCCCGCGTTCACGGTCGGACTTCCCGGCGCCGGAACCGTGCTCAGAACCACGCAGACGAGGCCGCAGGCGGTCCTTCTCAAGCGCCGCGCGGACGGGACGCCCGACGACTTTCTCGCGTTCCTGATCGCAGACCGGCTGGTTCAGGTCGGGATCGAGCCCGCACCCGGAACGATCGCCTCGTCCGCGGAGCCGAACGACAGGCTGCCGGAGACGTTTCTCCCCTTCTTCGGCCCGCGCTACGCCGACCTCGACGCGGCCGTCCGC
>CAZKXC010000082.1:7458-10468 GCA_964556645.1 uncultured Halobellus sp.
CTGCCGGCGCCGTTCGCGGCGCTCGACACGGCGGCGTATCGCGACAGAGGCGCCGCCTACGCGGTGAAGTGGGCAGAAAAGACGTTCGCGTCGATGGCCGAGGAGTGACCTCCCGGCAGTCTCGACCCGGCGGTCAGAGGCTGACCTCGACGCTGCCGGTCTCGTCGAGCGTGATGACGCCGTCGAACAACTCCCGGAACCGGTCGAGCGTCGCCACCTCGTGGACCTCCTCGGAGAGGTGGAAGATGCCGACGGCGTCGTGTGTCGCGAGCAGTTCGAGAACCTCCGCGGCCGCCTCGTACACCGCGTCGTCGTCGGCGTAGTACGCCATCTCGGTGAGCGAGTCGACGGAGACCCGGCGTTTCCCGTCCGTCTCGCTTAAGAATCGCTCGACGCGGTCAACCACTCCGTCGAGGTCGTCGGGAGCAGAGACGTAGTAGACGTCGTCGCTCGACCGGCGGGAGTACCCGCGCTCGACCGAGAGGGTGTCGAGAATCGTCGCCTTCTCCTCGTCGACGTCGTAGTACTCGAGTTTCTGTTCGACCTCGCGGGCGGTCGTCCGCGTCGAGACGACGAGAAACGCGTCGGTGTCGGTTTTCAGAAAATCGGTGTCGATCCGGTCGGTCTCACCGATGCTCGGGTGGACGAGCAGGAGGCCCGTCCCTCCCGGGATCGTTTCGGGTCCGTTCTCGACCGCGAGCGCGTACTCCATATCCGTGACACCCGCCGGATCGACTTAATGATGCGGGCCCGCTCGGCGCGAACGGCTCCCCGCTCGTCGTTTTCGTCTGCCGGTTTTCCGTCCTCGAGACTCGGCCCGGCGAGTCGCGCGTCTCGATCCCACCGGGCGTCCTCACGGCCCGTCGCCGGACGGCTTTTCACGGATCCACTCGTCGGTACGTTCGAATGGACGGTCACGAAGACGCCCGGGACGTCTACCGACAGGCGCTCCCCGTCGTTCTCGTCAGTCTCGTCGCCGGATTGTTCGCGGGAACGATCCTCGGATCCGAGACGATGCGCGCCGGCATCGAGACCGTTCCCGGCGTGCTCCTGTTGCTTCCGGCGTTTCTCGCGACCCGCGGCGGGGTCTACGGCTCGCTTGGCGCTCGCCTCTCGACGGGGCTCCACCAGGGCGTGATCGAGCCCACGTTCGACCTCGACCGCCGACTCACCAACGCGATCGTCGCGTCGTTCGTCAACGGGATGCTCGTCTCCGTGTTCATCGCGGTCATCACCTACCTCACCCTGTTTCTCCTCGGCGGCCAGGGGAATCTGTTCGAACTCCTCGGGATCATGGTCGTCGCCGGCTTCCTGTCTGCGGTTCTGATGATCTCGGTGTTGATCGTCGTCATCTTCGTCGGGTTCAGACGCGGACTCAATCCCGACAACGTGATCGGACCGGTGGTGACGACGCTCGGCGACGTGTTCGGCGTCCTCTTTCTGCTCGTCGGCATCTACGTGGTGGGGGTGATCGCGTGAGCGACGCCTCCGACGTCGTGTCGGCCGAGCCGACCGTCGTCGACGAGTGGTCGGTCCGGCGGATCGTCCGGACGATGGTGCCGCTTCTCGCCGGCCTCTCGGTGCTTCAACTCGTCTCGGGGACCGTTCTGGAGAGCTTCGAGGCGACGCTGTTACAGTACCCCGCGCTGCTGGTTCTGCTCCCCGTACAGATTGGGACCGCGGGGAACCTCGCGTCGATCATGTGTTCGCGGCTCACCACGCAGTTGTACCTCGGGACGTACGAGCCGAGCCTCTCGAACCCGGACGTTCGCGCCAACGTCGGGGCGGTGTTCGCGCTCGCCGGCACCGTCTTCGGACTCGTCGGCGTCGCCGCGTGGGCGATCGGCGTCGCGCTCGGCGGAACGCTCGCGCTCGGCCGCGTCCTGACGATCTCGTTGTCGTCCGGGATGCTGCTCGCGGTGCTCGTCGTCACGACGAGCGTCGCGGCCGTCGAGGCGTCCTACCGGATCGGGCTCAATCCCGACGACACGACGATACCGGTCGTGACCAACGTCTGTGACATCGCCGGCGTGTTGATCCTGTTCGCGGTCGTCACCGCCGTGGTGTGATCCGGTGTGGGCGTTGTCGTGGTGCGGCCGGGAGTTTCCACCACGCCGCGGCCCGACCGCCGCTCAGAACACGCTGTCGGCCGTCGCGGCTCCGACGACGCTGAAGACCGCCCCGACGGAGACCGCCGTGGCGGTCGTCTGCCACAGCTCGACGCCGGTCACCCCTTCCTGGATGAGGAACGTGTCGGGAGCGTCGAAAAGCGCCGCGAGCACGAACACGGAGCCGAACGCGACGAGCATGAGCGAGAGGAACCGAACCGGCACGCCGGCGATCTCCTGTTCGGTGTCTGGGTCCCGCCCGGTGTCGGCGCGATACAGCGTGGCGTAGCCGATCGCGGCGACGACGCCGGCGGTCAGAACCGCCTGAATCGCGTTCATGCCGCTCGCGAGCACCCACACCTCTTCGGTGACGACGAACGGCCCGGCCAGCAGGAATCCGCCGACGACCTGTTGGGCGGAGTCGGCGAATCGAAACCGCGCCCGGCGCAGACGGGTCGGTCGCTTCATGCGTCGACCACCCGGGCGCGAGAGAAAAACGCGTCGTTCACCCGCGCTCGTCCGCCACAGCCGGTCGGAGTCGTTCGGCTGCCGCCCGCCGCCCGCCGGCGAGACCCACAACCCGGGTCGATCCGATTTTCACCCGGCCGCTCCTCCTCGAAGTATGAACGCCAGACAGGAGTTCGACGAGTGGGCGATCGCCGGCAAGGATCGTGGCATGGAGGACCGCCACTGGCACACCGCCAAACACGTTCTCGCGCGCATGCCCGTCGAAGCGGGCGACACCGTCCTCGACCTCGGCACCGGCTCCGGCTACGCGCTCCGTGCGCTCCGGGAGCGCGGAATCGGCCGCGGCTACGGGCTCGACGGCGCGCCGGAGATGGTCCGAAACGCCCGCGGATACACCGACGACGACGCGGTCGCGTTTCTGATCGGCGACTTCG
>CAZKXC010000083.1:0-10303 GCA_964556645.1 uncultured Halobellus sp.
AAGGTGAACCCGATCGACTTCGAGAACAGCGAGGGGAACCTCTCGAAGGCGAACGCGGACCTGACGTTTCTCGCGGACTACGTGACGACCTCGCGGCTCCAGCGCGACCTCTCGGACTCGACGGTGAAACGGAACGTCGGCGCCGCGCTCGCGCACAGCCTGATCGGCTACGCGAAGACGGCCGACGGGCTCTCGACGGTGGTGCCGAACGAGGTCGTCATGCGAGACGAGCTGGAGGCGACCCCCGAGGTGATCGGCGAGGCGGTACAAACGATCCTGCGGCGCGAAGGCGACACCGACGCCTACGAGCGGGTCAAAGAGCTCACCCGGGGATCCCGCGTCACCCTCGACGACTTCCGGGCGCTGTTCGACGACCTCGAGGTCGACCCGGCCGTCCGCGAGGAGTTACGGGCGCTGACCCCGGCGGGGTACACCGGGATCGCGGCCGACCTCGCGGGCGACGTAACGACCGACGGCGACACCGGGGTGTCGGACGACGAGTCCGCCGACGGCGACGCCTGAGCACCGGGCGACGCCTGAGCACCGGACGACGAGTCCGCCGACGGCGACGAGGCCGACGCGGGCGGCGCCGTGCGCGAGGGGACTCGAGGACGGTTCGGTTCTCGACGCGAGAACGTAACCGTTTTTTCCGAGCCGCCGGCCGACCCTCCATGGTCTCCCTCCGCAAGCCCTCCGCCGTCCCGGTCGTCGGCGTCCTCGCCGACCGCCGGACGTACGCGAACCTGGCGTACCTGCTCGTCACCATCCCGCTCGGTCTCGGGTACTCGATGGCGCTCACGTTCGGGGTCGTGTTCGGGACCCTCCTCTCGGTCGTCGGCGTCGGAATCGCGATCCTGTTCGCGACCCTGATCGGGTCTCGGCTCCTCGCCGAGGTCGAGCGCCGGCTGGCGAACGCCGTGTGGTCGGTCGACCTCCGGCGTCCCGACGACGTTCCGGACGATACCGGCGGGGTGCTCCCGCTCGCGAAGGGATACGTCGACGCGTCGTCGACGTGGGGTGGCGTCGGGTTCCTCTCGGTGAAACTCTGGCTACTGCTCCCCGCAGTGATGCTGTTGTTCGGGCTCGCGACCGTCTTCTCGCTTCTCGCCGCCCCGGTTCGGTACCCGTACGACGTCGAGTTCGGGACCGTGAACGGCGAGCCGGTCACGTGGACGATCGACACCCTCCCGGAGGCGGCCCTCGCGGTGCCGGTCGCGCTCTGCGGGCTCGTCGTCGTCCTCCACGCGTCGAACGCGGTCGCGTACGTCGCCCGCCGGATGGCGGTCGGGCTCCTCGGCCGGAGTCGGGCCGACGGCTGACGGAGCCGCCCGGCTCAGCCGCCCGGATCGACGAACTCCACCAGCACGCCGCCGGTCGAGCGCGGGTGGAGAAAGGCGACCTCGTGTCCCCGCGCTCCCGGCCGCGGCTCCTCATCGACGAGGTCGATGCCGAGGCCGCGGGCGCGGTCGAGCGCCGCCGGAAGGTCCTCCGTCGCGAGCGCGACGTGGTGGATTCCCGGCCCCTCGCGGTCCAGAAAATCCGCGATCGGTCCGTCCTCGGTCGGTTCGAGCAGTTCGAGGTGGCTCCCGTCGTCGAGTGCGAGAAACGCGACCCGCATGCCGTCGACCGTCTCCTCGTGGGCGACGGGCGCGTCGAAGAGCCGTCCGAAACGGTCGACGAGGGCGGCCGCGTCGCGCGCGGCGACGCCGACGTGGTCGAAGCGCATGCCGTCTCGGTCGGTCCGCGTCGGCTTATATCCGCGTGTGGCCGCCGGGGGCCGCTCAGCCGTCCCGCTCCGAGAGCGTTCGCCGCAGCTCGGTCGCGACCTCCTCGTCGACCTCGCGGAGCCGTGCCACGAGTTCGTCTTCGACCTCGTCGGGAACGCGGTCTTCGAGTTCGATGGGAACCTGTTTTTCGACCTCCTCGGCGACGGCCGTCACGGCCTCGGCCGAGACCGCTTCTTCGATCACCCGCTCGTACACAACCATGTTCTCCCAGACCCGCAGGAAGTAGCCGACGATCAGCCCGCCCTGGAACGCGACCACGAGCGCGTTGAGTCCGACGAGCAACAGGTACGCGAAGCCGACGGCGAACGCGAGTCCGTACACGATGTCGATGTGAAACTGTGTGTGTCGTCCGCGCAGGGTGACCGGCATCGATCGACCATCGCTCTCGGGGGTACTTTACTCGACCGTTGTCGGAACGACACGGGAGCGGCTGGCTCCGGACCGCCGCGGTCGCACGAGTCGGACTCGGCCGCGCAGCGTTCGGAATCGCCTCACCGCGCCGGGCTGTACTCGCCGAACTCCTCGCGGAAAACGTCGCAGATCTCCTGGACGGTCGCGTACGCCTTCACCGCCTCGACGACGTGCGGCATCACGTTCGCCTCGCCGCGTGCGGCCTCGCGGACGGCCGCGAGCGCCGCCGAAACTGCCTCGTCGTCGCGGTCGGCCTTGACCGCGGCCAGCCGCTCGCGCTGATTCGCCTCCTGTTCGGGGTCGACCTCTTCAAGATCCATCTCGGGGTCTTCGTCCACCTCGAACTCGTTGACGCCGACGATCACGCGCTCGCCCGCCTCGATCTCCCGCTGGCGCTCGAAGGCGACGTCCTGGATCTGCCGCTGGACCCAGCCGTTTTCGACGGCGTCGAGCGCCCCGCCGCGGCGGTCTATCTCCTCGATGATCTCGAACGCCTCCGCTTCGATCCCGTCGGTGAGGTCTTCGACGTAGTACGAGCCCGCGAGCGGGTCGATCGTGTCGGCCGCCCCCGACTCGTGTGCGAGGATCTGCTGGGTGCGGAGGGCGGTCCGGACCGACCGTTCCGTCGGGAGCGCCAGCGCCTCGTCTTTCCCGTTGGTGTGGAGACTCTGGGTGCCACCGAGAACGGCCGCAAGCGCCTGGTAGGCCACCCGGACGACGTTGTTGTCGATCTGTTGGGCGGTGAGCGTGGAGCCGCCGGTCTGGGTGTGAAACTTCAGCTGTTTCGAGCGGGGGTCCGTGGCGTCGAACCGCTCGTCCATGATCTGGGCCCACATTCGGCGGGCGGCGCGGAACTTCGCCGCCTCCTCGAAGACGTTGTTGTGCGCGTTGAAAAAAAAGGAGAGCTGCGGGGCGAACTCGTCGACGTCGAGGCCGGCGTCGAGGGCGGCGTCCACGTACTCGATGCCGTTCGCGAGCGTGAACGCCACCTCCTGTGCGGCCGTGGAGCCGGCCTCGCGGATGTGGTATCCCGAGATGGAGATGGTGTTGAACTTCGGCACCTCCTCCGCACAGAACGCGAAGATGTCGGTGATCAGCCGCATCGACGGCGTCGGCGGATAGATGTAGAGGTTCCGGGCGATGTACTCTTTCATGATGTCGTTCTGGATCGTTCCCCGAAGCGCCGAGCGGTCGACGCCCTGACGGTCGCCCATCGCGACGTACATCGCCAGCAACACCGCGGCGGGAGCGTTGATCGTCATCGACGTCGACACCTCCTCGAGGGGGATGCCGTCGAACACCGTCTGGAAGTCGTCGAGGGTGTCGATGGCGACCCCCGAGCGGCCCACCTCCCCTTCGGCCATCGCGGCGTCGGAGTCGTACCCCATCTGCGTCGGGAGGTCGAACGCCATCGAGAGCCCCGAGGAGCCCTCGTCGATGAGGTAGCTGAACCGCTCGTTCGTCTCGGCCGCCGTCCCCATGCCGGCGTACTGCCGCATCGTCCACAGCCGCCCGCGGTACATCGTCGAGTACACCCCGCGCGTGTACGGCTCCTCGCCGGGGAATCCGAGGTCCTCGCGGTAGTCGTCGTCGGCGACGTCGTCCGGCGTGTAGAGGGGGTCGACCGTCCGCCCGCCGGTGTCGGTGGTGAACGCCGCCTCGCGCTCGCCGAACCGGTCGACCGTGTCGCCGTAGGTCTCCGCCTCCCAGGCGCGTTTCGCCTCCCGGATCTCGGCCAGCTCCTCGGAGTCGTACATCACCGACACCGTCGGTCGACCGAAACTTAACCGTTGTCCGTGCGGGTCGGGCGGCGACCACCACCGGTTAGCGTCTGGAGTCACAACGCCGAGCCGTCCATGACGACGACAGACACCATGCGAGCGATGCGCGTCCCGGCCGCCGGCGAGCCGTTCGAGGCGGTCGAGAAGCCGGTCCCGCAGCCGGGTCCGACGGAGGTCCGAGTCGCCGTCGAGGCGTGCGGGATCTGTCACAGCGACGCGTACGTCCGGGAGGGCGGCCACCCCGCCGTCGAGTATCCGCGGGTTCCGGGCCACGAGATCGCGGGGCGCGTCGACGCCGTCGGCGACCGCGTCGAGGCGTGGCACGAGGGAGACCGCGTCGGCGTCGGCTGGCACGGCGGCCACTGTTTCACCTGTGACCCCTGTCGCCGCGGCGACTTCCAGGGCTGTGAGCGCGGAGCGATAACCGGACTCACCTTCGACGGCGGGTACGCGGAGTACGCGACCGTACCGGCGGAGGCGGTGGGGCGGATTCCGGACGCGCTGAACGCCGTCGACGCCGCGCCGCTTCTGTGTGCCGGGATCACGACGTTCAACGCGCTCCGCAACGCCGACGCCGACCCGGGGGACCTGGTCGCGGTTCAGGGGATCGGCGGCCTCGGCCACCTCGGGATCCAGTACGCCCACGAGATGGGGTTCGAGACGGTCGCGCTCTCGCGGTCGGCCGACAAGGCCGACCTGGCGACGGCACTGGGCGCGGACCACTTCGTCGACACGACGGAGACCGACGCGGGCGAGGCGCTCCAATCGATGGGCGGCGCCGACGTGGTCCTCGCGACCGCCCCGGCCGCCGACGCCATCGGCGAAGCGGCGGCCGGGATCGGTCGCAACGGGTCGCTCGTCGCGGTCGGCGTCCCGGACGAGGCCGTCCCCGTCGACGTCCAGCACCTCGTCGGAACCCGGGGGTCGGTCGCCGGCTGGGCGTCCGGTCACGCCGCCGACTGGGAGGATACTCTGGCGTTCAGCGCGCTCCGCGACGTGACTCCACGGGTCGAAACCGCGCCGCTGGCGGAGGCCGAGGCGGCCTACGAGCGGATGCTGGCCAACGACGCCCGCTTCCGGATCGTGCTCGAGCCCTGACATGACCGGACTCACCGACGACGCCCGGCGATTCCTCGCCGCGACCGCCCCGGACCACACCGCCGTCCAGTCGGAGATGACTGCGCTCGCCGACGAATGGGAGTTCCCGATCATCGGGCCGGAGGCGGGAGCGGTGCTCCGGCTGGTCGCCCGGCTCACCGACGCCGAGCGCGTCTTCGAGTTCGGCTCCGGCTTCGGCTACTCGGCCACCTGGTTTCTGCGTGGCGGAGCGGACGCGGTCGTCTGCACCGAGTTCGACGCCGCGGAGGCCGAGCGGGGCCGGGAGTTCGCCGACGCGCACGGCTACGCCGGCCGCGTCACCTTCGAGGTCGGCGACGCGATGGAGACGGTCGAACGGTACGACGGCCCCTTCGACGTCGTCCTGATCGACCACCAGAAGTCGCGATACGTCGACGCGTACCGGGCCGTCCTATCGAAGATCCGGCCCGGTGGGGTGATCGTCGCCGACAACGTCACCGCCGGACCGATCGACTTCGAGCGGCTCGTCGCACACGCGGTCGGCGACGACCCGCTCGCAGCCGGCGACCCGCTCGCGGACGACGACGCCGCCACCCGCGGCATCGCCGCGTACCTCGACGCGGTCCGGGCGGACGACGCGGTCGAGACCGCGGTACTCCCGGTGGGCGAGGGGATCGCCGTCTCGACGGTCGTCGAGTAGGAACGAGGACGCGCTCGTCACGCCGGCCGCGGTCAGTACTCGAGCCCGCCCGCGTACCGGTCCATCGCGAGCACGGCGGCCGCGCCGGCGACCGCGGCGGCCGCGAACCGGGGCGAGGCGCTCGCCCACGTCTCGCCGGTCGCCGCGAGTCGGAGCGACACCTCGGCCACGGGAGCTCTGAGCGCGCCGACGATCAGGCTCACGAGAAACGCCAGGGTCGCGGCGCGGGCCGTCTCCAGCGCGCGCCTGACCGCGTGAGCGATCGTGACGAGGCCGACGACGCCGCCGGCGAGAAACGCGCAGAGCGGCGGAGCCGCGGCGACCGCCGTACCGACGCCGTCGCCGGAGGCCGCCGCGATAACCCCGTCGAGAAACGCCCGCAGCGTCCCGGCCATGAACTCGTACTGGCCGAGAACGATCAGGAACAACGAGCCGGAGACGCCCGGTAACACCATGGCGCTGACGGCGACGGCGCCGGCGAGAAACACGACCGGAAGCGCGTGGCCGAGCGCGGTCGTCGCGTATCCCGACGCGAGAAACGCCGCCAGAAAACCGGCGGCAGCCGCCGTCTTGCGGCCGGGCGTCCCGACGTCGACCGCGCCGAAGAGCACGGCCGCGGAGGCGGCGATCAGCCCGAAAAAGAAGCCGTACGTCGCGACGGGGACGGCCACGAGCAGGACGTCCACCAGCCGCAACACGAGGACGACGGCCGTGGCGATCCCCGCGCCAAGCACCGCGAGAAAGCCGCCGTCAATCTCGCGGAACGCCGCCCGGGCGTCGGCGCGGTTCGGAGCCAGAACGCCGGCGAGCAGACGGCCGATCCGGTCGGGGTCGATCGCGGTCACGGCCGCGATCAGCCGCTCGTAGATGCCGACGATGAGCGCTATCGTCCCGCCCGAGACGCCGGGGACGGCGTCGGCGGTCCCCATCGCCACGCCCTTCAGGTACACCGCCAGCCATCCCCGAGCGTCCGCCATCGCGGTCAGGCGGGCGTGCTCGGCAGCCTCGCGGGTCGGGCGGCGACGGGAGCGGCGGCGACGGCGGCGCTGCCCGACGACCGGAGCGACGCGGCGGGAACCGACCGGCGCTCGTCGGTCGTGTCGAGGTCGGCGCGCTCGAGCGCGGCCGTGTCGGTGCCGGTCGACTCGTTGCCGGCGCCCGAATCAGATTCGTTGCCGGCGCCCTCGGCCAGCAGCGATTCGATCTCGACGGTCGCGGCCGCGTCGTCGACGCCGACCACCTGCGCCTCGGTGACGTTCACGCGTCCCGCGCTGGGGGTCGCGTTCCCGCTGCCAGGCGTCAGACCCGTGGTGACCTCGTACGCCCCGGTCGCCCGCACGCTCGTGTTCGTGTAGCCCCGCTCGGGGCCGAACTCGTCGTAGCCGGTCGTCGAGTAGGGGACACGGAAACTGAACTCGCCGTTCGCGTCCGCCTCCGTGTACTGCTCGTAGACGAACGTCTCGCCCGAGGGTTTCTCCATCTGGACGGCCGCGCGGACCTCCGCGCCCGGCTCTGCGCCGGAGCCCTCGATGGTCGCGCCGGGGACGCGCTCGAACGTCTTCACGAAGTCGTCGCTGAACGCGCTCTGGGCCGACTCGCCGAGCACCTGCTCTGTCGGTAATCCGAGCCGCTGGATGACGCTGGCCTGGAGCGCCGACGGCGATCGCCCCTGCGCCTCGGTCGCGTGAACCAGCCGGTAGTGTTCTAACGCGGCGACGCGTTCCGCGGGCAGTCCGCCGACGCCGCCGACCTGCGCGCTCCCGTCCTCCTCGACGTACGCGCGCGCCGCCGAGAGGTTCTCGAACCGCCGGATCGTCGTGGTCGGGTCTTCCGGAAGCGTCGCGAGCTCGATCTGGTCGCCGTCCGCGGTCTGAGCGGCCTGTGGCTCCCAGTCGACGACGATCGGCCGGGGTTTGACCGCACTGCCGTGGTGTTCGTACAGCCGGATCATCTGGCTCTCGTGGTAGCGCTGGGTGTTCACCTGCATCACCGTCGAGAAGCCGCCCTGGTCCGTCTGCTGGTAGAGAACGCGGTTGAAATCGTCCTGCGAGACGTTCTCCGCGTCGTAGAAGGTGACCGGCGCGCCGAACTTGGAGTTCGGCGAGGCCATCTGGCTGTCGACCATCACGTAGCGGGTGTTCTCGCCCTCGTCGCTCTGGCCGGCGAGCACGTCGTCTGCGGCCTCCTCGTTCGGCGCGAGCAGGTAGTTCGCGGCCGCGACCGCGTTCTGCTGGAACGGATTCGCGTTGGGGATCCGCTCGGCGCGGGTGGTGATCCAGTGGCCGTAATCCCACCACGACTGTACGCCGTACGCCCCTTCGGGATACGCGAAGTCGCCGTCGGGGGGACGCTCGTAGGTGCCGTTGTACGACATGCGATTGTCCGCCCCCTCGAGTTCTCCGGGGTGTGGCGTCTCGTCGTTCATCCACTGGAGGCTCTCGTCCCACTGGACGACCTCGCCGGGGCCGGTGTCTGCCCCGACGTCCCAGACGGGGGTCGCGACGAACGCGAGCGGCACGAGAAGCACGACCAGAACCGCCCCCACGGTCATCACCTGCCACCCTTCGACGTCGCGGAGCCCCGCGACCGAGCGGTCGATGTCGACCGCGTCGACCGCGATCTGCAGGAAGTACGCCGCGCCGACCGCGACGATGACGGCGAGATAGTAGTTGAACCGGGTCTGGGTGAACGCCGCGCTGCCGATGAACGCGGCCCAGACGACGAGATACAGCGCCTCGGCGTCGTACTCGACGAGGAGGGTCGCGCCGACGAGGAAGCCGGCGGCGATGACGAGCCCCACGACCTGCCAGCCCACGCCGACGACGCCGCCGATCGCGTCGTACAGCTGTGGGATCGCGTAGACCGAGCCGACGGCCGCGAGCGCCGAAACGATGTAGACGGTGTCGGTGAAGTCGTCCGAGCGGTACAACGGACGCGCGAGCACGTACAGAACCGCGGCGAGCGCGGCGAAGAAGACGAGCCCGTACTCCGAGAGGACGAAGTCGGTGAACGCCGCGTTCTGGAGCGGCGGCTGTCCCTCGCCGATGGTGCGGAACTGCGCCGTGGCGCTGAAGCCGACGAACCGGAGGAGGTTGCCCGAAAGCGTCGACCACAACGAGGGAAGCGCGAGCCAGACGACGCCCGCCGACGCGAGGATCAGTCCGCCGACCGTCGGCGGATACGTGGCGGGGCGGAGTTCGTCCCGCGACTCCCACTGGCGGGCGAGCCACGCGAGAAAGACCGATCCGAGCGCGACGCCGAGCGGAAGAACCACCTGGAGGAGCGAGTAGTCGGTGACCTCGAACGACATCGTGTCGAGCGGAACGAGCTGTAACAGGCCGGCGACGCCCATCGAGACCGCGCCCGCGAAGGCGATCGGCTCGGGGCTCCGGTCGTGAGAGACGTCGCTCGTCATCTTGAGCGCGAGGAAGACGCCGGTGAACCCGACCATCAGGATGCCGGGCTGCCACGTCCAGATGTACAACGCGAGCGCGAGGCCGGCGACGGCCGCGTACGCGACGGGACGCCGAAGGGCCCCCCAGTCGCGGTCGACGAGCAGCTCCCAGACGGGCTTTTCGCGCTCGGCGACGCCGAAGGCGACGAGAAACGCCAACACCGCGAGGCTCTGAAACAGCACCTCGGCCGCGCTGTGGTCGGGAAAGCCGACGAGGCTGTAGTTGAAAAACGTCCCCGGAAGGAGAGCCAAGACGACGGCGCCCGCGACCGCCGCGAACCGGTCGACGAACCGCCGCGCGATGAGGTACGTGGGGATCGCGACCAGGGTTCCGGCGAGAGGAGCCATGATGAGCATGACCTCCTCGGCGCTGCCCATGATCGGCCGGGCGACGACGATTCCGACCGCCATGATGTGGTCCCAGAGCGTGCCGAACTGGCCGGCCTGGCGTCCGAACGGGAACCCCGTCCACACGTCGAACGGAAGCGTGTTCGGCCAGTTCTCGAGCAGATAGGTCGTCTCGCGGAGGTGATACCACGGGTCGTTGCCGCGGAAGTAGACCGCTCCGTCGACGACGAAACTGCCGTACGACTGGACGCGCGCCCACAACATGAAGACCAGAATCCCGAGGAGGGCCGGGATATGATACCACCGTTCGAGAAGTTCGAGCGGCGAGTCCTCGCCGTCCTCGACGGTGTCCGTTCGTTCGCTCATTACACGAGCACACTCCGAAAACGTCCATAAGCCTTGTTATATACTCCCCGACGACGCCGCTTCCGAATCCTTATTCGGCCGCGAACGAAACCGTTCGGCGAATGAAGGTCTCCGTCGTCGTTTGTACGTACACGATGGACCGGTACGACGTCTTCACGGAGGCCGTCGAGAGCGTGCTGACACAGTCGTACGACCCGGTCGAACTCGTGCTCGTGGTCGACGGCAATCCCGGCGTGTACGAGCGGGCCGTCGCGGACTTCGGCGGCCACGAGAACGTCGTGATCTCCGACAACGACGAGAACCAGGGCATCTCCTACAGCCGAACGCGGGGCGCGGAGCTGGCGTCCGGAGAGATCGTCGCGTTCATCGACGACGACGG
>CAZKXC010000084.1:0-10301 GCA_964556645.1 uncultured Halobellus sp.
AGTCGCTCGCGTCGGCGGTCGTCTCGAAGACGACCCACTCGGGGTGGGTGTCGGGCTCGTCGGGGAGGTAGGTCCCCTCGTTCCCGCACTCCGTGACGAGCCGACAGGTCGACCGCTCGGGCGGCCAGACGGCCTCGACGCCCTCGCCGTCCTCGGTCACCCGGAGCGTCACCTCCTGTCGGTAGGTGTACGTCGCGCCCGTGGGATCGACGAGCGTCACCGTGACGGCGACCACGTCGCCGTCGGGGTCGACGGGGACGGGGCCGCCAGGGTCGGCGCCGTCGCCCGCGCCCCCCTCCTGTGAACCCGCGCCGGACAGCCGGACGCCCTCGGGCGTCATCGCCCAGTCGACCGCGAGCGGTCCCTCCGGGTCCGTCACCGTGTAGGAGGCGTGGTCCGGGCCGCCGGCGGCACCCCGACGCGGGTCGACGCGGACCCGCGCGCGGGCGACGCGGTCCGGCACGCCGACGGTCGTCTCGGCCTCGATCCGGTCCCCGGAGAGCCGGTCGAGCGGCTCCAGTTTCGGCGTGACGCGGACCGCCGGATCCGGCGTCCAGACGCCGCGGTAGCCGTACCGGTACAGCGTCCGGGTCGGGTACGCGTCGAGCACCGCGACGTTCTCGGTGGGATCGCGGTCGAGCGCGTACACGACGTCGCCGTCGAGCCCCGGTCCGTTCCGGAGGTACTGGAACGGGTGGTTCTGCCACTCGCCGTACGGGGTGGGCAGAAACACCAGGCCGTGCTCGAAGCTGGTCTCGTCGAACGGCGCGTACGCGGCCTCGTGTTTCGCGTCGATCGCGGCGTTCCGCTCGATCGGCTCGCTCGCCGCGTCGGCGGCGGCGACGCCCGCGAGGACGACCGCGCTCGCGACGACGACTGCGACCGCGGCGCGGGCGGCCGCCGACGAGACGCCGCGGCGAGTGAGCCGGCCGGGGGCCGCAGACGCCGCCCGAGCGGCGGCGGCGACGCCGAGTCCGCCGAACACCGACAACGGGACGAGCAGATCGAAGTGGTAGAACGGACCGAACAACGACGCGAGCCCGTCGGTCGGGTCAGAGAGGTCGGCGAGCGCGTTGTGAGTCCCCCAGAAGAACAGGTTTCCGACGGCGACCGAGACCGCGACGCCGACGAGGAGCAGCGCGGCCGTCCGGCGGAAGTCGGCCGAGCCGGCGGAAGCGCCCCCGTCCGCGACCGCCTCGGCACTGCGGGGGTCGCCGCCGGCGCGCCACCGCCGGAGCGCGACCGCCCCGCCGACGAGCGCGGCGAGCGTCCCGAGGGGGCCGGCGGCGAGCCACCGGGTCGCGATCTCCTGGACCGCGTACCGGGTCGACTCCAGCGCCAGCCCGAGCGTGTACTCCACCGAGTGGCCGAGGATGCGTCGCTCGCCGAATCCGGGGCCGTCCATCGGCGCGAACGCCTGATACGGGAACGTCAGCGGCGACCCCGTCATCCGAACGTTGTACGCGAGCGTGACGCCGACGAAGAGGGTGCCGAGGAGCGCGGTCAGCCCCTGGCGGCGGACGGAACCAGGGAGCGTGCGGAGGCCCTCGGACGCGACCCCGCGCCAGACGCGCCACAGCGCGTGACAGATGAACGGCGCGGCGAACAGCACCGCGGTGTACGGCCGCGCGAAGAAGGCGAGTCCGACGGCGACGCCCGCGACCCCCGCGGCCGCGAGCGACCGGTCCCGGACGCCCCGGAGGTACGCGACCGCGAAGGCCAGGTTGAGAAACGTCGTCGGCGCGTACGGGAGAAACGCCGCGGAGGTCGCGATCGCCATCGGCGACGCGGCGAAGAGGACGGCCGCGGCGAGACCGGCCCGGCGGCCGAACGTCTGCGACCCGAGCAGGTACACCAGGGCGGTGTTGCCGGCGGCGATCGCCGCCAGCGTCACGCGCGGTTCGCCGAACAAGGCCATCGAGACCGCGAACATCGCCGCCGGAACGGGGGTGTACTTCGGGTAGAGCCGCCCGCCGTCCTCGATAAAGAACCACGGATGGACCGCGTCGGCGAGCGGGCCGGCGTGAAACTCCAGTTGGCCGCCGAGCAGGAGCGCGGCCTGTGTGAGGTAGACCCCCTCGTCGTGGTTCGCGGAGTGATGTGAGAAGACGGTGGCGGCGACCGCGAACGTCACGCCGCCCGCGGCGACCGCGACCAGCGCGGCGGCGAGGCTCACCCGGTCGGCGCGGTCGAGCCGCTCGCGGAGCCGAGCGGCGAGCCGACGCGGACGGATGGAGGGGAGACGGAGTGACACGAGCGGGTGCGGCGGCCTCTCAGATGTCGACGCCGGCCTCGCGCATGAGGTCGATCGTCGGTTCGAGGTTGGAGAGCTCCGAGAGGTCGATATCCGGAACGTCGAGCTCGTCGATCGTCGGCAGGTCGCCGATCGGCTCGACCTCGGGGATCAGCGGGTACTCGAAGGTGGACCGTGCGAAGTAGTCCTGTGCCTCCGCCGACAGCAGGTGGCGGACGAAGTTCGACGCGAGGTCGGCGTCCGAGGCGGTGTCGACGACCGCGGCGCCGGCGACGTTGAACACCGCGCCCGCGTCGCCCTCGGTGAACGCCGTGGCGATCGGCGCCTCCGGGTTCCCGTCGAGCACGCGCTGGATGTAGTAGTGGTTCGTGAACGCGGCGTCGATCTGGCCGTCGGCGATCTCCTGGCACGTGCGGAACTCGTCCGGGTACGTGGCGGCGCCGCGCTCGACCATCGCTTCGAGCCACTCGCGGGTCGGATCCTCGCCCTCGAGGATCCGCATCGCGGTGACGAACGCCTGTGCGGAGCCGTACGTCGGTGCCCACCCGAGGTCGCCGTCGAACTCCTCGGGGTACGCCATGATGTCGTCCGGGAGCTCGCTCTCGTCGTACTCGTCGGTGTTGTACGGGACCGTCCGGGCGCGCCCGGAGGTGCCGACCCACTGCTCGGTGCGGAACTCCTCGCGGACCGTCTCGGTCACGTCGGCGGGAAGCGCCTGCGTCCGTCCCTCGTCGGCGAGCGCGCCGAGCGCGCCGGCGTTGACCGAGTAGAACACGTCCGCCGGAGAGCCCTCGCCCTCGTTCACGATCTGGTTCACGAGGTCGGTCGAGCCGCCGTACCGCACGGTCAGGTCGAGGTCGTCGTACAGGTCGTCGATGGAGCCGACGAGCTCGCCGACGAGGAACTCGCCGCGGCCGGAGTAGACGGTGAGCTCGCCTTCGAGCGCCGGCAGATCAGCCATCGACGTGCCGCCGGGAGCATCTCGGCCCGCGCGGCCGGACCCGATCTGGCCGATGGCGCCGCCGGCGGTGTCGCCGTCGTCCGCCGCGTCGTCGGTCTCGTTGCAGCCGGCGAGCCCCGCAACGCCGACCGCGCCGGCCGCGGCGAGGAACTTTCGTCGTCGAACGTCACGTCCGTCTCGTCCGGATGAGTCGTGCGTCGTCATGTAGTTTAGGCTCGCCTAAAGTGATTTAATCGTGTCGGTTCAGTCGTCCGCGGGCGCCGGCGTTCGCCGGAGCGCGCCGAGACAATCGAGCCAGTCGCGCATGTGCTCGCCGACGTGAGCGAAGAACGCGCCGTTCCGATACTCGTCGAACTCCCCCTCGACGAGCCGGTCGGCCATGGCGTCGAACACGTCGGCGTAGTCGTCGGCGTCGGCGCCGGCGTCGTCGATCAGCTTCCAGAGGTGCTCGTTGAGTTCGAGGCCGGCGGCCTCGTTGTGGAGGTCGTCGAACGTCGACCGCGCGGCCTTGTTGTGTTCACACAACGGGCGGCCGTTGTAGATCCGGTTGCCCAGCACGTCGCAGGCGCGTTTGAGGAAGACGCCGCTCCAGATGTCGTCGAACCGCCCCACCTCCCACTCGTTGTCGTCCATCGGCAGCTGGTAGAACGCCGGGATCACCTCGCGGCGGAACGCGAGGTTCATCGAGCAGACGGTGAGGTAGTTCCCGCGCGCGGCGACGAAGTCACGGTCGAAGTCGTCGGCCGTCGTGCGGGTCTGGGCCTGCCCCTCTAGATCGCCGTCCATCAGGATCCGAACCGCGTCGAGGTCGGGGACGTTCGTCCACAACCCCTGTGAGGCGACCACCTCGCCGCCGTCGACGTCGACGGTGTCCGTCTCGACCGTCTCGTCCATCGCCGAGTACGGGTATCCGCGCGGGTAGAGCCCGTGCTCGTCGGCGTTCTGATACAGGACGTTCACCCACTGCTCGTCCGAGCGGACGCGCTCGACCGTGCCGTCGAACGCGAGGTTCCGCATGTGCCGGCCGAAGTAATCCTCGTCGTCGTGCGGGAGGGTGTCGTCGTCGATGAAGACGCCGTACTCGAACGACTCCGTCGCCCACATGTACAACAGCCCGAAGCTCGTCTCGGCGTGGCTGGCCGCCGGGACGACGTGAGCGTACTCGTCGATCCCCTGTGTCGCGTACCACTCGTCGCGGCGCTGCCCGTCGAAGACGTCTCCGGAGACGTCGAGCTCGTCGAGCATCGTTCGCATCGCGTCGGTGTCACAGAAGTCCTCCGTCACGAGAACGAAGTGGAGCCGCGAGACGTCGAAGCCGTGCCGCCGGGCGTTGTCGACGTACGCCCGGAGGCAGTCGTACTCCCGGATCGTCGGGACGATTACGCAGATGTCTCGGTTCGAGCTCCGTGAGAGGTGGTTGCTCATTGCTACCCAGTATTTTAGGTCAGCCTAAAAAGCTGGCGGTCAGGCGTTCGGCGCCTCGGCGTCCGCGGACGCGACCGTCGGCGAGGCGTTGAGCGACGCGCCCGCGACCGCCCCTCCGGCGAGCGTGACGGCGTTTTTGATCGCGTGGTCGAGTATCGCGGCGGCCACCGCCGTCCCGGCCGGAATCGGGGTGATCGCCACGACGATGCCGGTGAACGCCGCCTCGTACAACCCGACGCCGCCCTGTGAGAGCGGCAGCACCTTCGCGAGGTTGCCGACGCTGACCGCGAGCGCGCCGACGGCGAGCAGGGTCGTCGCCGGCGCGCTCCCCGCGCTCACGCCGCCGCCCAGCGCCGCGAGCACCGCCACGGCCGTCAGAACGTCGAACGCCCAGATCACCAGACTGCCGAGGTAGATCCGGGCGAGGCTCCGGGGGTCGACCGCGACGACGCGAACGGCGGCCCCGAAGCGAACGGCGGCGTCGACGCCGCGACCGAGCCACGACGGTTCAGACCCCGCGACCCGGTCGCGGACCCAAGATCCAGGCTGCCGGTCGCTCCGCGCAACGGCGATCGTCGCCACGGAGAATACGAAGGCGACGGCGCCGAGCGCGACCGCGGCCGTGACCGCAGCGCTCGGCCCGCCGACCGCGGCCGGCCGGTCGACGCCGAACAGGACCGCGGCCCCGATTCCGCCGAGCGTGGCGATCGCCACCAGGTCGAAGGCCCGCTCGACGGCCAGCGACGCGACCCCGGTCGGATACGGAACGCCGCGGCGGTCCTTGAGCAGGTACGCCCGAACCCCGTCGCCTCCCCGAGCGGGGACGACGAGGTTCGCGGTCTGGCTCACGAACACGACCGCGAGGAGAAACCGATCCCGACACCGTCGACCCATCGCCGCGAGCACGTCGCCGTACCGGCGCCCGCGAACCGGCCAGGAGAACAGATACGCCGCGATCGCGGCGGCCAGAAGCGCCGGGTCGGCGCCGGCGACCGCCGCGACGACCGCGCCCACGTCGACGGTCAAAGCCACCGCCGCCCCGCCCGCCGCGACGACGAGGACGGTGCCGGCGATCGTGAGACGCTCGCGCGAGAGGCGCTCGCGGGCCCACCTCCCCGCGTCCGGGCGCGTCATCCGGGGGCTGCCCCGTGGCTCCCCGCGCCGGTCGACACGCCCGCCTCTCCGGGAAGACGACGGCCGACCGGCGGGATCCGTTCGCGCGCGCTGCTCGCGTCCATGCTCAATTTAGGCTGGCCTAAACAATATAACTGTGGCGGTTCGGGTTCGGCGAACGGCGCCAGTTCAGCCGGACGGTTCGCGGCGACGGCCGCTCGGCCGCGACGGAGTTTAAGCCGATCCGGGCCGTATCGCCGACGATGCGTGCCACGCTGGAGACGCTGGGTATCGTCTGTCTCGTCGGCCTCACACAGGTCGCGGGGCGTCTCGCCGGCCTCGGGCCGATGTTCGCGTTGTCGGCCCCGTTGTCGGTCGCGCCGTGGACGGTCGTCACCAGCGTGTACGCCCACGCCTCCGTGGGTCACCTCCTCGCGAACGCCGTCGCGCTGGCGGTGGTCGGTCCGCTCGTGGAACGCCGAACCACGCGGCTTCGATTTCACGCCTTCGTCGTCGCCGCCGGCGGAGTCGCCGGGATCACACAGGTGACCCTCAGCAGTATCGTCGGTCCGCCGACGGCAGTGGTGGGAATCAGCGGCGCGGTGTTCGCGCTCGGCGGATACCTGCTCGCCGGCAACGCCCTCACCGCGACGGCGTTCGACCGCCTCAAACTCACCCCGCGCGTACAGGTCGCGGTCTTCGGCGGCCTCGCCGTGCTCCTCACGGTCGTGACCGCCGCCCCCGGCGTCGCGCTGGTCGCACACGCCGCGGGCGCGTTCTGTGGGCTCGTCGCCGGCCGGGCGCGGCTGCTCGACGTCCGATGACGGCGCTGGCGAGACCTGGCGGCGTCGCTGCGTGGAGCAGAAACAAAGAGAGCGTGACGCGGGTGCGCCTTAGCGCTTAGTCTTCGAGAACGATCTCGATGCTGACGTCGTTGGGCACCTGGACGCGCATGAGCTGGCGGAGCGCGCGCTCGTCGGCGTCGATGTCGATCAGCCGCTTGTGAACGCGCATCTCCCAGTGCTCCCACGTCGCCGTCCCCTCGCCGTCCGGGGACTTCCGTGAGGGGATCTCCAGCGTCTTCGTCGGCAGCGGAATCGGGCCCGACAGGGCGACTCCCGTCGAGTCCGCTATCTCACGGACGTCGTCGCAGATGGCGTCGAGGTCCTCGGGGCTGGTACCGGCGAGGCGGACGCGTGCCTGCTGCATCGGTTATCGCTCGTTGACGTCGAGCACCTTCCCCGCCGCGATGGTCTGACCCATGTCGCGAATGGCGAAACTGCCGAGCTCGGGAATCTCGCCGGACGGCTCGATGCTGAGCGGTTTCTGCGGGCGCACGGTGACGACCGCGGCGTCGCCGGACTTGATGAAGTCCGGGTTCTCCTCGGCGACCTCGCCCGACGACGGGTCGATCTTCTGGTTGATCTCTTCGATCGTGCAGGCGACCTGCGCCGTGTGGGCGTGGAAGACCGGCGTGTACCCCGCGGTGATCACGGACGGGTGTTGCATGACGACAACCTGCGCTTTGAACGTCTCGGCGACGCTCGGCGGGTCGTCGGCGGGACCACACACGTCGCCGCGACGGATGTCGTCCTTGCCGAGACCGCGGACGTTGAACCCGACGTTGTCGCCGGGTTCGGCCTTGGGCACCTCCTCGTGGTGCATCTCGACCGTCTTCACCTCGCCGCCCACGTCGGACGGCTGGAAGGAGACGTTGTCGCCCGTGTTGAGAATCCCGGTCTCGACGCGTCCGACGGGGACGGTCCCGATACCGGAGATGGTGTACACGTCCTGGATCGGGAGCCGCAGCGGCGCGTCCGTCGGCGGCTCGGACTCCGGCAGGTCGTTCAGCGACTCCAACAGCGTGGGGCCGTCGTACCACGGCGTGTTCTCGGAGTCCTCGGAGACGTTGTCCCCCTCGAACGCCGAGATCGGCACGAACGTGGTGTCGTCGGTCGCGAAGCGGACCTGGTTGAGCAGGTTCTTGACCTCCTCGACGACCTCGTTGTAGGTGGACTCCTGGTAGTCGACCAGGTCCATCTTGTTGACGCCGATGATGAGCTCGTTGATGCCCAGCGTCCGGGCCAGGAAGACGTGCTCGCGGGTCTGTGGCGCGACGCCGTCGTCGGCCGCGACGACGAGCACCGCGTTGTCTGCCTGGGAGGCGCCCGTGATCATGTTTTTCACGAAGTCACGGTGGCCCGGGCAGTCGACGATGGTGAAGTAGTAGTTCTCCGTGTCGAACTCCTGATGGGCGATGTCGATCGTGACGCCACGCTCGCGCTCCTCGGCGAGGTTGTCCATCACGTAGGCGAACTCGAAGCCGCCTTTGCCCTTTTCTTCGGCTTCCTCTCGGTGCTGCTCGATTACGTGCTCGGGGACGCTCCCCGTCTCGAAGAGGAGTCGACCCACGAGCGTGCTCTTGCCGTGGTCGACGTGGCCGATAATAGCCAGATTCTGGTGCGGTTTGTCACTCATGGGGTAATCACGCGCTAAGGCGCTCTGTGAGTACGTTTTCGGGAGATTCCACTAAAACGGTTTCGATACGGCTCACGGGCGATGCCGCCGCGGTCCGGTGATTCGCGTCAGCGTGGGTCACGGGACGACACCGCACGACACGGCCGAGCCGTCAGTCCAGCCGACCGACGTCGCCGAGCACCGCGCTCGCCGTCTCGGGGCCGCCCGCGCCCCGCCCGGAGATGTTGAGCCGTCCCGCGTGGCCGGTCTCGATCTGCACGATGTTTTGGGTTCCCGAGACCGCGAGCGTCCCGTTCTCGTGGACGAGTCGCGGCGCGACGCGGACGGTCTCGCCCGTCGCCTCGCCGATCAGCCGGACGGTCCGGCCGTCCTCGGCCGCGAGCCGAAGCGTCGAGCCGGGGATGTCGCGGATCCCCTCGACGTCGGCGTCGGCGAGGGTGAACTCCCGGGCGTCGGCGGGGTCGTCTGCGGCCCCGAACGAGAGCACGTTCGCGAGGATGACACACTTGAGCGCGGCGTCGGTGCCGTCGACGTCGAAGGAGGGATCCGCCTCCGCGACGCCGAGATCCTGTGCCTCCGCGAGCACGTGGTCGTAGTCGAGTCCCTCGGCGGCCATCCGCGTGAGGATGAAGTTCGCGGTGCCGTTGAGCACTCCCCGCACCGCGGTGACGTGGCCGGGTTCGATATCCTCGACCGTCGAGACCGCCGGGATCGCTCCCCCGACCGTCGCCTCGAAGCGCACGCCGCCGGCATTGTCGGCCACGAGCGCCTGCAGGTCGCCGTACCGCTCGGCGACCGGACCCTTGTTCGCCAACACCGCGTGGCGGTCGCGTTCTAACGCGGTGCGGACGTGTGAGAAGCCGGGCTCGGCGTCGCCCAGCGTCGTCGGGGTCGCCTCGACGAGCGCGTCGTAGTCGGCCGCGAGCGCGTCTTCGGGGTCGTCGTCGCCGACGACGCCGGCCTCGACCTTGCGGGTCACGACCGCCTCCGCGTCGACGCCGGAGCCGGTCTGTGCGTCGGCGACGACCGCGCTCGACGAGTCCGCCACGGCGACGACCTCGTGGCCGTACTCGCCCGCGAGTTCGACGACCGACCGGCCGACCGCGCCCGCGCCGATCACGGCGAGTCTCACGCGTCCACCCCCGCGAGCGGCGCGACGACGCGCAGGTCCTTCTCCTCGGCGATGTCGCGGACGGCCGCGATCGCCGCGGCGCTCTCGCCAGAGCGCGCCTCCAGGCGAAGCCGGGCGCTTGACGACTCCTCGGTCCCCTGCGGGGCCGCGAGCGACACGTCGGCGACCGAGGTCGACGCGGACGCCTCGATGCGCGAGAGCGTGTCCGAGAGATCCGTATCGATGAGGTGACCGAACAACAACAGGGTGATCTCCTCGGCGTACCGTTCCGTCCCCGCCTGCATCACCGTGATCCCCTCCTCGCGGAGCGCCTCGACGATGGCCTCGAAGCGCTCGGCGGTCGCCTCGAAGTCGACCTCGACCGGGATCCGACCGCGCGGCGTCTTGTTCCCCCGCTCGTGGTAGATCGACAACAGGTTTCCGCCGTTGTTCGCGATCGGCTGGAGCGCCGCCAGCAGCTGGCCCGGCTCGTCGACCAACTCGAGCCGAACCGTGTGCGTCGAGGAGGCGGGGTCGTGGCCGCCGTCGACCGCCGCGTCCTCGGGCGCGCCGTCGCGGCTGTCGCTCACGCGACCACCCCTTCGGAACCGCTCGGGTCGAGGGCTGTCCGGCACGCTCCTGTCGTCGGCGCGGAGCGACCGCGCGCTGGCTCCGTCACGATGCGCCGAGCAGCAGTCGTGCCCGTTTGCATACACGTGTGGAGTCGCCGGGAGCGATATAAGCCTTCGGCGATGGCATGCGTTGCCGCCAGGCCGGCGTGTGAACCCGCCACACGTGAGAACAAGAAACGACGACTTGGCGTGCGACGGCCGTGCCGAAAAAAGGGAACGGAGTCGGCGACGGGCCGAGAACGGCGCCCGGCCTCAGCATTTTCGAGGTGGAGCCCCCGACCTCAAGGAGCGAACGGAGTGAGCGAGTAGGTCGGGGAGGAAACCGAC
>CAZKXC010000085.1:0-10151 GCA_964556645.1 uncultured Halobellus sp.
TCGACGGCTGGTCGGCGACGGTCACCGCAGGGGCGGTGATCAGCCCGAACCGGCGGGGCTCCGCGGCGACGAGGAGTCCGCGTCGCGTTCGGGCGGTCGGCGGGGGCGTCATCGGTCCGTCACCGCCAGAAGCGCCTGGCGAACCGGGAGAGAACCCCCTCCGTCGGCTCCGCGACCGGCTCCCAGAGCCGGAACGCGCCGGTCGGGCCGGCGGCCTCGCTGTCGACGATCTGTTCGTCGTCGGGAGCGACGACGATCAGGTTCACCTCGTAGTGGCCGTAGTAGCCGAGCTTCAACAGGGTTCGGTCGCGGAATCCGTCGACGAAGTCGGCGACGTCGTCCGGGATCCGCTCGGCGACGAGCACGAACGTGACGTCGGTGCCGTAGTGTTCCTCGTTCCCCTCGACGCGGTCGTCGGCGACCGCGTGTCCGAGGTCGACGAGCCGTTCTACCTGCCCGACGGTCGGGGTCCGGACCCGGCGGGCGAAGAGGTATTCTTCGGTCTCGTGGTTGGCGTAGTTCAACGCGGGGTGCAGAAACTGCTTCTGGGTTTCCATCCGCATCTCCGCGTACAGCTCGAACCGCTCCCCCTCGACGGCGTAGTCGGCCGCGAGGTCGTAGCTGTACATCAGTCGGTCGGCGACGCGGTCGAGGTACGTGTCGTCGTAGTCGGGGACCGCCTCGCGGATCGCCGCCGGCAGCGCGTCGCGGTCGGGGGCGTCGGCCGCGTCGGCCGTCGGGTCGTCGGCGTCGGTCTGTGTGTCGCGTTCGGCCATCGTTACGCGTCGGTTCCGTCGGGGTCGGCGGTCGTCGTCTCGTGCGGGACGGCGTCGCCGTCGACGGGCGGCGCGCCGACCGCGAGCAGTTCGACCGCTTCGTCGGCGCTCGCGGGGTTGTGTGCCCGTTGCGGGCTGCCGGGGTCGACGGCGAAGAGCTCGCCGGCGGCGACCGCGTAGGTCCGGTCGGGCGTCTCGACGGCGAGGGTTCCGGAGAGGACGTAGAACGCCTCTTCTTGGGTCTCATGCGAGTGGTACGCGAGCGGAATCTGTTCGCCCGGCTCGGCGCGGAACCGGTTCAGCGCCACTGCCGTGAGCCCCGCGGGCCCCGCGAGCTTCCGACACTCACAGGGGCGATCCGGCTCCGGGTCGACCGATTCGGCGTCGACGACGCGGTATCCCATGTGTGTCCATTCCGGACGCGGGGTAAAAACGCGTCGGGGGCGCGGGCGTCACGAGAGGCGAACGAGGCGAGAATCCGTGTCCACGCGGGCCGTCGACACCGTTTAGTGGACTGACACGCATGTTCGTGATAGAACAAGCATGACTGACGGACCGAAACAGACGGAGGCGTGTGGCCGGTGCTCGATGTCGACCGTCGTCGACGCGGTCAACAGCGACGAGTCGTCCGCGGAGCAGCCGGATCGAGACCCGTTCGGCGGCGAGCGGATCGAGGTCGCCGAGTCCGAGATTCGACGGGTGTCGCCGGCGGGAGTTCTCGGCGATCTCAAGGCGAGAATAAACGCCGTGGCGCGCCGGATCGCCTACGGGAGATAACGGACGCCGGGTCGTCGGTCGCGGCGCCGACGGGAAGCTTATACTTGTCCGTCACGTGTTTGCCGGCAACCAATGGACGAAAGCATCTCCGGGTTCAAAGAACGCGGGGACTGGGGCGACGTCGTCGAGCACGGCGAGCGAATCACCCTCGCGCTGCGAGAAGCCGGCGCGGACGGCGACGCGTTCCACGAGTTCGACGACTGGCGACCGAAATCACACGAGCGGATCGACGAGGACGTCTCCGAGAAGACGGCCGCACAGGCGTCCGTCGGCGAGGGCAACGGCGAGAAGGCCGGACAGAGTCCCGGCGACGACCTCCAGACGGCCGGCGAGAAGCTCACGGAGTCCTACGAGAAGGTCGAAGCGGACGACACGGAGGGCGCCGTCGAGCGGTGGGGCGAGTCGATAACCCACGTCGCCCGCGCCGCCGACTCCGCGAGCCGCAAGGCGCTCCGGAAGGTCGAAGACGCCGTCTACCAGAAGGTGATGACGCAGGTGGCGCCGTACTACTTCGACAACGAACTCATCAGCGCCAACATCACCGAGGTCGGCCGCGGCGAGAACGGCGAGACGTTCGAGTTCGAGGTGAACGTCAACGACGACGACCGCAAATCGGAGGTGAGCGAGATTCTCGCGGAGTACGAGTCCGAGATCGACCGCTGGCACGTCGAGACGGAGAAGCGAACCGAAGACGTCGCGGCCGCAGAAGGCGTCGAGCCGCCCGAAAAAGAGGGCGGCCCGGAGTCGACGATGACCTGAGCCGGGAGGCGACTCGAAGCCACCGGCCTTTATTCTCCGGCGCGACGAAGCCGAAGCCATGAGCAGCCCACTCCGCATCGAACCCGGCGACCTCTCGGCCGACGAGATCATCGCCGAACTGCGCGCGGGACGACGGGTGCTCGTCGGCGTCGACGTCGCCGGCGGCACCCACGACGTCGTGCTCCGGTACGACGGAGAAACGTATCACTGTGACACGCCGACGAACCTCCACAGACACACCGAGGAGTCGGAGATGCGCAGCTGTCTCACCCGGATGGGATACGCGAACGAAGACTGAGGTTTAATCCCGTCGCCGCCGACATCCCTTCTATGACCGAAGCAGAGATCGAAGACCTCGTCGGCGACGTCTCCCCCTCGTTCGAACACGTGCTCTCGTGTGTCTTTGGCATACGCGACCACGAGAGCCGGACGTACCTGACGTTACACGAGTACCCCGGAAGCACCGTCTCCGAACTGGCCGACGTGCTCGACCGCGACCGCTCGAACGTGAACCGGTCGTTGTCGACGCTCCGCGAGAAGGGGCTCGTCGAACGGCGTCGCCGGCTCCTGGATTCGGGCGGCTACGTGTATCAGTACACCGCGATCCCCGTGCCGGAGGCGAAGCGGTTGTTGCACGAGGCGCTCGACGAGTGGGTCGAGGCCGTCCACGGGTCGATCGACGGGTTCGAGCCCGACGGGTCGTGAACGGTCACGCGGAGTCGGGCCCGTCGTTCGGGTCGCGCTCGTCGTCGCCAGCGGCCGTCAGCCCGGCGTCCGCCGCCCGGTCGAGCGCGGGCGCCGCGTCGTGGTGTGTGGAGTAGCCGTCGAACCACCGGGCGATCCGCTCGAGCCGGTCGACGATGTGGGCGGGTTCGCCGGATCGAGAAAGCTCGTGGCCCTCACGCGGGTAGCGCACGAGCCGGGTGTCGACGCCGCGCTTGCGGAGGAGCCGGTGGTATAACTCCGCCGTACAGATCGGGGTCCGGGTGTCGTCCTCGGCGTGGATCAGAAGCGTCGGCGTGTCGACCGCGGCGGCGTGGCCGGTCGGCGACTGCTCCCACAGCCACGCGGGCTCCGCGGAGGGGACGGTGTCGAAGTCGCCCTCGACCAGACGGTACGCCCCGTCGGTCGACCCGTAAAAGCCCGTGAGGTCGTACACCCCGCGCTGGGCGGCCGCGGCGCGGAACCGGTCGGTCTGGCCGACCGCCCACGCGGTCATGAACCCGCCGAAGGAGCCGCCGGTGACGAAGAGATTCGCGTCGTCGATCGGATATCGGTCGACGGCCGCGTCGACGCCGGCCGTCACGTCGGCGAGTGTCACGGCGCCCCAGTCGCGGTCGATCGCCCGGCGGAACGCCTCGCCGTATCCCGCCGAGCCGCGAGGGTTCGACCAGAAGACGACGTACCCCCGCGCGGCGAGCGTCTGAAACTCGTGCCACATCGTGCCGGCGGTCGACCACATGGCGTGTGGGCCGCCGTGGATCTCGACCACGAGCGGGTAGGTCCGTCCGGCGTCGGGGTCGAATCCCGGCGGCGTGAGAACCCAGCCCTGAATCTCGGTCCCGTCGGACTCGAAGCGGAGTTCTTCGGGCATGCCGACGTGGCGGTCGGCGAGGAGGGATGCGTTCAGTTCGGTCAGCCGCGTCGTCTCGCCGCGGCCGGCGTCGTACGAGAACACGTCGCCGGGATGGTCCCACTCGCTGCGCGCGAGCGCGACGGTCACCTCGTCGGGTCCGGCGCCCGACTCGCCGCCGACGGTCGCTCCCGAGACGGTGCCGTCTCGAAGGAGGCGTTCGGGCTCGGGGTCGTCGTCAGCCGCGACGTGCCACAGCGCGGTCTCGCCCTCGTCTGGCGTCGCGAAGTAGAGCGTCTCGTCGTCGGGACCCCACTGCGGAGAGGCGCCGTCGCCGAGCCCTCGGTCGAGGTCGGCGGTGAGCGAGGTCACCGTCCCGGTCGCGCGGTCGAGGAGGTGGAGGTCGGTCTGGCGAAGCGACGATCGGTCGGAGTCGGTGTGGGTGACGGCGACCCGGCCGTCGGCGGTGGCCGCGAGCGACACCCCCCAGTCGGTGGTGGTGTGGACGTGATCCGCGGTGTCGGTCGCGAAATCGTGCGCGTGGATCGCGGTCTCCGGAGAATCGTCGGGGTCCGCGCCGACGGATTCGGCGTAGTACAGCGTGTCGGCGTCGCCCCACGTCGGCGCGTCGAAGTCGGCGTCGGCGTCCGGGTCGGTGACCCGCTCGACGGTCGGTTCGTCGGCGGCGCGCCCGCCGTCGGCGACCGCGCCCGCGTCGACGACGTAGATTCCGGGGCGCCGCCCGTCGACGTACTCCTGGCCCGAGCGGAACACCGTCCGGTCGATCACCCGTGGGTCGGGGTGGTCGGGGGGGTCGTGCTCCGCGGGGACCGACAGGTCGCGGTCGGCCGCGCGGTCGGCGGGCGTCGCCGACTGGACGAACGCGATCCGGTCGCCGTCGGGCGACCACGCGATCTCGGAGACGTCGCCGACGACGCCGGTGAGCCGGCGGGCCTCCCCGCCGTCGACCGGGAGGACCCACAGCTGCCGGCGGTCGTCGGCGCGTCCGCGGGTGGTGGTGAACGCGATCCGGTCGCCGGAGGGGCTCCAGCGGGGCTCCGCGTCGGTCCCCTCGGCGAGGGTGAGCCGGCGAGGGTCGCCGCCGGCGGCGTCAACGAGATACACCGTCGCGGCGTACTCCTCGTCGCCGTCGGGCTGTCGTCGCAGGAAGGCGACCCGGCTTCCGTCCGGAGCGATCCGCGGGTCGGCCGGCGTTGTGATGTCGTGGTACGCCGCGGCCGTGAGAGGCTGCATGGGCGTCGGACGACCCGTTCGGACAAAAATCGTCGGGAGAACGGCGCCGCGCTACTCGGCGGCGTCCCCGTTGTCGACCGCCAGCGAGACGCCGCCCGCGCCGACGGTCGCGCCGGCGGCACACACCGGGTGTTCGAAGTCGGCCGCGAGCACCTCGCTCGCGGCGGCCTCGGCGTCGGTCGCCGAGAGGTCGTACGGCTCCGGAGCGGCTTTCTCGTACGTCGCCACGAGCGTCGGCGCGTCGACGCGCTCGACGAGCAGCGCGTCGCGGCGGACGACGCCGACCACCGCCCCGTCGGCGCTCACGACGCCCGCGATCCGGGGGGTGTCGTAGTCGTCCTTCTCGAAGTCGAGCGCGAGCAGCGCCGTCGCCAGCGCGTCACGAGCGGGGTAGCCGCGCGCCGCCTTTTCGGCGATCGGGTCGACGTGCGAGCCGTTGCCGAGGACCGCAAGCGGCTCGGCCGTCGGCGTCTCGATCGGCCGCACGCAGTTGTACGAGACGTACGGGTTGTCGGTCGGCGGGGCGTCGGGCGTCGGGCCGACCGTCAGCGTTCCGTCGCGGTCGAGCACCCGTCGATTGGGAAACGAGCGCGAGGAGACGCGATACGCCCCGATGCCCGGGCCGACGACGACGAAGCGTCCGATGTACATGAGCGACGGTGCGGATGCGCCGGGGTAAAACACGTCGATCCGCGTCCAGCCGGGGCGTCGGCCGAGACGGATAGTCCGCCGAGGAGTGCGAACCGATGACAGAGCGCGCGCGACGCGCAACGCTTACGTGTACGGGTAGAGTACGACCGGTGCGCACAGTCCATTGGGGTAGTGGCCAATCCTGAAGCCTTCTGGGGGCTTCGACCCTGGTTCGAATCCAGGATGGACTATTCTTCCCGCGTCCCGACGGCGTCGAACTCCGGACGTACCCCCAGGACTCCGCTCGGTACGAGCGGGCGTCCGGAGACCAATTGCTCGTTCGCGAGCGCGTTTCAACTGGAACAAAAACCAGTCGCCGTCTACCGATCTCCACCAGAAACAGAGGGGTATGTGACGCCGTGGCGAGACGCCCCGCGGCGGCTCACTTCTCGACGTCGAGCAGGGCGACGCGTTCGCGAACGACGGCGGCGAGGCCGCCGGCGGTCGCGTCGAGTTCCCGCTTAGTGACGTCGTAGTAGTCGCGAACCGCCCGCTCGTCGGGATCGCCGAGCGTGGCTTCCGGCGAGAGGAGCCGTTCGACGGCGGCGACGGCCGCTTCCAGGTCCGCCGGCTCGCGGTCGATACCGGAGACGTTGCCGAAGTCGGCGGCGACGACGGCCGCCGGCTGCTCGCCCGGCGACACGCCGAGTTCGAGCGCGCGGTCGATCTGTCGGCGGCCCGCGGCGTACACCAACACCTCGACGGCGGGGTCGCGGGCGACCGCCTCCCCGCGGGCGATCGCCCGGGCGGCGAGCCGCGTCGCGAGCCGGAGGTGGGCGGCGTCAACGACGCGGCTCGCGTCGAACGCCTGGACGACCGCGCCGGTCTCGTCGGCGATCGAGTCGACCGCCGCGAGACACTCGTCGAGGTCGTCGACGGCGAGTCGGCCCTCGACGATGCGGGTCGCCGGCCGCGGGGCGGCGGTTTCGGGGGCCGGCCGGTCGGACGGCGGGGCGTCGGTCACCCGAAATCACCGAGGCTGGCCTGGCCGTCGCCGTCGTCGCTGCCGGCGGTCGCCGCCGCTGAGGCGGAGGGATCGGCGTCGACACCGTCCATCGAGGGGTCCTCGCGGCCGGCGTGTTCGAGGATCCGCTCGGCGGTCCGTTCGCGGCCTCGGAGCGCGCCGAGCACCACGGCCTTGTCGGCCTCGCGCAGGTCGGCGCGGGTCTCGATGCCGGCCTCGTACAGCCGGCGCGCGCGTTTGCGGCCGACGTTTCGGACGCCGGCGAGGTCGAGCAGCTGCTCGCGGACGCCGTACTCGGCCCGCTTGCGGGCCCGCCGGACCGCGAGCACCGCGTCGCCGCCGATCCCGTCGACGTCGCGCGCCAGCGTCTCGGCCGCACGGAGCAGCCACTCCGCGGTCTCGACCTTTCCGCGGATGTCGCCGGGGCCGACGCCGTAGCGCTCGGCGATCCGGTCCTCGTCGACCTCGTCGGCCCAGTCCTCGAGCAGGCGGGCGGTTTTGAGCGCCGCCAGCCAGTCTTCGAACCTGACGTCCTCGTACTCGGAGGGGACGGCCCCGAGGAACTCGGATTCCCGCTCGTAACAGAGCTCGGTGTACGTCTCGCGGTCGCCGGATCGGAGGTAGAGCTCGTACATGTCCGGCGTTCGGCTCACCAGGTGATACAGTCCGAGCGGAGTGAGCGCCGGGTCCGCGTCGGGATCGGCCGAGCCGTCGGCGTCGTCTCCGGTCTCGACCGGGCTGTACGTGCCGAATCCGGGCTCGTCGGGGTCGTCGTCCGGGGCCGAGCGCTCGTACGCGCCGGCGGCGCCGCCGGGCGACCCCGCGTCTTCGAGCCCGTCGATCAGCTCGGCCGCGCTCATCGGGTCGAGGTAGAGCCGCGAGACGGTGTGACCGATGCCGGTCGCCGAGAGCCGCTCGCTGCCGCCGTCGCGGTCGCGCTCGACGAAGCCGTTGGCGACGAGGTACTCGAGAACCGTGTCCGTGACCGCCGCCAGCCGCCCCTCGTCGTCGGTCTGGGTGGCGTACAGGGTGTTGTCGAGAAACGCGAGAAGGCCGTCGCGGGTGGCCGCGAAGCCGGACGCGACCGTCGCGAGCACGTGGGTCCGCAGCGCCGGCTCGGCGGCGAGCTTGGACTGGACGGGCTCGGCGTCCGCCCAGACGTAGCGGTCGAACAGCTCCTCCATCGTGTCGGCGTCGCTCGCGAGCAGCACCGCCTCGCCGTACGGGTCGAGCCCGGGTCGGCCCGCCCGCCCGCACATCTGGTGGACCTCCAAGACGTCGAGGGGTTTCATCCCGCCGAACTCGCCGTCGTACCGCCGCCAGTCGCGGACGATCACCCGGCGGGCCGGGGTGTTGACGCCGGCCGCGAGCGTCGGCGTCGCGGAGACGACCTTGATCAGCCGGTCGCGAAACGCGTCTTCGACCAGGCTGCGGTGGTCGTTCGCCAGCCCCGCGTGGTGAAACGCGGCCCCCTGTTCGACCGCCTCGGCCAGGTCTTTGGCGGTGTCCGTGTCGGAGACGTTTCGGATCTCCGCGGCGAGTTCGCGGAGCCGGTCGCGCTCGTCGGCCGTGAGCCGCGGCGCCGTGACGTCGGCGAGCGACCGGGCCGACGACTCGGCGTTGCGCCGGGAGTTGACGAAGACGAGCGACGAGCCGCCCTGGCCCCCTTCTTCGGTGTCGAGCGCGTCGGCGACGAGCCGGGCGGTCTGGTCTTCGCCGCGGTCGACGGGCACCTCCCGCTGGCGGCCGTCGTCGAATTTGATCGCGTCTCCGAAGTGGACGCCGGTCCGGAGGTCGATCGGCCGCCAGTCGGACTCGACGAGGTCGGCGTCGAGCCAGTCGGCGATGACGTCGGCGTTGCCGACGGTCGCCGACAACGCCACGGTCTGAAGCTCGGGGTTGACCTTGCGGAGCTTCGCGAGCGTGACCTCCAGCGTCGGACCGCGGCTCGCGTCGTCGACGAGGTGTACCTCGTCGCTCACGACACAGCTGAGGTCGTCGATCCACGGCGCGCCGTTGCGAACCAGCGAGTCGACCTTCTCGCTCGTGGCGACGACGATATCGCGGGTGGCGAGCCACTCGCCGTCGGAGTCGTAGTTGCCCGTCGAGACGCCGACGGTGACGCCGTGGTCAGTCCAGCGTTCGAACTCCGCCTTCTTCTCGCTGGCGAGCGCGCGCAGCGGGACGATGTACAACGCCGTGCCGCCGCGCTCGATGGCCGACAACATGGCGAGTTCGGCGATCAGCGTCTTGCCCGAGGCGGTCGGAACGGCCGCCACGAGGCTGTCGCCGTCGAGCACGCCCGCCTCGACGGCCGCCTCCTGTGGGGGATACAGCTCGGCGATGCCCTCCGCTTCGAGCGTCTCGCCGACGCCCGCAGGGAGTCCGGAGAGGGCGGTCGGTCGCATTGACCGCCTTTGGTCCCCCAGGCGATTTAAACCGTCGGACCGCCGCGAGAGGCGAGGCTGGGGCGACGCGCGGGCGGAAAGACGCGCAAAACGAGGCGCGCTCACACCGTCTCGTCGAGGTCGTGGTCGGCGGCCATCCGCGACGCCTCGGCCGCGAACCGCTCGATCTCGTCGGCGGGCGCCTCGCCGAGCGCGGCCTCGTCGACGTCGCGGCCGGCGGTGACTCCGCCGCCCATCACCAGCCGGCGCTCGGCCAGTTCCTTCGTGTGAACGCGCTCGCCGTCTTCGGTCGCGTACGTCAGCCGGACGAGCCCCTTCGAGTCGAACTGTCGGTCGACGAGCCAGACGCGAACCATGTGGCGATCCGTCCGGGCGTCGGGCAATGAAACCACCGGCAGCGGCCGCACAACGCCCCCCGTCGCCACCGCTTTGTACCCGCTCGCCGTACGTGCGGTATGCGCGTCGAGTTCGACCGGGACACCTGCATCGGGATGTACCAGTGCGTCGCCGAGTGGGACGCCTTCGAGAAGAACCTGAACGACGGGAAAGCCGACCTCGCCGACAGCGAGGAGACCGACGACGACCTGTTCGTCGTTGAGGTGCCCGACGGCGAAGAACTGGACGCCAAGTTCGCGGCGCGTGCCTGTCCCGTCGACGCCATCGAGGTGTACGACGACGACGGCGAACAGGTGGTGTGAGTGGTTCTGGGCGTCAGCTAGTCCGGTATAAACCGCGAGCATACGGCTCGATCCAGACACCCTCCGCCAAAGCCCCAGTCGCTCGGGATAGGTGGGTAGTGATAGATCGACGGCGAACACCCCCAAAGCCCCGCCCGACACGGCATCGCAACCACACCTCACGCCTCTCCAGCCTCGCGGCTCCTCGCGCCCGACGGGCGCTCTGAGGCGCGCGCCGAGGTGGGTGATTGAGGAAACGCGTCGACTCTATCC
>CAZKXC010000086.1:0-10038 GCA_964556645.1 uncultured Halobellus sp.
CGCCGTCGCCTCCGGGGTGGCGGTCGCGCCGGGAGCCACGAATGCGACGGGAGCCGAGACGGCACCGCGGATCGTCGAGCTGTATCCCAACCCGGTCACAGAGGGGAACCGCGGCGAGTACCTCGTCGTCCGGCTGCCGGGCCCGGGAAACTGGTCGCTCTCCGACGGGTATCACGACGCGTCGTTACCCGCCGACGTGAACGGCACGGTCGCGTTCTCGATGGAGCCCGACCTCGCTCGGAGCCACCTCGACGGCCGCGGAATCGCGGTTCGACCGCTCGACGCGTACTTCCCGCTCTCGGCGAGCGGCGATCGGATCGAGCTCCGCTACGAGGGCGAACCCGTCGACGTCGTCGAGTACGGCCGAGTTCGCGAAGGGTACCGCTGGCGGGCGGCGTGGGGCGAGTGGCGGCCGACCGGCTACGAGCCGCGCGCGCCGGAGCGCGTCGCCGGCGCGTCGGTGACGCCGTTCGTGCTCCCGGACAGTCCGACGGCCGCCGTTGAGCCGCTCGCGGGCGCGACCGACCGGCTGTTCGTCGCCGGCTACACGATCGAGTCCGAGCGCGTCGCCGACCGCCTCGTGGCCGCGGCGAACCGCGGCGTCGAGGTGCGGGTCCTCGTGGAAGGCGCTCCGGTCGGCGGCTTCCCGAGGCGCGGCGCCCGCGTCGCCGACCGCCTCGTCGCCGGCGGCGTCGAGGTGCGCGTGCTCGACGGCACCCCGAACCGCTTCCGGTTTCACCACGCGAAGTACGCGGTCGTCGACGACCGGGCGGTGGTGCTCACCGAGAACTGGAAGCGGTCGGGAACCGGCGGCGGGTCGAGCCGCGGCTGGGGAGTGATCGCGGACGACGCCGCCGTCGCCGCCGACCTCGCCGCGCTCTTCGAGAACGATGCCGGGGCTCCCGACACGCGGTCGTGGGACGCGTTTCGCGCCGACGCGGCGTTTCACGGTCCGGCGACGAGCGGCCGGGACCGTCGGCCCTACCCGACTCGGTTCGACCCGCCGACCCCCGTCGTCGCCGACGTGGAGCTGCTCACCGCACCCGGCAACGCCGGCGACCGACTCGTGGCGCGGATCGACGCCGCCGACGAGCGCGTTCTCGCGATCGTCCCCCGGACGGGCGGGCCAGAGAACCGGATCGTCCGGGCGCTCCGCAGAGCCGCCGACCGCGGCGTCGACGTCCACCTGCTGGTGTCGAACGCGTGGTACGACCGCGAAACCAACCGGGCGCTCGCCGACGCGCTGGCGGACGAGCCGATCGCCGTCGCCGTCGCGGAGCCCCGCGGTCGATACGAGAAGGTACACGCCAAGGGGCTCGTGATCGACGACACCGCGGTGGTGGGGAGTCTCAACTGGAACGAGGGGGCGACGACCGAGAACCGCGAGGTGTTACTCGCCGTGGAGAATCCCGCGGTCGCCGACTTCTACGCCCGGACGTACGCCGCCGACTGGCGCGGCGGCGGGATTCACCTGCCGGTCGGGCTGGTCGGCGGGCTGGCGGCCGCGCTGGCCGCTGCGGGGGTGGTCGCCCGCCGGGAGGTCGCGTTCGCGTGAGCGGCTCAGTCGTCGATGACCGCGGTCGACGAGAGCGCCTCGTCGATCTCGGCGTCGGCCATCTTGCCGACGAGCGCGTCGATGACGGCGCCGCGCCGGCCTTTCACGAACTTGATCGAGCCGACGACCAGGTGGCCGCCGCCGGAAACGCCCGCCTCCGGCAGTTCTTCGTTCAACTCCGTCACCATCGTCGGGATGTCGAGGCGAACGCCGTCGGACCGGAGAACGGCGAAGTCCGGGCCGTAGCCGATCGTGATGACCGGGTCGCCCGTCTCCTGCACCCGGTCGTCGTGGAGTTCGCCCGTCGTCTTGCCCGGCGCGGGATAGGTGAACCGGTGGGCGTACTCGTCGACGTCGATCCGATAGAGGTGTGCGCCGGAGGCGAGCCGCTCGTGTTCGACGTGCTCGTCGAGGGCCTCCAGCTGGCGGTTCACGTCGCGTTCGGCCCGGTCCGAGAGAAACTCGACCAGCTCCGCGTGGCGCTCGGGGTCGTCACAGCCGACGTTGAGCGCGTCGTTGACCAGCGTCTTCCCCTCGGAGTACCGCAGCCAGTGGGCGGCGTAATCCAGCGCCTCGCCGATGTCGAACAGGTCGGCCCGGTCGTATCCCGCCTCCGCGGCCAGGTCGATGTAGTCGTCCATCGCCTCCGCCTTCGAGCGGTCCGAGAGCCCGGCGACGGCGGGAACGTGTTCCAGCTCCGACGAGACCGACGGGTCGATCAGCCGCGCCAGCTCCACGCACATCATGCCGGTGGTGATCCGGTAGTCCTCGTCGTGAAGGTAGGGGTTGACGTGGGCGTCCAGAAGCGGGGCGACCGCGTCCGGGTCCGGGTGGTGGTGGTCGACGACCGCGATCGGGATGTCGTAGTGAGTGAGGTTCTCGTAGGCGGGAACGTCCTCCTCCGTCGAGCCGTTGTCGAGCATCAGCAACAACGGGAGCTTCCGGCCGTGGCGGGCGCGCCCTTCCAACGCGAAGTTGAGGTCCCGTGTGACGTCTTCCATCTCGTAGTAGGGCGCCTTGCTCGGCAGCCGCTTGAACAGGTGTTGGGCGGCGTCCGGGTCCTCGTGGACGTCGCGAACGAGCCGCTCGAGCGCCAGCTGGACCGGAATCGCCGCACACATGCCGTCGCCGTCGGCGTGGTGACGGACGCGAATCGGGCGGCCCGAAAGCACCGTTCGCCGGAGCAGTCGGGCCAGGTCGCGGAGCTCCTCGTGGATCGACTCGAACGCCTCCCACTCGACGAGCGGGTCCACGTCGGCCGGCTCGGCGCGCTCCTCGATCGCCGCGGAGAACCGCTCGCGGGCCGCCTCGGCGCGGTCGCCGGAGAGCCGTTTCAGCGAGTCGACCTCGAGTTGGAGGCCGCCCTCGCGCGTTTCGACGGTGCCGGAGACGTGGACCATGTCGCCGAGTTCGACGGCCGGGTACGCGCGGACGCCGGCCTCCTCGAAGGCGGCACACGAGACGATACCGGAGGCGTCGGCGACGCCGAAGATCGTCGGACCGCCGGTTTGTTTCGTCTGCACGACTTCTCCCTCGACGGTCACCTCGTCGCCGGGGGCGAGCCCGCGAACGCGCGAGAGGGTCGGCTCGTGTGCGACCGTCTCCGTCGTGTAGCCGCCGGGCGACGCCTCGGCGAAGGCGACGTCGCCGTTGTCTCGCACGTCGGTCAGCCGAACGATCAGCCGGTCGCCGACCCCGTACTCGCCGTCGAGGTTCGAGGCGTGTACCAGTCCGGAGACGCCGTCGGAGATGTCGACGAAGATGCCGTACTCGACGACGCCGTTGACCGCCGCGTGATACAGGGCGCCGGTCTCGACGTCTTCCAGCGTGCAGTCGGGCGCAAGGTCGTAGACGATCGCCTCGTCGGCGGTCCCCTCCGCCGTCACGGCGTCGGGTTCGGGGCTCGAATCGCCCCGCATGCCGGAATCCCCGGCAGTGTTCTCGCTCATACGTGGCCTTCGAGAGTGGGCGGTGTTAAGCTTGTTATCTTGCGCTCGCCGCGCGGCGGGCGTCCGCGAGTCGACCGAGGCTCGGCGGTCCGGAACCCATATGAGTCGACGGCGAGTTGGTCTGTGTATGCGATTGTTCCGGTCGGACGAGCTGCTCGGGATCGCCCGAGAAACCATGGAGTTCATCCTCGAAGCCAGCGAGGAGACACACCCCAACGAGTACATGGGGTTTCTCCGCGCCGACGACGCGAGCAAGCTCGACATCGACCGGGAGGGACAAGTGATCACCGACGTGCTCGTCATCCCCGGCACGGAGTCGACGCCGATGAGCGCGTCGGTCCGGTCGCACATGAAGCCGAACGACATGCGCTCCGTCGGGTCGGTTCACTCGCATCCGAACGGCGCGCTCAGACCGAGCACCGCCGACCTCGCGACGTTCGGCCAGGGAACGGTCCACATCATCGTCGGCGCTCCGTACGGCTGGGGCGACTGGAAGGCGTTCGACGCCGACGGAGACCAGCAAACACTTCAGGTCGTCGACGTCGAGCTGCCCGACGAGCGCTTCTTCGATTTCACCCAAGAAGACATCGACCGCGAGCTCGTCGAGGAGGAGGACGGCGGCGGCTTCTTCTCGTGGCTGCGATGACGCGGGTCGTCGCCCAGGGGACGTTCGACCTGCTCCACCCCGGACACGTCCACTACCTCGAGGACGCGGCGGAGTACGGCGACGAGTTGCACGCCATCGTGGCCCGGAGCGCCAACGTCACGCACAAGCCGAAGCCGGTGCTCTCGGACCGACAACGGCGCGACATGGTGGCCGCGCTCGCCGCCGTCGACGAGGCCCACCTCGGCGACCCGGACGACATTTTCGTGCCGATCGAGGAGATCGCTCCCGACGTGATCGTGTTGGGGTTCGACCAACACCACGACGAGACGGCGATCGCGGCCGCGCTCGCGGACCGCGGCATCGACTGCCGCATCGAGCGGGCGTCCGGCCGAGACCCCCGCCACGAGGACGAACTGCTCTCGACCGGCGACATCGTCGACCGGGTGATCTCGCGGCGCGGATGACGCGAACGACCGCTCCCGGCTCGCCGCGGGCGGCATCGCCGTCCGTGACCGACGGAAGCGCGGGACATATATGAGCCGACACCCAAGCGCCGCACCGTGATGACCTCCGACCGCTTCCCCGCGATCCTCGGCGCGACCGCGATGGGCGTGTACCTCCTCGTCGTCGTCGGAGCCACGACCTCGCTGACGGACGCCGTGACGGCCTGCGGCGCGTGGCCCGCCTGCGGCGGCGGCTACGCTCTTCCGACGGAGCCCGCGGGGTGGATCGCCGTCGGCCACCGGGCGCTGGCGGCGGTCGTCGGCGTCGCGGTCGCGGCGTCCGTGCTCCTCGCGTGGCGCGAGTCGGCCGACCGGCGCGTCCGCGCGGCGTTGCTCTTCGCGCTCGCGGCGTTCCCGGCACAGGCCGCGCTCGGGGCGTTCGTCGCGCTCGGCAGCGGCCCCGTCCGGATCGCCGGAGTGACGGTCCCGCTCGGACGCACCCACCTCGTTCTCGGGCTGACGATCTTCGGGAGCGTGCTCGCCGCGCTGGCGTGGTGGCTCGAGGCGGCGACCGGCGACCCCGACGACGTCCCGGCCGACTTCGAGCCGGGAACCGACGATCTGCCGCCCGTCGACGAGGCGCCCGAGCCGTCGGTGCCGACGGCGACGCTCCCGCGTCTGCGCGCCACCGCGGCCGCGTACGTCCGGCTGATGAAGCCGCGGCTGATGTGGTTGTTGTGTCTCGTCGCCGCCGCCGCGATGGCGTTGGCCGGCGGGCCGGGGTTCACGCCGTACGCGGTCGCGGCGACGCTCGTCGGCGGAGCGTTCTCCATCGGCGCGTCCGGCACGTTCAATCACGTGCTCGAACGCGACATCGACAGGCGGATGCAGCGCACGAACGACCGGCCGCTGGCGACCGACCTGGTTCCGGTCTCCCGCGCGGTCGCGTTCGGCGGGGCGTTGACCGCCGTTTCGCTCGGGTTGTTCTGGAGCGTGAACCCGCTGACCGCGGCGCTCGGACTGGTGGCGATCCTGTTTTACAGCGTCGTGTACACGCTCGTGTTGAAGCCCAACACCGTCCAGAACACCGTTCTCGGCGGCGCGGCCGGCGCGCTCCCGGCGCTCATCGGATGGGCGGCCGTCACCGGCGAGGTCGGCGGCGGCGGGCTGTTGCTCGCCGCGGTGATCTTTCTCTGGACGCCCGCTCACTTTTATAACCTCGCGCTGGCGTACAAAGACGACTACGAGCGGGGAGGCTTCCCGATGATGCCGGTCGTCCGCGGGGAGACCGCCACCCGACGGCACATTCTCTGGTACCTCGGGGCGACGTTCGTCGCCGCCGCGGTGCTCGCGTCGGTCGCCGAGTCGCTCGGCGGGTTGTACGTCGGCGTCGGCGTCGTCATCGGTGGAGTCTTTCTGTGGGCCGTGGTCCGACTACACTACGAACGCACCGAAGCCGCCGCGTTCCGGGCGTTTCACGCGTCGAACGCCTACCTCGGATTGTTGTTGTTCGCCGTCGTCGTCGACGCGCTCGTCGTCTGACCGCCGACACCCCGTTTTATTGCGCCGCGAGACCAACGACGCGGTCATGACGCGAGTCGAGGTCGAGTACTGCGTGCCGTGTGGAATGTTGAACAGAGCACAGGACGTCTCGGAGGCCGTACTCGCACAGTTCGGCCAGGACGTAACGGAGGTCGCGCTCGTGACCGGCGACGACGGCGTGTTCGTCGTCCGCGTCGACGGCGAGGTCGTCTTCGACAAGGCCGAAGACGAGTACGACGTCGACGCGATCGTTCGCGCGGTCAGGCCGCACGTCGGCGCGGCCGCGTGAGCCCGGAGCCGGCGAAACGCTCCGGCGCGAGCCGCCGTCGCGGGGGAAGATAGTTGTTGCTCGCTGACAAACCCGGGGACCGATGGCGAGTCAGACGGCCCGAGAACGCGGAGACGGCCGCGAGTCGAACCGGGAGGAGGAGCCGGGCGGCTGGCTGGAACGCACGTGGTACCGGTCGGGCGTCGGCATCGCGGTCGTCGCGGGAGACCTGCTGTTGGCCGTCGTCCTCGCGGCGGCCGCGGTCGTCGTCTCCGACGGCGGAGCGCTCGGCGCCGAGACCGTCGCGGCCGGAATCGTGCCGCCGTACGTCCACGTGTTCAGCCTGCTCGGCGCGGTGGGGTTCGTCTTCACCGCGCTGATCGAGGCGTTCGACTCCTCGGCCGGCACGGTGCTCCGGTACAACGTCCGGCTGCCCGCCGCGTTGCCGCTGGGCGTCGGCATCTTCCTGCTCTCGGAGGTCATCCTCGGCGAGGCGGCAACCGACGCCACGCTCGTCGCCGGCGTGGTGTTTCTCGCCGGGTTGTACGTCAACCTCGCGTACAAGCGGCTCGGCGCGCTGGCGCGGCGGCTCCTTCCGAGCTCTGGCGGGACGGGCGGCGACGGGTCCGCCGAAAGCACGGACAGCGACGCGTCCGGAGCCGGCGAGAACGACGAGACCGCTTCGGACGGGCGGTCCTCGGGGTGACGGGACGGGACGGTCACTCCGCGTCGACGACCGCCCGCGCCGAGTTGCTCACGACGAGCAAACTGCTCGTTCCCATCGCGACCGCGGCCAGAAGCGGGTTGAGCAGCCCCGAGACCGCAAGCGGGATCGCCACCGCGTTGTACGCGAACGCCCAGCCGAGGTTTTCTCTGATCCGGCGGTTCGTCCCGCGGGTGACGTCGAACAGCTCCGGGATCGCCGAGAGCCGGTCCTCGAGGAGGACGGCGTCCGCCGCGTCGGCCGCGAGGTCGGTGCTGCCCGCGACGGAAACGCCCAGGTCGGCGGCCGCGAGCGCGGGCGCGTCGTTGCTGCCGTCGCCGACCATCGCGACGCGCTCGTTGGCGGCGAGCCGCCGGACCGTCTCGGCTTTCGCCTCCGGAGGCACCTCCGCGAACACCTCGTCGACGGCGGGATGCTCCTCGAACTGTCGGGCCGCGGCCGCCGAGTCGCCCGTGAGCACGACGACGCGGGTCCCGCGGTCGTCGAGTTCACGGACGAGTTCGTCCCATCCGTCGCGGACCTCGTCGCCGACGACGAGCACGCCTCTGACCCGGTTCGCCCAGCCGACGTACACCGGGACGCTCCCAGACCGGGTCGCGCGCTCGCCCGCCTCGCGGAGCCGGTCCGGGAGCGTCCACGCCGCGTCCGCGAACAACGAGCGGTGACCGACGGCGACGCGGTCGCCGTCGATGCGGCCCTCAACGCCGCGGTCGGTGACCGTCACGGTCGCCGGATCGACCCCGAGATCGGTCTGGTCGGCCGGGTCGGCCGACGTCTCCGGCTCGGCCGCGCCGGTCGCCTCGACGGCCGCCGAGCCGGAGCGGGTCGTGCGGTCCGTTCCGCCGTCGGGAGCCGCGGTCCGGCCGGCCGCTCCGGCGACGACCGCGTCCGCGATCGGGTGTGCCGAGGCGCGTTCGAGCGCGGCCGCCCGGTCGAGGACCCGGTCGGCGTCGCCGCCGGCGTCGGGAATCGTTTCCAGCAGCCGCATCTCGCCGTCGGTGAGGGTGCCGGTCTTGTCGAGCACGACCGCGTCGACGCCGGCGGCGTCCTCGAAGACGGCGTCGGAGACGATCACGATCCCGCGGCGGGCGGCGTCGCGGATCCCGGCGGCGATCGCCAGCGGCGTCGCCAGTCCGAGCGCGCAGGGACACGAGACGATGAGCACGGTGAGCGCGACGAGCGCCGCGGCGGTCGCCGAGCCGCCGGTCGCCAGCGTGGCCGCGCCGGCGACGACGGCGGTGGCGACCACGAGCGGGACGAACGCCGTCGCGAGCCGGTCGACCAGCCGTTGGATTCCCGACCGCGAGCTCTGGATCTCCCACAACAGACGGACGAGGGTGTCGAGGGTGCTCGTCGCCTCCGCGCCCACCGTCACCACAAGCGGAGCGTCCGTGACGACGGTTCCGCCGCGAACCGCGTCGCCGGGTCGTTTGGTCGCCGGCACCGACTCGCCGGTCACGAGCGCCTCGTCGACGGCCGCCGTCCCCTCCGCGACCTCCCCGTCGAACGGGATTCGCTCGCCCGGGCGCACGAGCAGCCGGTCGCCCGGCTCGACCGCGGTCGTGGCGACCGACTCGCCGGACTCGCGTCTGACCTCGGTCTCGGCCGCGGTCGTCAGCGCCGAGAGCATCCCGGTCGCCCGGTCTTTGATCCGGGCCTCGTAGTGGTTGCCCGCGGTGACGACGAGGATCACGGCGATCGTCACGTCGAAGTATAAGTCGGTGCGGCCGAGCAACAACGCGAGCGCGCTGTAGGCGTACGAGCTGGCCGCCGCCAGCGACACGAGCAGGTCCATGTTCGGCTGCCCCGCCCGCAGGCTCACGTACGCGCCGCGCAGGATCGGATACCCGGTGTAGAACAACACGATCGAGGCGAACAGCCAGATCTGTGCGAACAGGTAGGTGCCGCTCACGCCGCCCAGGTCGACGAGCGGGTCGTACCCGAAGTACGTCGGGTACAGAAACAGGACGTACCACAGCATCGCCATCATTCCGAAGAGGCCGCCGCCGATCAGAAATCGCACCACAGCGACGTCGTCGCCCGCGGGCTCCGGGTCGGCCCTGTCGCTCGCGGTGTATCCGGCGACCGAGAACGCCGCCGGGAGCTCGTCGGCGCTCACCGTCTCGGGGTCGTACTCCACCCGGATCGTGTCCGTCGCGTAGCTCGCCTCGGCCGCCTCGATGCCCGGCTGGTCGGCGGCGGTCAGCTCGAGAAACGACTCACACGTCGCACAGTGCATCCCGTCGACGTGGAGAAACGCCGTCTCGCCGTCGAACGAGTCGTCCGGCTCCGCGTCGGGGGTCCGCTCCTCGAGGTCGGCGGCGTCGTCGACGTCGTCGAGCGAACGCGCGACGGCGAGACAGCCGCGACAACAGTACGCGCCCTCGACGTCCGGGTCCGTGTGGGGGCTGGCTCCCGTCGGCAGGTCACAGAGGGAACAGGTCGACATGGTGGGGTCGCGACGGCGACTACGCGTCGCCCGGATCGGTCGGGTCGCCTGCGTCGGTCGGGTCGAGAGACGTCTCGTCGTCGGACCGAAGGCCGCCGCCGGTGGCGATCCGAAGGCTGATCCAGATCAGCACGACGTTGACCAGCGTGATGACGGCGACGTACTCCGCACGCGCGAGGACGAAGGCCACGGCCGGAGGCAGGGCCCCGAGGACCAGGAGCACGGCCTGTTGGAGCGAGAAGTCCATGTTGCCAGGTACGCCGCCGCTGTGATATAGTCCCACCGTATTTTCAGCCGTCGGGAACCGATAGGTGTTATATAATTGGGAGGGTGTAATCGTAGCCATGAGCCGAACAGAGACGACACGCGCGTCAGTCGACGACGCGGGCGGGGGCGACGAGTTCGACCCCGTCGGAACGCTCGCGCTCATCGCCGTGTACTTCGCGATCCTCGTGCTCGCGTGGGTGTACATCTACTACATCGAGTTCCTCGGCCGCGACC
>CAZKXC010000087.1:0-9900 GCA_964556645.1 uncultured Halobellus sp.
TTCGAACACCAGAGCTACGTCGAGTCGATCCTCGCGCTCGTCGGGGTGCCCGCCTGCGCGTACGTCGGGTACCTGTTGTACGACGGACGGGCGTCGCTTTTCACCCTCACGCGGGCGGTGTCTCTCATGTTGTTCATTTATCTGCCGTTCGAGACGATTCCGGCGTTCACGCTCGCCGGGGTCGCGGTGCCGGAGCCCCGGCGGATCCTCATCGAGGTGGTCGCGACACACACCGGCGCGGTCATCGACCTGCTCGGCTACGCGCCGGAACGGGTGGCGAACTACGAGGGGTACGACGCCGCCTTCGCGTGGACGCTCGCGGACGGCCACCAGATGCGGATCAACGTCGTGTTGGCGTGTACGGGGCTCGGGAGCATGGCGATCTTCGGCGGGCTCGTCGCCGCAGTGGAGGGGCCGCTCGACCGAAAGCTCCGCGCGCTCGCCGTCTCGCTCCCGCTCATCTACGTGCTCAACATTCTTCGGACCACGTTCATCACCGTCGTGGCCGGCAACCAGTACATGCGATGGCAGCCGGAGCTGGTGTTGGCGATGTTCGGCGCGACCGACCCGTATCGGGTTTCGTTTCTGATCTCCGATCGGATCATCAGCCAGCTGCTCGCGGTCGTCGCGCTGATCGGGATCACCTACCTCGTCGCCCGACAGCTCCCGGAGCTCGTGGTCATCTTGGAGGACGTCCTCTACGTGCTCACCGGCGAGGAACACGACCTCACGGAGGCGCTCGACCTCCCGCGCGAGCCGACGAACCGGTGACGGCTCCGTATTATATAGGACTATATAGCAAGATATAGGGATATTTACCGCCTACGGCCGGGCATGCGCGCATCGGTCGGCTTCGAGCGAGGGTGCCGCCTCCACGAGCGTGATCGAGCGTGGTGAGCGGGATCGACCCGCTGGTGTACCTGGAGACGACCGTCGCCAGGCTGGTGTTGGCGACGCTTCTGGGGATGTTTCTGGGGCTCGAACGCGAGTGGTCACAGAAGTCGGCGGGGATCCGGACGTTCGCGCTGATCAGCCTGGCCGCGGCCGTCTTCTCGGTCGCGGACGCCGCGGGCCTGCTCGTCGTCGGCGGCGTCCTGATCGTCGCCAGCGCGGTGTTGCTGGCGGTGCGGAGCCTCGTCGAGGCGGACGTCGACGGGCTCTCGTTGACCACGTCGGTGTCGATGCTCGTCGCCTACGGCGTCGGGGTTCTGGTAGCGGCGAGCCTGTTCATCGAGGCGGTCACCGTCGCGGTGCTCTCCTCGTCGTTGCTGGTGCTCAAACGGGAGCTCCACCAGTTCGCGTGGGGGCTCTCGCGCGAGGAGGTGCGCAGCGCCGTCGAGTTCACGATCCTCGCGTTCGTCGTGTTCCCGTTGTTGCCCGCGGAGACGATCGACCCGTGGGGGGTGATCCAGCCGCGGCTCGTCTGGTCGCTCGTCGTCGCGATCAGCGCGATCGGATTCGTCAACTACGTGTTGGTCCGGAAGTACCAGGGGAGCGGCTACGCCGTCACCGGCTTCTTCGGCGGGCTGGTGAACTCCACGGCGGTCGTCGCCGAGATGGCCGAGCGGGCGGCGGGGCGGGACGAACTGCTCGACGTCGCCGTCGGGTCGATCCTGCTCGCGAACGCGGCGATGGCGCTGCGAAACGCCGCGCTCGTCGCCGTCTTCGTGCCCGAGGCGGCGCTCGTCGTCGGCGCGCCCCTCGGCGCGATCACGCTCGCGGGAGTCGGACTCGCGTTCTGGCAGAGCGAGTGGCAGACCGACTTCGAGACGGACCTCACCTCTCCGTTCAGCCTGCGGAACGCGCTCACGTTCGGCGCGTTGTTTCTCGTCGTGCTGGCGATTTCTGCCGGCGCCGAGCGGTCGTTCGGGGCGACCGGGTTCGTCGCCACCTCGTTTCTCGCCGGTCTCGTCTCGTCCGGAACGGCCGCCACGACGGCGGTGTCGCTCCTGGGAACCGACCAGATCACGGTCGACACGGCGGTCGCAGGAATCATCGCCGGCACCGCCTCGAGCATCGTGGTCAAGACCGTCTTCGCCGCGAGCATGAGCCGCGAACTCGTCCGTCCGGTGCTGGCGTGGAACCTCGTGTTGATCGCCGTCGGACTGCTCGTCGGCGTGCCGGCGGTGTCCCTGTGACCGGCGGCGGCCTACGAGATCTGTGCGGCCACGTCGGTCGAGGAGACCATTCCGACGTAGTCGTCGTCGACCACCGGGAGGTGTTTCACCCCGTACATCGTCATCATCGCGGCGACCTCCTCGAGCAACAGGTCGGGCGTGACGGTCTCGACATCTTCCGTCATCACGTCGCGTACGGGCGTTGCCGTCGCGTCCCGCCCGTCGGCGACCGCCGCGACGATGTCGCCCTGGGTGACGATACACCCGCTGCCGGCCGTGACGACGAGCGCTCCGACGTTGCCGGTCGTCATCCGCCGTGCGGCCTCCGTGATCGGCTCGTCGCCCCCGATCGTCTCCAGCGGCGTCGACATCACCTCGCGTACTCGTGTGCGATCGTGTAAGTCCATGGCCGTTCTGCGCGGCCGACCGTGTTGATTTTTGTGAATCCTGCAACGGTGGGTCTCGAGGTCACCGCCGGACAGCGAGGTGTCCCGTGAGGTCGGTCGTCGACACCATCCCGACCACGACTCCGTCCTCGTCGGTCACCGGGAGGTGCGAGTAGTCGTCGCCGACGACGTCGGCGAGGTCCTCGAGCGAGTCGGTCTCCGAGACGGTGACGACGTCCGTGGTCATACACGTCTCGACGACCGTCTCGTCGTGCGGTTCGTTCTCGCGGACGAGTCGCACGAAGTCCCACCCGGTGAGCAGTCCCTCGAGTCGCCCGTCGTCGTCGACGACGAGCACCGACCCCACGCCGGCGTCGCGCATTCGAGCCGCCGCCTCCGCCGCGGTGGCGTCGGCGGCGACCGTCACCAGGTCCGTCGACATGAGCCGCCCGATCGGTACGTCATCCATACGCACACGCCAGGACCCCCACGATAATCAATCGTGAGGGTTACCGCGGCCGTCACGCCTCGACGAGCGACTCCGGCGCGTCCGCCAGCCCGACCAACGCCTCCGCCTCGATGTGATGGAGGTCGCCCGGAATCACGAGCGTGTGAAGCGGGTCGCCGAACGTTCGGTCGGCGAGCGCGGCGAGCCGGTCGGCGACGACGACGGGGTCGGGCGACCCGGCGCGGGCGACGACGACGCCGAGGGCGTCGTCCCAGCCGTCCGCGAGCAGCGCCGCCGCCCGGTCGGCGGTCATGTACTCCTCGTGGTCGGGATCCGGGCCGCTGGGGCCGGTTCCGACCTTGATGTCGAGATACACGAGGGTGTGGAGCCCCCGATCGCGGTTCGCCTCGATCGTCTCGACCACGCTCGCCGGCACCCCGTCGCCGCCGTGTGCGTACGGAAACGGGAGCGTGACGGCCTTGCCGAACCGGTAGTTCTGGAGGCCGGTGAGACTCGAGGCGGCCGACTGCGCGGTGACGCCGTGGATCACCCGCGTCTCGATTCCGCGCGACTCGGCGCGGAGTCGGAGGTCGGCGTGGGTCGTCGAGATCATGGTGTCGCCGGCGGTCAGGAAGGCGGCGTCGCCGGTCTCGGCGGCGGCGAGAATCGCCTCGGGGTCGCGCTCGACGCCCTCGCGGCCGCGAACCTCGATCTCGACGCCGTGGGCGGCTTCCAGCGCCTCGACGTCGGCGCCGACCAGCCGGCTGGTGTAAAACTCCGCGAAGACGCGGTCGGCCGACCGCACCGCCTCGCGCCCCTCGACGGTGATAGACCGCTCGTCGTAGAGACCGAGTCCGATGAACGTGAGCATACGCCCGTTCCGGGAGCGCCGGGGAAAAGAACGCGGAACCGCGGCGGCGCTCCGCTCGCGGCTGTCCGGGCGCCGCAGTCTGTGTCCCGCGCGAGGACGCCGACTCCGCAGGGTCTGATCGTTAACGATCGTTTCATGTGAATCCATAGCAAGCCCTAAGAGGAGACCGGCATAACACCTAGCTACTTGGCCTCACCGGGCCACGATCCACAATATGACTGACGACGAACTCATCTGGCGGATATCGGGAGGATCCGGCGACGGGATCGCTTCCACCAGCCAGAACTTCGCGAAAGCCCTGATGCGATCGGGGTTGAACGTGTTTACACACAGACACTACCCGTCGCGGATCCGCGGCGGGCACACGTACACCGAGATCCGGGCGTCCGCGGACCCGGTGCGTTCCCGCGGTGACGGCTACAACTTCCTGTTGGCGCTCGGCGACTCGTTCGCCCGCAACCCACAGGAGGGCGCCCTCTACGGGAACGAGGAGATCAAACCGCTCTCGGAGAACCTCGACGAGCTCCGCGAGGGCGGCGTCATCGTCTACGACGAGGGGCTCCTCGACACCGACGAGATTCCGAACTTCGAGGAGCGCGCCGAGGAGAACAACTGGCACGTATACCCCCTCGACCTCCGCGGGCTCGCCCGCGACATGGGTCGTGAGGTGATGCGCAACACCGCCGGCGTCGGCGCGACCTGTGCGCTGACCGGTATGGAACTCGACCACGTCGAGGACCTGATGCGCGACGCGATGCCCGACAAGATCCTCGACCCCAACCTCGAGATCCTCGAGACCGCCTACGACCAGGTGCGCGAGGAGTACGACGTCGACGCGCCAGACGTCTCGGTGCCGACCGGCGAGCACGACGAGACGCAGCTGCTCATGTCCGGCTCCGACGCCATCGCGTACGGCGCGCTCGACGAGGGATGTCGGTTCATCGCCGGCTACCCCATGACGCCGTGGACGGAAGTGTTCACGATCATGAGCCAGAACCTCCCGAAGGTGGGGGGTATCTCCGAACAGGTCGAAGACGAGATCGCCGCGGCGGCGCTGGCCGTCGGTGCGTCTCACGCCGGCGTGAAGGCGATGTCCGGCTCCTCGGGCGGCGGCTTCGCGCTGATGTCCGAGCCGCTCGGACTCGCCGAGATGACAGAGACGCCCGTCGTCCTCGTCGAGGCGATGCGCGCCGGCCCGTCGACCGGCATGCCGACCAAGCCGGAGCAGTCCGACCTCGAACACGTCCTGTACACCTCTCAGGGCGACTCCCAGCGGGTCGTGCTCGCGCCCGGCACGGTCTCGGAGGCGTACGAGCAATCCCGCATCGCCTTCCGGCTCGCCTACGAGTACCAGATCCCGTCGATCCTGTTGTACGACCAGAAGCTCGGCGGCGAGATGACGAACGTCCCGAAGAGCCACTTCGACCGCGAGCCGAACCCGACGCTCGGGAAGACGCTGAGCGAGGAGGCGCTTTCGGACGAGCCCCACTCGCCCGACGGGAAGTTCCACCGCTTCCAACACGACGTCGACGACGGCGTCTCGCCGCGGTCGGTCCCCGGCCAGAAGGGCGGTCGCTACCTCGCGACCGGCAACGAACACGACCCCACCGGCCACATCAGCGAGTCGCCGGACAACCGGGTCGCACAGATCGACCGACGGATCCAGAAGCTCGAGGCGATCCGTGCGGACCTCGACACCGAGGAGACGAGTTCGTACGCCGGCCCCGCCGACGCCGACTACGGCATCGTCACCTTCGGGAGCCAGCAGGGAACCGTCGAAGAGGCGGTCGACCGGCTCAACGAGACCGGCGTCGCGGTGAAGTCGCTCGGCGTCTCGGACATGCTTCCGTTCCCGACCGAGGAGGTCACGGCGTTCATCGAGTCCGTCGACGAGGTGCTCGTCGTCGAGATGACCGCCTCCGGACAGTTCCGCGGGCTCATCCAGAAGAACCTCGGCCAGTACGGCGAGAAGCTGTCGAGCCTGTTGAAGTACAACGGTAACCCCTTCGAGCCCGGCGAGATCGTCGACGGCTTCGAGGCGGCGATAATCGAGGGCGACGGCGACGCATCGGACCATCAGACGACGTTCGTCCCAGCGGCAGGTGATTAACCAATGAGCACGTTTTCAGCGATCGGAGAAGAACGCGAGATCGACCGCGACGAGTACACGCCAAGCGTCGAGCCACAACCGACCTGGTGTCCCGGCTGCGGTGACTTCAGCGTCCTGAAGGCGCTGAAACAGGCGCTCCCGGAGGTCGGACGCACCCCCGAGGAGACGTTGTTGTGCACCGGGATCGGCTGTTCGGGGAAGCTGAACAGCTACCTCGACACGTACGGCTTCCACACGATCCACGGGCGGTCGCTGCCCGTGGCCCGCGCCGCGAAGCTGGCCAACCACGATCTCGAGGTGATCGCCGCCGGCGGCGACGGCGATGGCTACGGGATCGGCGGCAACCACTTCATCCACACGGCCCGGGAGAACCACGACATGACGTACATCGTGTTCAACAACGAGATCTTCGGGCTCACCAAGGGCCAGACCTCACCCACCAGCCCGAAGGGCCACAAGTCGAAGACCCAGCCGTCCGGCAGCGCCAAGGAGCCGCTCAAGCCGCTCTCGCTCGCGCTCAACGCCGGCGCGTCGTACGTCGCCCGCACGGCCGCGGTCAACCCGAACCAGGCGAAAGAAATCCTGGTCGAGGCGATCGAACACGACGGGTTCTCCCACGTCGACTTCCTCACGCAGTGTCCGACCTGGAACAAGGACGCCCGCCAGTACGTCCCGTACATCGACGTCCAAGACTCCGACGACTACGACTTCGACGTGAGCGACAAGGTCGAGGCCGCCGAGATGATGCGCCAGACGGAGGAGGCGCTCCACGAGGGCGAAGTCCTCACCGGCCGCTACTACGTCGAGGAGGGTCGGCCGTCCTACGGCCAGGAGAAACAACAGATCGGCGAGATGCCCGACGAGCCGCTGGCCGAGCGCTACTGGGACGACGAGTACGAGTGGGAACGCTCGTACGACCAGTTCATCGACAAACACGAGTGAGGTAGCCGGCCGAACCGACCGACGAACCCCGCATCGGCCGCGTTCGGCGAGCCAGCCCCCGTTCCGGCCCGGTTTCGGATCGACGGCCCGCGTTTTCGGGTTCGCAAGGTATTTTTTCCGTGGTGACAAAGGGTACCGTATGAGTACCGTATCGACGGAGGAGCGCATCCTCTCGGTGTTAGAAGAGGACGCACAGGCCTCCTGTGGGGAGATCGCCGAGCGGGCCGACGTGTCGAAGCCAACGGTGCGAAAGTACATCGACAAGCTCGAACAGGAAGGGGTCATCGTCGGCTACTCGGCCGACGTGGATCCGAAGAAGCTCTCGACGCAGTCGATCGCGATGGTCGGGATGGACGTGGACTCGGGACAGTACGTCTCGGCGACCCGCGAGCTGAAAAGCCTCGACGAGGTGGAGGCGTTGTACACCTCCTCGGGCGACCACATGCTGATGGCCGAGGTCCGCGCGGCCGACGGCGACGAGCTCGGCGACGTGATAAGCGAGGAGCTGCTCAGCGTCGACGGCGTCACCGCCGCACACCCCTCGTTTCTCCAGGAACGACTGAAGTGACGGCCCGGGAGACCGGCTCCGTCACCCGACCGCGTCGACGCTGGCGACGACGATCGCTTCGTCGCCGCCGGGCCCCCGCTGGAGCGCGCGCCGGTCGAAGCCGTGCGCGCGGTAGAACTCGCGGGCGCCGGGCTTGTCGGCGGGGACGCTCGCGCGCACCCGCTCGACGCCGCGGTCCGCGAGCGCCGCGGTCACACGAGACAACAACGTGTCCGTGATCCCTTCGCCGGCGTGTTCGGGGTGGACCCACAACGCGAGCAGTTCGGCCTCCACGCCGTCCTCGTCCGGGTGAGCGATCGCCACGCCGACCGGGCCGTCGTCGTCTTCCATCAGGAAACAACACTCCGCGCCGACGGCCGCCTCCCTGATTCCGGCCGCCGAGACGTCGAGCAGCGGCGCACCGATGTCGTCAAACACCGTCGTCTCCCGGGCTCGTGACACCGTCGTCCGAAGCGTCTCGGCGTCGCCGGGACGCACCGGTCGAACACGCATACACGATTACTGGGGCGGCGTCTAAGTATACGTTTCGGGGGCGGCGCCGCGTCGACCGCGTCGGCGTCGACGGAAGCGGTCGTTGAATGGAGGTCACCGTCGTGACCGAGTTCGGCGTTTCTCTCACCACACGCTCTGACCGCTCGACACCGGCCGCTTGCGGATCTGATCCTGGCTCGTTCTCGACCGATCCGGCGTTCGAGAAACCTTCTTGTGTCACAAATCCTCACACGCGTTCATGACGGATTTCGACCATATTATCGTGGGCGCCGGTTCAGCCGGATGTGCGGCCGCGTATCGACTCTCGGAGGACCCGGAAACCGAGGTCCTCCTGCTCGAAGCAGGAGCTCCGGACGCGGAACACGAAGAGGAGATATACACGCCGTCGATGTTCCCACACCTCTTCAAATCGGATGCCGACTGGGAGTACTACACCGAACCACAGCCCGAGTTGAACGACCGGAGGCTGTACCATCCCCGGGGGAAAACTCTGGGCGGTTCGAGCTCACTGAACGCACAGATCTACAACCGCGGCCACCCGTGGGATTACGACAACTGGGCGGAGCTCGGCAACGACGGCTGGTCGTTCGAAGACCTGCTGCCGGTGTTCAAGCGAGGCGAGGACTTCAGAGGAACCGGCCAAGATGAGTTCCACGGCAGCGGGGGACCACTGACCGTTACCGACCTCGTCGATCCGAATCCGGCCACCGAACGATACGTCGAGGCCGCACAGGCGTGTGGCCTCGATCACAACCAGGATTTCAACGGCGAAAGAAAGACCGGCGCGGGGTTGTATCACGTCACGCAACGCGACGGCGAGCGTTGTAGCAGCGCGGCCGCGTACATCAAGCCGGCACTCGATCGGCCGAATCTCACGGTCGAGACACGAGCACACGCCGCCGAGATCCGGTTCGAGGGCGACCAGGCGGTCGGAGTCACATACCATCAGGATGGGGAGACGCACACGGCGCACGCCTCCAGCGACATCGTTGTCTGTGCCGGAGCGTACAACTCCCCACAGTTGTTGATGCTCTCAGGGATCGGTCCGGCCGGCCACCTCACTGACCACGGCATCTCTGTTCGTAACGATCTCCCCGGTGTGGGCCAGAACCTCCAGGACCACCTGTTTACGTTCGTCGTCTACGAGCGAACCGACGAGGAGGGACCCGCCCCGACCTCGAACATCGGGGAGGGCGGAGGCTATCTGTACGTCGACGAGAACGAACCGGCTCCAGATCTGCAGTTCCACTTCTGCCCGGTTTATTACATGGACCACGGGTTTGCCAACCCCGACGGACTCGGCTTCTCTATCGGCTCCACGCAGGTCCGTCCCGAGAGCGTCGGGAGCGTCGAGTTGGCCTCGGCGGATCCCATGGACGACCCCGTCATCGACCCGCAGTATCTCAGCGCCGACCCCGACCTCTCGGTTCTCCGAGAAGGGATCAAAAAGGCGAGAACGATCGCCCAGGCCGAGCCGTTCGACGACATCAGGGGCGAAGAGATCTGGCCCGGTGAAGACGTTCAGACCGATGCCGAAATCGAGAACCACATCCGGGAGACCTGCCACACGGTCTACCACCCCGCCGGCACGTGTAAGATGGGCCCCGAAGACGACGAGACGGCGGTCGTCGACCCGCAACTCCGCGTCCGCGGTGTCGAAGGGCTACGCGTCGCCGACACCTCTATCATGCCGAAGATCACGAGCGGGAACACCAACGCCCCCGCGATCGCCATCGGCGAGCGGGTGGCCGAACTGATCGCGGACGAGATTCCAGCGGCGGCGTGATCGGAACGGCCGACCGCTACACGCTATTTATGCCAGAACGCGGGCCTCGCCGTGGTTGACCGCCGGTGTGGACCCGCGAGCCGAGACGCGACGCACCACGGTCCACCGACACCTGCTACGCTCGCGGCGGTGGTGTTCACGAGACGCGTCTGATCGGAGCCACGCGCGCGCCGTAGCGGT
>CAZKXC010000088.1:0-9612 GCA_964556645.1 uncultured Halobellus sp.
CCGGCGACGACGCCCAGGTGATGGACCTCGACACCTACGAGACGTTCACCATGCGGATCCCCGAGAACGAAGACTTCAGCTCCGACGACACCATCGAGTACCTCGAGTACGAGGGCCAGCGCAAGGTCGTCGGGTAGCGAGGCCGAGGCCGATGTTCCCCGGAGCGACCGCCGACCGCGACGCGGCGTCGTACGTGGTCGCCGGCGCTCCGCTCGACGTCACGACAACGTTTCAGCCGGGCACCCGGTTCGGTCCGGACCGGATCCGGCGGTTCGCGCGCCCCTACGACGACTACGACCGCCGAACCGAGAATCGATTCTCCGCGCTCGATGTCCACGACGCCGGCGACGTGGCGCCGTGGAGCGACGTTCCGGCGTACCTCGACCACCTCGCCGCGGAGCTCCGGAGCGTCACCCTCGACGACGCGGTCCCGCTCACCCTCGGCGGGGAACACACCGTCACCTACGCCGGCGTCGACGCCGTCGCTCCCGACGTGCTCGTCGTCGTCGACGCACACCTCGACCTGCGGGACAGCTACGACGGAACCCCGTGGAGCCACGCCTGCGTCACCCGCCGCGCGCTCGACGACCTCGTCGACCGCGTGGTGATCGTCGGCGCGCGGGCGGGCTCGGCGGCCGAGTGGGAGCGCGCCGCCGCCGCCGACGTGACGGTGGTCACGCCCGAGGACGCCCGCGCCTGGGTCGACGGGCTGCCGCCCGACCGGTTCGCGGACGAGTCGGTGTACCTGTCCGTCGACATCGACGGCTTCGACCCCGGCTTCGCGCCGGGAACGGGGACGCCGGAGCCATTTGGGCTCGCGCCCCGCGAGGGGCGCGACCTCGTGCGGGCGATCGCGGGCCACGCAGACGGGTTCGACGTCGTTGAAGTGACCGACCACGACGCCGGACAGGCGGCGTCGCTGGCCGGCAAACTCCTCCGCGAGTTCGTGCGGACGCACGCGGCCTCGCGCGACGACTGAGCCGCCCGCGATCGTCCTACGGAAGCTCCGACAGCCGCCGCCGGGCGGCCGTCACGGCCGCCATCGAGTCGATCCACTCGCGCGGGTCCGTACACCAGATGCGGTCGCCCTCGACGCTGACACAGAACACGGTGTCCGCGGACGGCGACAGGGTTACCCCGTCGACGTCGGGCCGATCGCCGAGGTAAGAATCGATCAGGCGTCGAGCCGTCTCCGCCTCGGGCTGGAGACGACTGCCGGCGGCGTACTCGATGGCTATCTCTGCCATACCCCCCGTAGAAACTACACGATTAATAAACATTGTTTCCTGGCAGGGATTGCGGCCACGTCGGAGCCGCTGGGGGACACCGCGCGAACGGAGCGTCCGATCAGCGCCCGTCGTACACGATCTCGCCGTCGACGACCGTCATCGCCACGTCGATGTCACGGATCGCCTCGGGGGTCTCCCACGGCGACGTCTCCACCGCGACGAGGTCGGCTCGCGTCCCGGCCGCGATCGTCCCCAGCCGGTCCTCGTCGAAGCCGGCGTACGCCGCCCCCTGCGTGTACGCTCGGAGCGCCTCGGTCACCGAGAGGCGCTGGCCGTCAGCGGGGGCGTTGACGGCGTGGTGGACGCCCAGCAACGGCCCCATCGGCATCCCGTCCGAGCCGAACGCGAGCCGGACGCCGGCGTCGAGCATGTCGCGATACCGGTTCGTCTGAGCGGCGCGTTCCTCGCCGAGGCGCGCCTCGTAGAGGCCGTCGTCGCCCGCCCACTTCAGGAAGTTCGGCTGGACGCTGGCGACGACGCCGCCTTCTGCGAGCCGGTCGATCGCGTCGTCGTCGGCGAGTTCGACGTGCTCGATCCGGTGACGGCTCGCCTCCGGATCTCCGGCGGCGTCCGTCTCGTAGGCGTCGAGGACCGCCCGAATCGCCTCGTCGCCGATGGCGTGTGCCGTGAACTGGTAGCCGGCGGCGGTCGCCTCGGCCACCAGCTCGCCCAGCTCTTCGGGGTCGACGACCCACTGGCCGGTCTCCTCGGGGTCGTCCGCGTACGGCTCGGCGAGCCGGGCCGTCCGGCCGCCGAAACTGCCGTCGGTGTACGATTTGATCGCGCCGACGGCGACGAACTCCGAGCCCGCGTCCGTCGCGAGCCCGACCTCTCTGAGCGCGTCCAGGTGGTCGCTCCAGTAGTTGATCCGGACCCGGGCGGTCAGCTCGTCCGCCGCCTCGAGGTCGCGGTAGATACGGGGGGCGTGGGAGTTTCGAACCATGTCGTGAAAGGCGGTGATCCCCAGCTCGCCACACCGCTTCAATCCCGCCTCGACCGCCGCGCGCGTCCCGGCGGGGTCGGCCTCGATCGCCTCGTAGATCGGGTCGATCGCCGCCTCCACCAACACGCCGGTCGGGTCGCCGGCGTCGTCGGTCGGAACCGTTCCGTCCGGCGCCGCCGCGAGCGCGTCGTCGAACCGGTCGAGGATCACCCCGTTGACCCCGGCGACGTGCATGTCCTCGCGGAACGCGGCGACCGGCCGGTCGGTCGACACCCGGTCGAGGTCCGCCCGCGTGAGGTACCGCTCGTCGGCCCACGCCGACTCGTCGTAGCCGTAGCCGAGCACCCAGCCGGCGGTCTCGGCGGCCCCGAGAGCGTCGGCGTCGCGGGCCGCCTCTTCGACCGTTTCGGCCCGCTCCGCGAGCCGGTCGACCGCCTCGGCCGGCGAGTCGGCCTCGGAGAGGTCCGCGTGGACGAGCGTCCGCCCGACGGTGGCCAGGTGGGTGTGTGCGTCGATGAACCCCGGAAGCAACACCCGCCCCTCGAGGTCCACGACGTCGGTGTCGACGCCGGCGAGAAACTCGACGTCGTACGTCCGGCCGAGCCTGACGATCCGGCCGTCTCGGACGGCGACCGCCTCGTGTGTCTCGTCCGGGTCGGTCAGCGCGTGGACCTCCCCGTTCAGGAAGACCCTGTCCGCGGCTTCGGTCATGTCCGTCCTCCCGTGCGGGAGAGATTAACCGTTTGGGACCGGCGCCCGACGGCGGTCCGGACCGCTTTCTCGACCCGAGAACCCGCCGCGCGTTTTATTCGGTCGTCCGACGAACGACCAGCCATGTACGACCGCATACTGCTCCCGACGGACGGCAGCGTGGGCGTCGACCGCGCGACCGACCACGCGATCGACGCGGCGGACCGATACGACGCCACCCTCCACGTGCTCTACGTCGTCGACACCGACATCGTCAACGCGTACTCCGGCGACGAGTTCGTGAGCGGCTCCGAGGGAGCCGAACAAACGCTCACGGAGACGGGCCGCGAGGCGCTCGAGGCCGTGGCCGAGCGCGCCTCGGCCGCCGGCATCGACACCGTCACCTCGCTCGTGTACGGCATCCCCCACGAGGAGATCCTTCGATACGTGGACGCGGAGGACGTCGACCTCACCGTGATGGGCTCGAAGACCCGGCCGGGCGATTACCGCCGGATGCTCGGCTCCGTCACGGAACGGGTCTCACGACAGTCGACGGCGCCGGTGAGCATCGTCAAAACGACCGTTTCGGGGTGAGCCGGCGGGCGCCGGGAATCCGGCGCTCGGCCGGAGACGACCGCCGCCCCGGAGCGAGCGGGGCTACTCGTCGACCGTGACGCGCTCGATCGACACGGCGTCGCGCGGCTCGTCGTTGCGGCCGGTCGGGACCGATCCGATCTCCTCGACGACGTCCATCCCCTCGATCACCTGGCCGAAGACGGCGTGTTTGCCGTCGAGGTGCGGGGTCGCGTCCAGCGTGATGAAAAACTGCGAGCCGTTGGTGTCGGGCCCGGAGTTGGCCATCGAGAGGATACCGGGGCCGTCGTGGGTCAGGTCGTCGTGAAACTCGTCGTCGAACTCGTACCCCGGGCCGCCCCGGCCGGATTCCATCGGGTCGCCGCCCTGGATCATGAAGTCGTCGATCACCCGGTGGAAGACGTTCCCCTCGTACAACGAGTCGCCGCGGACCTCGCCGGTCTCGGGGTCGGCCCAGGTGGTGGTGTCGCGGGCGGGGTCGGCGTCGGCGGCGGGGTCGTGACGGGCCAGCCCGAGGAAGTTCTCGACGGTCTTCGGCGCGCGCTCGGCGAACAGTTCGACGACGACGTCGCCGTGGTTGGTGTGAAGCGTTACCTGCGGGTTCTCGGGGTCGGAGACGTCTCGTCCCATGCGCCGACCCAGGAGACGCCGCCGGAAAACGCTGCCCATCCGCCGCGACGGGCCGGGACGGAGACGCGCTCACGGCCTCGGTCTCAGCCGTCGCCTTTCCACGCCGACCGCCGGCGTTCGTACGCCTCGTCGTCTCGCACCCGGTCGAGGAACTCGCGGTACACCTGCGATATCTCGTACTTCTCCTCGTCGTACCACTGTTGCGGCTCGCGTTCCGTGCCGTCGGCGTCGCGTTTCTTCCCGCCCGGGTACTTCGCGTATCGGAGGCTTCGCGTCCAGCCCATCTGGAGGTACTTGCGGACCATGTCCATCCCGACGAACTCGTCGGCTTCCTTGTACCGCTCGTACTGCTCGTACAACGCCTCGGCGGCCTCTCTGGCGCCCTCGAGCGTCTTGATCGTCCAGAGGGGCAACAGCTCGGACTTGTACGGCTCGATCTTGAACACGCCCGCCTCGCCGCGGCCGATCTCGTACGCCTCGGGGTTCTCGCGAAAATCGACGTCGTACTCTGGCCCGTCGCTCATCGGTGATCCGTACGCGCCGGCCGATCCAAAGCCTGTCGGTCGCGGTCGGCCGGCGATCGGTTGTGGCGGCCGTCTCCCGGCGTTCCCGCCGGTAGGGTTTTGCGCCCGGCGGCTCCAACCTCCGGCATGTACGACGACATCCTCCTGCCGGTCGCGCCGGGGAGCGCCGCGAACGACGCGGTTCCACACGCCCGGAGCCTCGCCGAGCGGTACGGCGCGACGGTCCACGTCGTGAGCGCGGTCGACACGTCCGACCGCGCGCTCGGCGGGCCGCGAGCCGGCGCGTTCGCCGAGCGGGTCGAGTCCGGCGCGGAGCGCCGCGTGGAGACGGTGACCGACGAGCTGGCGGAGGCGGGAATCGACGTCGTCGGAAGCGTGATCCACGGCGAGCCGCTTCAGGTCATCGAGACCGCGATCGACGACACCGGCGCCGACATCGTGGTGATGCCGACCCACACGCGCACGGGGCTCCAACGGGTGCTCCTCGGGAGCGTCACGGAGAAGATCGTCCGGACCTCCCCGGTGCCGGTGATCACCGTTCCGATGGCCGACCCCGAGGCGTGACCCGAGCGTTCAGGGTCGCGTACGACGGCCGCGCGTACGCCGGCTTCCAGCGCCAGCCGCACGCCGACACCGTCGAGGGGACGATTCTCTCGGCGTTGTCCGACCACGGCATCGTCGACCCCGGCGACGGCCCGACCCACGCCACCCCTCCGGGGTACGCCGCGGCCGGTCGGACCGACGCCGGCGTCTCCGCGGTGGCACAGACGGTCGCGTTCACCGCTCCCGACTGGCTCACTCCCCGGGCGTTCAACGGACAACTCCCCGGCTCCGTCCGGGTCTGGGCCGCCGCCGACGTCCCCGAGACGTTCCACGCGACCCACGACGCGGTCCGACGAACGTACCGCTACTACCTGTACGCGCCGGCGTCGGAGTCGACCGCCGTCGCGGGCGAGGAGGTGCGAGCGGCAGCCCCGGCTGACGACGACCGGAGGGTCGACGACGAGTCGACGGTCGACGACGCGGCCGTCGACGACGCGCTCGCGCGACTGTCGGGAACGAACGATTTTCACAACCTCACGAGCGACGACACGGGGACGGTCCGTGACCTCCGGGCGACGGCGACGCGCGCGGACGAGTTTCTGGTCGTTGAGGTGACCGCCGACGGGTTCCCTCGGGCGCTCGTCCGACGGCTCGTCGCGGCCGTCGCGGCCGTGGGACGCGGGACCGCAGAACTGACGCTTCTCGACCGACTTCTCGCGGACGAGCCGGTGTCAGGCCCGTACGGCGTCGGTCCCGCGCCGCCGGACCCGCTCGTTCTCTGGGACGTCGACTACGACGGCGTGGAGTTCGTCGTCGACGACGACGCGGCAGCCGGCGCGCGACGGGCCTTCGGCACGCGGTATCGGGAGGCACGACGCGCCGCGGCCGCCACCGGTGCGATTCGCGACCGGCTCGGAACGGCGCGGTCGGACGCCGCAGACGACTGACTGCGCGCGGTCCGAGCAGGCGCCGTCGGTCAGTCGCTCGCCGACCGTCCGCTCACCGACTCGGCGACCGGGTCCATCGGCTCGGGGTCTGTCTCCATCGACTCGACCCGCAACATCAGCGTGTCGCCGTCGACGTCGGCCGCGTCGACGACGCCGGAGAGCCGGAGCCCGGCGGCCGGCGTCGGCCCGATGGTCACGCGATCGCCCCGCTCGAGCGCTCCGACCGACCCCCGCAACACGATCTCGGCGCGACACAGTTCCGGGTTGTTGACGCTGGAGAGCTCGATCTCCCGAACGGTGACCCCGCTGATCGGCATCCCGTCGCACACGACGGGGATCTGTTCCGGGTCGTCCATCCGTTCGAGGTCGAGGGTTTCGTAGGCGTTCTGTGTCGGCTTGTACCCGCCGTCCGGGCCGGCGACGCCCTCCACCAACTGAAGCGACCGGAGGCTCTGCATCCGGTTCCGGACGGTTCCGGGGTTGCGGTCGATATCCTCGGCGATCCGTCGCCCGCAGACGACGCCGCCCTCGTTCTCCGCGAGGTTCACGAGCGACGTGAGAATACGCCGCTGGCTCGAACTCAGCTCTATCGTCGACATGTACGGAGGGTGGGGTCATTCCTGTATAAACGTTTGGTTATATACTCCTTATACGTTTGAAACGGAACCTCAGAGGTCGTTATGCTCGATTGAAACGTACTGAACGCCGGTTCGAGTACAGATGTGTGGTTTTCGCGTGCTCGCGACGCTTCTTTTACTCGTATCTGGAATAATTTATTCGCCGCCTGATCGGTCGCCCCGAGACGGGGAGGCGAATCGACGCCGACGCCGGCGTCTCGCGGGAGAACGGCCTTAAATAATACCCACGGAGCGTATTTACGCGTGAGTCGGCGACGCCGAGATACGATGGACTCCTCCACGCGTCCCGGCGCACGAACGGACGGCGGCGTCGACACCGAGGTCCGTTCGGAGCCGATCGACCCGGCCGCCGAACGCGAGCGGATCGCCGCGTTCGTCCGCGACACCGTCTCGTCGGCCGGCGCAGACGGCGTCGTGGTCAACATGAGCGGCGGGCTCGACTCCACGGTCACCGCGGCGGTCGCCGTCGAGGCGCTCGGCCCGGACCGGGTGTACGGACTGATACTTCCGTGTAACAAGCTCGGCGCCCACCACGCACGCGACGCCGAGGGGTTGGCCGAGGCGCTGGGCATCGAGTTCGACACGGCTCACCTCCAGCCGCTTCTCGCGCAGCTCGGCAGCGTCGCGCCCGACCGGTTCACCCTCCACGACGAGCCGACGCTCGTCGGAAACGCGGCCGCGCGGCTGCGGATGAGCGTGGCGTACCTCGCCGCCAACGCGACGAACCGCCTGGTGTGTGGAACGACGAACCGGAGCGAGCGCCTGCTCGGCTACCTGACGAAACACGGCGACGGAGCGGCCGACCTCCTCCCGCTGGGTCACCTCTACAAGACCGACGTTCGCGCGCTCGCCGCGGCGCTCGACGTCCCCGAGTTCGTCGTGGAGAAGCCGCCGACCGCGGGCGTTCTCGCCGGCCAGCGCGACGCCGACGACCTCGGCGCCGACTACGAGACGATCGACCCGGTGTTGCGGCTCGCGGTCGACGAGGGGCTCGACGCCGAGACGATCGCCGCGCGGCTCGACCGCGATCCGGCGGTCGTCGCCGATCTCCTCGACCGCCACCGGTCGACGGCACACAAGCGGCTGGAGCCGCCGATCCCCGGCGAGCCGCGACCCGAGTGAGCCAGGGCCGGTCCGTCCCCGCCGCTACTCCCACGCCGCCGGCCACAGGTCGGCCGCACGCATCCCCGTCTCGAAGCCGGCATCGCGGAACGCGTCCGCGAGCGCGTCGGTGTCGAGCCGCGCCGGATCGCGGTCGGCGGCCGCGAACTCGGCGACCACCAACGCCGCCAGCATTCCGTGCTCGCGCACGTTGCGGTCGTCGACCTTGTCGCGGGTGTCCGCGTGCGTGTGCCCCCAGCCGCGCCCCCGCTCGCCGGAGTCGCTGTGGAGCTGGAGCGCGGGCACCCCCTGTCGGACGAACGGCCACTGGTCGGAGAACGGGTGCGGCTCCGTCTTCACCTCGATCGGCTGCCGGGTCGCCGTCGAGACCGCCTCCGCGACCGACCGAGCCGCCGTCGAGGTGTGCGTCAGCGCCCGAAGGGTGCGGAACCGTCCCGCGCCGTCGACGTTGACGACGCCGCGAACCCGGTCGAGCGCCGTCGTGGCCGCCAGCCGCTCGGCGCCGAGCAGTCCCACCTCCTCACAGCCGACCGCGACGACGTCGACGCCGATCGGCAGGGTCGCTTCCGTCAGGATCCCCGCCGCCGTCACGGCCGTCGCGATCCCGCAGCCGTTGTCGAGCGCGGCCTCGGCGATGTCGTGGCCGTCGTAGTGTGCGAGCAACAGCAGCCGTTCGTCCGTCTCCGGGCCGACCCGCCCGATCACGTTCTGTGACTCCGCGGCGCGGGTCTCCGCCGTCACGTCGAGCTCGACGCGTCCGGTCGGCCCCGGCGTGTTCGCGGCGTACTCGCGGAGCCACCCGCCGGTTTCGGCCGAGACGCCGACCGCGACCGCCTCGGCCTCGTCGCCGAAGGTGAGCGAGCCGGTCGGCGGCAGCTGGCCGTCGAGGTGGTTGGCGAAGACGAACCCCGTCGCGCCCGCCTCGATGGCGTGTCCGAACTTCTCCATCCGGTGGACGAACCGCGAACCCGACGGGGTCGTCGTCGACGCCACCGCGATCCGCCCCGCCACGTCCGCCGCGTCCACCTCTGCCGGCGTTCCGTCGCCGACGTCGACGAGCTCGCCCTCGACGCGACCGGACGGCGAGTAGGGAAGCGCCAGCGCCTCGAACTCCCGGGTCCGCTCGGTGCCGTCTCGGCTCTGCGCCCGCACCCGGAGGTCGGCGTCGCCGCGTTCCCACGCCGTCAGCTCGAACGGGTCGGTCCGCACGTTCTCGAGGCCGGCGCGCTCGAACGCGTCGGCGACGACGGCCGCCGCCCGGCGCTCGCCGTCGCTGCCGGCCATCCGGCTCCCGAGCGCCGTGAGGTCGGTGAGGAACCGCCACGGGTCGTCGTCGGTCCACGTCCGCCCGAGCGCGGGCGCGAACTCCGCGCACCGCTCGCGAACCCGTTCGACCGCGTCGGTATCCGTGCCCGCGTACTCGCCGTCGGCGTCACTCGTCGCGGCGTCGTCGGCCGCTTCGTCGCTCATAGACGCTTCTCGACGGCTCGGGAGTTAACGGTGTTGAAGCCGCCGACCGGCCGGCGTCTGGCGTCCGCGGGGACGCCGAAGCGCTACGTTGAAGTACGGCCGTCGGGTACCCGGAATCGAGCACCGTTGGTCCAGTGGTAGGACATTAGCTTCCCAAGCTAATAGCCCGGGTTCAATTCCCGGACGGTGCATCTTCCTGTGCGATTTTCGTTCCGTGACCCG
>CAZKXC010000089.1:0-9170 GCA_964556645.1 uncultured Halobellus sp.
CCACCGGAGCACCGTCCACGCGGCCGCGGTCGCCATCGTCGTCAACACGACGAACAGCACCGCGAACCACTGGGTGACCCGCAGCGAGGTGAACATGTGGAGTTCGACGGTGACGATCAGCGCGAACGCGGCGATCGCGAGGTACGTCGCGAACGTCCCCAGCTCTCCCCCGAGGAGCGTCCGCACCAGCACCGGCAGCAACGCGAGTCCGAGCACCTCCCACGGAGGCATGACCCGCGGGTCCCGTGCCGCGATTGCCGGCGCGATCACGACGGCCGCGATCGCGGCGACGAGCGCCGTCGGCAGGAGATCGCCCCCGAGCAGATTCTCCGTGAAGGCGCCGGCGAGCACCGCTATCATCGCCCACGCGACCAGCGCGTTTGTTCGCCCACTCCGAAACAGCCGGGCCAGCCGGTCCTCGACGGCGGCTCCGTCCGGAATCTCCGGCTCGGTCTCGCCCGATCCGGCCGAATCGGGCCCGTCGACCGCGCCCCGAGACCCCCCGTCCGGGGGGTCCGCCGCGGGTCGGTCGGTATCCATACTCCTTCTGGCCGGTCCCCACTAATATGGGTTGCCTCCCGGGCGCGGACGGGCTCGACGGAACGCGGCGAACGGACGCGTTTTTACCCGCCACGTGCTTCCGGTCGGTATGAACTGTCGGCGGTGTGGCACCCCGCTCCGCAAGCCCGGCGACTACTGTCTGACCTGTAACACCGCCAACGCCGATGCCGTCGTCGCCGAGTTCGCCGAGGACCGCGCGCGCCTGACGATGCTCGCCGACGACGCGGTCGTCGGCGAGACCACGGTGACGACCCGTCCGGAGAGCGACGAGCAGCTCACCCAGATCCAGCTGCGCAACTTCGCCGGCCGGGTCGCCGACGAGATCCGACGCAAGCGGCCCGACACGGTTTACGCGGCAGGGGCGCGAGAACCGCTCCGCGAGACGCGCGCGCAGATCCACCACGAGTTCTATCGCGTTCCGAACACCGGCGGTCCGAGCGCGACCGACGCCGAGGGAGCGAGCGAGGACGCGGCCGGGTCGAGCCGCGGCCACGACGTGAGCCCCGTCGTCTCGTGGGTGCTCGACCGGCGCGGCGACCGCGCGCTGGAGGTGGTCGAGACGCCGCCCCGCGACAAGATCGGCGGCTCCCACTCGACGCTGATCGGCGACCGCAAAGGGCGCAAAGCGGTGAGCACGGTCGCACAACACCCTCACGTCAAAAAGATCGTTCCGGGGCCGATCGACGCCGGCGGCACCGGCTCGCGCACGGGCCTCCGCGCGAAGGCGACCCGTGCCGGGACGAACGGGAACGTGCGGCTGTTGTTGCGGGACGGCTCGAGCGTCCAGGAGAACCGGATCGTCACGACCGCACGAGACCGCGAGACGGGCGAGCGCGTCCGCGACGACCTCAACGAGGCGTTGCGGGACGCGGAGCTACAAGACGAGTGAGCCCGTCGCGATCCGTACCTATTTCCGCCGAGTCGACGGACCCGAAGACATGACCGGATACGACGACATCAGCTACGCGGTGACCGGCGGGATCGCCACGATCACCCTCGAACGTCCGGACGTGTACAACGCGTTCACGCGACAGACGGTTCTCGAACTCAACGACGCCGCCCGGACGGCCGAGGCGGACGACGAGGTGTACGCGGTGGTGGTGACGGGCGCGGGAAAGGGGTTCTGTTCGGGCGCCGACACGACCGAGATGCCGGACTGGGGAGAACAGTCGCCCGAGGAGTACGGCGCGTTTCTCTGGCTGATCCAACAGTTCGTCTGGAAGCTCCGGACGATGGCGACCCCGTCTATTGCGGCGGTCAACGGCCCGGCGATCGGCGCGGGCTGTGACTTCGCGCTGGCGTGTGACCTGCGGGTCGTCGGCGAGGACGGCGTGATGCGCGAGGGGTTCGTCAACGTCGGGCTGGTCCCCGGCGACGGCGGAGCCTGGCTCCTCCCGCGGCTCGTCGGCGAGTCGAAGGCCCGCGAGTACCTCCTGACGGGCCGCGACATCACCCCCGAAGACGCCGTCGACATCGGGCTCGCCGTCGAACTGGCCGACGACGCGCTCGAGGCGGCGGGCGACCTCGCGGCGGAGATCCGCGACAAGCCCGCGACGGCGGTCCAACACACCAACCGGCTCGTCGATCCCCAGCGGAGCTTCGACGAGTACTGTCGGGAGGCGGCGGCCTTCCAGTGGGAGTGTGTCGTCGACCCGGAACACGCCGAGGCGGTGGCGGCGTTCAACGAGGGCCGGGAGCCGGCGTACGACCGGCCAGATGGGGACTGAGCCGGCGCCAGGGCCAGACGAGCGCCCGTCTCACCTGTCGGAGACCGCCGGCACTCCGTCGGCTTTCAACGCCCGCGCGATGGTGTTCAGCTGCATCTCGTCGGTGCCGGCGGCGATCCGCCGGCTCCGCGCGAACCGATAGAGGTACTCGAGCGGGTGGCCCTGCTGGTAGGCGCGGGCGCCGACGACCTGGACCGCCTCGCTGACGACCTCCTCGGCGATCTGCGAACAGTGGAGCTTCGCGGTCGAGGTGCGGAGCCGGGACGGCGGGTCTTCGTGTCCCTGCGCGCCGGCCGCACACCCGTACACGAGCGAGGCGGCCGTCTCCACCTGGCGGTACATCTCCGCGAACTTCCACTCGATCCCCTGGAACTCGTCGAGCGTCTGGTCGAACTGCTCGCGCTCGCTCGCGTACGCCAGGGCGCGCTCGAGTGCGGTCTCGGCCCAGGCGACGGTGAGCGCCGAGCTGCCGAGCCGTTCCCAGTTGAGCGAGATCAGCTGGCGTTTGAACGCCTCCTTCCCGCGGGTGAGAACGTGGCTCTTCGGAATCACCACGTCGTCGATGCTGAACCGGGTCTGTGCGTAGCCGGCCATGTTCGTGTACACCTCCTCGATCTCGACGCCGGGGTCGTCGTACGGGATCACGACGGAGCCCAGCCCCTCGGGAAAGCGCACCCACGTCACCGCCGCGTCGCCGAAGGGAACGCCGCCGACCCAGGTCTTCTCGCCGTTGCACACCAGCTCGCCGTTCGTCTCCGTGACCTCGGTCGACATGCTCCCGACGTCCGACCCCGCCTCGGGCTCGGAGATCGCGATGGAGACGAAGCTCTCGCCGGCGGTCACCGCCGGCAGGTACTCGGATTTCACCGCCTCGGAGCCGAAGAGGTCGATCGCCCGCGGTCCGACCATGCTCTGCATGTAGGTGAACCAGCCGGTGTCGGGACACACCCGGCCGACCGCCTCGATCAGGAGCATGGCCGCCACGTCGGAGCGACCCTGCCCGCCGTACGCCTCGGAGATAGACGGACAGTAGAGGTCCGCCTCGGCCAGTCGCTGGAGGTTCTCCCACGGCACCGATCCCTCCCACGTGTACGCGTCGTCGGCGAACTCCTCGGCGACCGCCTCCGCACGCTCGGCGTACTCGCGCTGGTCGGCTGTCAGAGTCGTCATTACGTGATCGTACGAATAGCTCATAATAAACCGTCTGATACGCGTCTCCGACGCCCCCGCCGCGGGCGATAGATAGGTTTTAGCCCACCGGCGCGGAGGGGGAGGCATGGTCGAGGCGTTCGCGGTCGCCAGCGGCAAGGGCGGCACCGGCAAGACGACGAGCACGCTCGCGCTCGGCATGGCGCTCTCCGACGACCACGACGTGACGGTCGTCGACGCCGACACCGGGATGGCGAACCTGCTCTTTCACACCGGGCTCGACGACGCGACCGTGACGCTCCACGATCTGTTGATCGAGGGGACCGCGACCGGCGTCTCGGAGGCCACCTACGAGCGCTTCGGGTTGTCGGTCGTTCCCTGTGGCACCTCGCTCGCGGGATTCGCGGCCGCCGACCCCGGCCGGCTCCGCGACGTCGTCGCCGAGCTCGCGGCCGACACCGACGTGTTGCTTCTGGACTCGCCGGCCGCGCTGGGCTCGAAGTCGGCGGTGTTGCCCATCGTTCTCGCCGACCGGACCGTGATCGTCGTCGAGCCGACGATCCCGGCGCTCTCGGACGGGCTGAAGGTGCAAGAGTACGCCCGCTCGTACGGCACCGAGACGGCCGGTGTGCTGCTCAACAAGGTGAGAGACCCGGCCGCCGCCGTGGCCGACCAGGCGGGGAGACACTTCGGCGGGCCGGTGCTCGCGGCGGTCCCTGACAGCGACGTGGTTCGCGCGGCGCGCCGGGCGGGAGAGCCGTTGCTCGCACACGCCCCGGACAGCGAGCCCGCGGCCCGGTTTCGCGAGGCGGCCGCCCGCCTCGCGGTCCGCGACGGCGACGGCGACGCGGTGGCGGCTCGGTTCAAGAGCGCGGTGGTCCCCGACACCCCATGACGACGCCCCCGGACGCGCCGGAGCTCCGGATCCCGCGGGGCGACCTGTTGCGTTCTCGGGTGGTCACCGACGTCGGAACGACGTTGTCGGCCGCGCTCGACCGCGAGCTGACCGGCTACGCCACCGTCGTCCCGCAGGAGACGTTGTTGCTCTCGGGGGAGGCCCGCGGAGTGATCACCTTCGCCGACGGCGTCCCCGTGTTGGCGTACAACACGGTGACCGACAACGGCGGGCCGGACGCGCTCGCCGAGTTGGCCGTGCCGGGCCCGTATCGCGTCGAGCTGTACGCCGTCGCGCCCGACGTTCTTCGTCGGGCCCACGAGACGGCCGCGCTGCGGGTCCCGCCGGCCGCCGCGGCGACGGAGCTCGCGGACGACCCCGACCTCGCGGCGCGGACCCGGGCGGCCGCGCCGGCCGCTCGCCTCGACGACGACCGCGAGGAGACCGACGCGCTCGCGGCGTTTCTCGCGGACGACGACCGGATCGCCGCGCTCCGCGAACAGGCGCGAGCGGAGGCGCGACGCCGCGCCGAGGAGTGGGGGCTCGACGGCGCGCTCGCCGACGACGAGCCGGCCGGAGTCGACGCGGACGAGCCGTGTGGAGCCGCCCCCGAGGAGCCGGCCGGAGTCGACGCGGACGAGCCGGCCGGGACGGAGCGGTTTTGACCCCGCCGGTCGTACGACCGCCATCACCGTCCTCCGTCTCCTCCGGCTCACCACCCCACGAGAGTTCGCCGACTGGTACGCCGCGAGCCGGGCGTACACCCGCCGCGTCGCCGACGGCATGGGGTTCGCGGGGGCCGACCGCCTCGACGGCGACCGGGTCGCGGCCGCGCTCGCGGACGACCCGACCGACCTCTCGCCGCCGGCGGCACGCTCCGTGGCGACGACGCTGCTTGCCGACGGCGCCTTCTCCGGGCCGTACTGCGAGTGGATGCCGTCGTGGTACGAACTCGGGCTGATCGCGCCGGTGCGGTACGCGGACTGGCGGCTCCGCCGGGTCGCTGGCGAGGTCGCGGACGCCGCGGGCGTGACCGTGACGGCGCCCCGGTTCTCCCGTCCGCGGGACGTGGTCGTCGACGGCGACCCGCCGCTGGCGCGGCTCTCCGGCTTCCGCGAGCGGTTTCTGGCGGCGGCCGCGCTGCTCCACCTGGAGTGGTTCGTCCACGCCGCGGCCGCCGACGGCATCGACGTCCCGACGGACCTCGTCGAACGGACCCGGACGGAGTCGATGTCACACTACGCCGGCGCCCGCGACCGGCTCTCGCCGCCGGTGCGGCGGTTCCAGCGGCTCCTGTTCACCGACGACGGCTGGGTCGGCCGCGTCGACGCGGCGTACGACCTCGACAGCTGGCTGTTCGGGCTCTGGGAGCGGCTCTTGCGGGCGGAGCGCCGCCGGCTCTCGGCGGAGTGACGGGCGCCGTTCTCCGTGCCGACGCGGCGACCCCGCGGCCAGCCGCCCTGTCGGCCGGCGACCGACGGGTGTTACAGGGGTTGTAACCTGTGTCGAAATCGGTCGCTGAGTCGGGAGGTAAGTATAGGAGTAGAGGGTCCGTACCGCCGTCACGAACCGTTCTGCGGTTCGTTGTGCCCCGCACGACGCTCGGCCCTCCCCACGCCCGGTCCGGCCCGCGAGACGGCCACGGCTGGTCCCCGCTGCCGATCGCGACGCGCCCGGATCCGTCCTCGCGCTCCCGCAGACAACTCGGTTGTGAGTAATCTTATTATTCGCCGACACATCCTTCGGAAGATTCATACGGCGGGTCGTGGATCCTCCGAGTAGACGAATGGCAGTACTCTGGCTGGACGACGTCGACGCCGACGACATCGAAACCGTCGGCGGCAAGGGGGCCTCGCTGGGCGAACTCATCGACGCCGGGCTTCCGGTGCCGCCCGGCTTCGTCGTCACGGCGGGAACCTATCGGGACTTCATCGAGGAGTCGGGGATCGACACGGAGCTGTTCGCGGCCGTCGACGTGGACCCCGAGGACTCGACCGCGCTTCGGGAGGCCGAGGCGACCGCCCGAGAGCTGATCACGGAGACCCCGTTTCCCGACCCGGTTCGCTCGGAGATTCTCGAGAGCTACCGCACGATGGGCGGAGACGACCGCGAGGCGTTCGTCGCCGTCCGGTCGTCGGCGACCGCCGAGGACCTCCCGGACTCGTCGTTCGCCGGCCAACAGGAGACGTTTCTCAACGTCCGCGAGGAGGACCTCCTCGAGCGGGTCAAGGAGTGTTGGGCGTCGCTTTTCACCCAGCGGGCGATCTACTACCGCCAACAACGGGGATTCCCACACGCGGCCGTCGACATCGCGGTCGTCGTCCAACGAATGGTCGACGCCGAGAAGTCGGGCGTGCTCTTCACCAGCCACCCCTCGACGGGCGACCCACAGATGACGATCGAGGCCGCGTGGGGACTCGGCGAGGCGGTCGTCTCGGGCACCGTTTCTCCGGACAACTACGTGTACGACCGCGAGGACGACGCCCTCGCGGACGTCACGGTCGCGGACAAGAAGGTGGAGATGGCGAAAGACCCCGACACCGGCGAGACGGTCGAACTCGACGTCGAGTCCGACCGCCGCACCGAGCGGGTGCTCTCGGACGCGGAGATCGACGAGCTGGTCGGGCTCGGCGAACGCGTCGAGGGCCACTACGGCGCTCCACAGGACGTCGAGTGGGCGATCCACGACGGCGAGGTGTATATGCTTCAATCGCGGCCCATCACCACGATCCGCGACGACGCCGGCGGGCCGACGGAGACGGCGGTCAACGGAGCGGGTACCGACGAGACGCAGGCCGCACCCGACGGCTCGGAGCCGGCGGCGACGGACGGCTCGACGTCGATCGACCCCGAATCGTCGGCCGCCGACGCCGACGCCGACGGCGACGTGCTCGTGAGCGGGCTCGGCGCGAGCCCCGGCGTGGTCTCGGGTGACGTCCGAGTCGTGACGACGCTCGAGCACCTCGACCAGGTGGACGACGGCGACGTGCTCGTGACGGAGATGACGATGCCCGACATGGTGCCGGCGATGAAACGCGCCGCCGGCATCGTCACCGACGAGGGGGGGATGACGAGCCACGCCGCGATCATCTCGCGGGAGCTCGGCGTTCCCGCGGTCGTGGGGACGGGCAACGGCACCCAGTCTTTAGACGACGGGCAGGCGATCACGATCGACGGCGACAAGGGAACCGTGAGGGCCGGAACCGACGACGAGGCGGAGCCCGCCGAGGAGTTCGAGCCGGTCGAGGCGGCCCGCCCGGAGACGCCGGTGAAGCCGATGACGGCGACGGAGGTGAAGGTGAACGTCTCGATTCCGGAGGCGGCAGAACGCGCGGCCGCGACCGGCGCCGACGGCGTCGGGCTCCTCCGGATCGAGCACATGGTGCTCTCGCTCGGGAAGACGCCGGAACGGTACATCGCCGACCACGGCGCACGGGCGTACCAGGACGAACTGGTCGAGGGGATCCGCACCGTCGCCGACGAGTTCTACCCCCGCCCGGTTCGGGTGCGAACGATCGACGCGCCGACGGACGAGTTCCAACAGCTCGAGGGCGGCGACGACGAGCCGACCGAACACAACCCGATGCTCGGCTGGCGGGGCGTCAGGCGGAGCCTCGACAAGCCGGAGCCGTTCAGCGAGGAGCTGGCGGCGTTCGCGCGGCTCATCGAGATGGGGTACGACAACATCGAGATCATGCTCCCGTTCGTCAACGACGCCGCCGAGATCGAGGCGGTGAAAGGTCACCTGCGCGACGCCGGGATCGACCCCGAACACCACCGGTGGGGCGTGATGATCGAGACGCCGGCGAGCGCGCTTCAGATCGACGCGCTGGCCGAGGCGGGGATCGACTTCGCCTCCTTCGGCACGAACGACCTCACGCAGTACACGCTGGGGGTCGACCGAAACAACGAGAACGTCGCCGACCGCTTCGACGAGCTTCACCCCGCCGTCTTGCGGCTGGTCGCCGACACCATCGAGCGGTGCCGCGAACTCGGCGTCGACACCAGCATCTGCGGGCAGGCCGGGTCGAAACCGGAGATGGTCGAGTTCCTCGTCGAGGAGGGCGTCTCGTCGATCTCCGCGAACATCGACGCCGTCCGCGACGTCCAACACGAGGTGAAACGGGTCGAACAACGGCTGCTGCTTGACTCGGTGCGGTAAACTACCCCACCGCGGCCCGTCCTCGCCTCGGCGACCGCGATGGGACCGAACCAACATATTCACTATCGGCGGCGACGAACCCCGATTTATGAGCACGGACGACGTTTCTCGGCGCGCGTTCATCCGGACCGCCGGCGGCACGGCGGCGGCCGTCGGCACGACGGCGGCGGCGGGAACCGCGGCGGGACAATCGGAGAACGTGGAGCCGGACTGGCCGAGCGGCGTCACGTCCGGCAACCTCGGCTCCTATCAGGACGCCCGCGGCGAGGACGCGGTGACGGTCGCCGTCGGCGCCGGCGAACAGGGGCTGGCGTTCGACCCGACCCAATTGTGGGTGGATCCGGGGACGACGATCACGTTCGAGTGGACCGGCAACGGCGGCGCCCACAACGTCCAGACCGTCGACGGAGGCGGCCCGGCGAGCCTCGACAGCGGCAACCCCGTCGGCGACGAGGGCGCGACCTACGAGTACGAGGTGACCGAAGAAGACGCGGGCATCACCCACTACCACTGCGTGCCTCACACCGCGGTCGGCATGCACGCCGGCCTCGCCGTCGGCGAGGACGTCGCGACCGTCGAGGTCGGCGGCGGCGGCGACAGCAGCGCCGTCTTCGTGCCGCAGGGCGCCCGCGCGCTCACCATCGCCACGTTCATCGCCATGGTGAGCACGCTCGGG
>CAZKXC010000090.1:0-9119 GCA_964556645.1 uncultured Halobellus sp.
GCTTGGGCATGAACGTCGCGTGCAGGTCGTGTTGGGCGGCGACCGCGCGGACGACGGCGCGGAACGTCGCGATGTTGTCCGCGGTGGTGAGCGCGTCGGCGTACTTGAAGTTGATCTCGTGTTGCCCCTCGGCGACCTCGTGGTGGGAGGCTTCGATCTCGAAGCCCATCTCTTCGAGCGTGAAGATGATCTCCTTGCGCACGTCGCTCGCGAGGTCTTTGGGCGCCAGATCGAAGTAGCCGCCGTTGTCGTGGGGGATCGTCGTCGCGTTCCCCTGGTCGTCGGTCTTAAACAGGAAGAACTCGGGCTCGGGGCCGATCGAGACGGTGTATCCCATCTCGTCGGCCTTCTCGAGAACGCTTTTCAACACCTGGCGCGGGCCGCCGACGAACGGCTCGCCGTCGGTGTCGACGATGTCACAGATGAGCCGGGCGGCGCCGGAGTCGCCGTCGTCGCGCCACGGGAGCACGGCGAACGTCTCCGGGTCGGGGACGAGCCGCATGTCGGACTCCTGGATGCGGACGAACCCCTCGATCGAGGAGCCGTCGAAGTAGATCCCCTCGGTGAACGCCTTCTCGGCCTGGTGGGCCGGAACGGAGACGTTTTTCACGACGCCGAGGATGTCGGTGAACTGGAGCCGCAGGAAGTCGATGTTCTGCTCGTCGATCTCGTTGATTACCGCCTGTTCGTCGGCCGTGAGGCCGCCGTCCGGGGCCGCGTTGTCGTCGGTCATGTTTTGGACAGTTATGTTCTTATCTGCCAGTATAAAGGCCTTATCGATTGGTGCATGAACCGCCAGCGTCGGCTGTGTAGTGGACGTTCGTAAAATTCTAAACCCCCCGAGCCGTGGTAGAGCCTAATGACGTACGAAAACCTCGACGCCAAGCTCGTGAACTCGTTGCTCGGAAACGGTCGCGCCAGCCTCCGGAGCCTCGGCGACGAACTCGACGTCTCGGTGACGACCGTCTCGAACCACCTCCGAGACCTCGAAGACGAGGGCGTGATCCGCGGATACAGCCCGATCGTCGACTACGACAAGCTCGGCTTCGACGTGACCGCCATCCTCCAGTTGAAAGTCGAGGGGAGCGCGTTGCCCGAGATCACGGAGAAGCTCAGACAGGAGAAACAGATGGTGAGCGTCTACGAGGTCACCGGCGACTACGACGTGATCGCGATCGGGAAGTTCACCGACACCGACGGGATGAACGACCAGATCAAGTCGATCCTCGCGGACACCGACATCCGCGAGTCGAACACGAGCGTCGTGCTCAACGCCGTCACCGAGAACAAGCAGTTCGACCTCGACGTCGACGAGGAGTGATCCGGAGGGGACTCCCGTCTGAACCGCGGACGCTCGCCCGAGCGGACGGCCGGGACGCGTCCGTTTCTCAGGCGAGCCGTTCGACCGCGCCGACGATCACGTCGACGCCGACGTCGATCGCCGCCTCGTCGACGTCGAAGTACGCGGTGTGGTGACCCGCCGGGTTGCTCGCGCCGACGCCGAGATACGTCGCCTCCCCGCCGTGTTTCTGAACGCGGCGGATCAGGTACGAGGCGTCCTCGCTGCCGCCGAACTCCTTCGTTATCACCCGGTCGACCGCGTCGACGGCGGCCGCGGCCGACTCGACGGTCTCGACCACCGACGCGTCGTTCTCGAACGTCGTCGTCTTGCCGTAGAGGCTCGTCTCGTACTCCACGTCGTGCATCGTCGCCGCCCCGTCGACGACGTCGCGGGCCCGCTCGAGCATGTACTCGTTGAGGTCGTGCGTCTCGCCGCGGACCTCCACGCGCATGGTCGCCTCCTCGCAGATCACGTTCTGAGCGTTGTCGGCCGCCACCTGCCCCACGTTGATCCGGGTCGCGCCGTCGCCGTGTCTCGCGATTCCGTAGAGGTTGCCGATCGCCGCCGTCGCCGCCTGGAGGGCGTTTCGGCCCGCGTTCGGCTCGCCGCCGGCGTGAGCGGGCTCGCCGGTGAACGTGACGTCGAGTTTGGCGTTCGACAACGGCGCGTCGTAGCTGGAGACGACCGTCCCGGTCGGCTCGTCTAACCCGACGTGAACCGCGAGCAGACGGTCGACGTCGTCGAGGTGGCCCGACTCGGCCATCGGCTTCCCGCCGCGGCCTCCCTCCTCGGCCGACTGAAAGAACAGCTTGAGCGTCCCGTCGAAGCCGCCGTCGGCGAACGCGCGCGCCACGCCGAGCCCGATGGCGGCGTGTGCGTCGTGGCCGCACGCGTGCATCTCCCCCGGATGACGGCTCGCGAACCCCTCGGCCGCCGGCCGGTGGTCGTCGTCCATCGCCTCCTGTCGTTCCAGCGCGTCGATGTCGGTCCGAAGCCCGACCGTCGGACCGTCGCCGAACGTCCGGGTCGCGATCACGCCCGTGATGTCGCCCATCGCCTCGAGGTACTCCGGCGGCGCCCCCTCCTCGCGGGCGCGTTCGCGCGCCGCGGCGAGCTCGTCGGCAGGCGGCACGCCCATCCGCGCGTCGGGGTCGACCGTCTCCGCGCCGAGACGCACCTCGTATCCGAGCGCCTCGAGCTCGGCGGCGAGCAGCGCCGAGGTGCGGAACTCCTTCCAGCCGGCCTCCGCGTGTCGGTGGAGGTCGCGGCGGATCGTCGACAACGAGCTGTCTGAAAACGTCGTCAGTGGCTCCATACCCGCGTCTCGGCGCCGAGCGGAAAAAGCGTTGAGCAAACGGAGAAACGCGGGTCGGCGACACGCCGCGTCGCCGGGGCGTTCACGCGTCGGCGACCCGAAGCGGCTCGACGGCGGGCAGCGGCTCGCCGGTGAGCGCACGGATGTACGCGCCGCCGGCGAGAGAAACGTGCGAGAAGGCGTCCTCGGAGAGCCCGTACATCTCGATCGCCCGCGAGGTGTCGCCGCCGCCGACGACCGAGAAGCAATCGGTCTCGGCGATCGCCTCCAAGACGCCGACCGTCCCGGCCGCGAACCGCTCGTCCTCGAAGACGCCGAGCGCGCCCTTTAAGAACACTGCGTCGGCGTCGCGGATCAGCGAGCCGTAGTCGGCGACCGTCCCGGAGCCGACGTCGACGTACGCCTCGGTCTTGCGGTCGATGTCGGCGACGGCGACCTCCGCGCGGTCACCGTCGTCGTCGTAGGCCAGGTCGCTCGGAAGGTGAACGCGGTCCGCGCGGTCGGCGAGGATCGACTCGACCGTCTCGTGAGTCGCCTCCCACTGGTCGTCGAACAGATCCATCCCCTCGAGGTCGTGGCCGACCGGGCGGCCGGCCGCGCGCAAGAAGAGCTCGCCGGCGACCCCTCCGAGCAGAAACCGGTCGACCCGGTCGTCGAGCGCGTCCATCACGCCGATCACGTCGGTGGCTTTGGTTCCTCCGATCACCATCGTGACCGGGCCGTCGAACGTCCGGCGGGCGATCGCGGTGTTTGCCTCGTACTCGGCGCACATCACGCGGCCCGCGTACGCGGGCAGCGCGAGCGGGAATCCGACGAGCGACGCGTGTTTGCGGTGGGCCGCCGAGTAGGCGTCGTTGACGTAGGCGTCGAACCGCGGCGCGAGCGTCCGGACGAACTCGGTGTCGGCTTTCGTCTCCGGGCTCGCCTCCGGCAGCTCCTCGGCGCACATGCGGGTGTTCTCGAGCAGGAGCACCTCGCCGCCCTCGAGCGCGTCGATCGCCGCGAGCGCCGGCTCGCCGTACGTGTCGGCGACGAAGCCGACCGGGCGGTCGAGGTGGCCGGCCAGCACGTCCGCGTGGCCGGCCAGCGAGGTGAAATCGTCGCGTCCGGGGCGACCCTGGTGGGCCATGAGCACGACGCGGTGGCCGGCGTCGGCCAGGTCGCGGACCGTCTGCGCGTGTCGGTGAAACCGGCGGTTGTCCTGCGGCTCGCCGTCCTCGATCGGGGAGTTGAGATCGAGGCGGACGAGCACGCGCGAGTCTGTCGGCAGGTCGTCGAGTGAACGGAGCGTGGGCATGGGTGAAACTGGGTGTCGGCGGGATGGACGCTGACGGCTTACGACTCGGCGGTCACGTACGCGGCCATGTCGAGCATCCGGCAGGAGAAGCCGTACTCGTTGTCGTACCAGGTGAGGATCTTCAACAACCCGCCGTCGGCGATGACGTTGGTGGATTCGAGGTCGACGTAGCTGGAGAAGGGGAGACCGACGATGTCGCTGGAGACGACCTCGTCGTCGGTGTAGCCGAGCACGCCCGCCAGCGGCCCGTCGTCGGCCGCCGCGCGAAACGCGTCGTTCACCTGTGTCGCGGTCACGGTCTCGTCGAGGGTGACAACGAACTCCGTGATCGAGCCGGTCGGCACGGGGACGCGGATCGCCATCCCGTCGATCTTGCCGTCGAGCTGGGGGAGAACCTGCTGGGCGGCGCCGGCCGCGCCGGTGGAGGTCGGAACGATGTTCTCGGCGGCCGCGCGCCCCCGACGCGTCTTCGCCTTCGGGCCGTCGATGAGCGTCTGCGAGCCGGTGTACGCGTGGACCGTGGTGAGGGTGCCGGCCTCGATGCCGAACTCGTCGTCGAGCACCTTCGCGACGGGGGTGATGGAGTTCGTCGTGCAGGAGGCGTTCGAGACCACGTCGTCGCCGTCGTACTCGTCGTGATTGACGCCGTACACGAGCTGTTTGACCGGTTCGTCACCCTTCGGCGGCGCGGAGATGACGACGGTGTCGGCGCCTCCCTCGAGGTGAGCGCTCGCGTCCGCCTTCGTGCGGAAGATGCCGGTACACTCTAACGCGACGTCGACGTCGAGCGCGTCCCACGGGAGGTCGGCCGGATCCTGGACGTTGAACACCGGCACCGACGTGTCACCGATCGTCAGCGCTTCTCCGTCGAGCTCGATGCCGTCGAGCCGCCCCATCGTCGTGTCGTACTTCGCGAGGTACGCCATGTCCGCGAAGTCCATCACGTCGTTGATGCCGACGAGCTCGATGCGGGGGTCGTCGAGGGTCGCGCGGAGAACGTTCCGGCCGATCCGGCCGAAGCCGTTGAGCCCGACGCGAACGACCTCGTCTTCCGGCACGTCGTCGCCCGCGGAGAGGTACGATTTACTCATATGCGAAAAAGAGAAACGCAGATACTTAAATCCGCACGAGTTGGCCGCGCCGGGCGCGAGCGGGGGTCAGACGGACGATACGCGAACCGACAGAAGGCTTATCGGGGAGACCGCCGTCAGATGGGACATGGACAGAGACGACCGTGACGACCCGTTCGGGGACTTCTTCGAGGAGATCGAACGGATGATGAACGAGATGGCCGGCGGCCAGTCCGGAGCCGACGACGCCGGCTTCGGCTCGGAGACGCACGTCGACGCGTACGCGACCAGCGACACCGTTCGACTCGTCGCCGACCTCCCGGCCGTCTCGAAAGAGCAGCTCTCCTTGCAGTGTGACGGAGAGGCGCTCACCATCTCGGCGGCGTCCGACCGGCGCGAGTACGACGAGACGGTCGACCTCCCCGCGCCCGTGGACGAACACTCCGGCGACGCGACGTTCAACAACGGCGTGTTAGAGGTCGAGTTCGACCGCGACGACGACTCCGCCTCCATCGACGTCGTCTGATCTCGCCCGCTATCCCTCCGCCGCGACCCGCTCGACGAGCGCCGCGAGCCGGTCGTAAAACCCCGGCTCGTACTTCGTCTCCGCGTCGATCGTCGGTCTGGCGTTCGTCTCGGTGACCACGAGCCGGTCGTCGGTCTCGAGTAAGTCGACGCCGAGGTAGTCGATTCCGAGCGCCGCCGCCGCCCGCTCGGCCAGGTCGCGTCCCTCCGCGTCGAGGGTGACGCCGCGCGCGTCCGCGCCGCGGTGGACGTTGTGTTTCCAACGGCCGGCCTCGAGCGCGTCGGCCGGGAGCGCCCGCCGAACCGCGCCGGCGTAGGCGCCGTCGACGACCATCACCCGGTAGTCGCGTGCGTCCGGGAGAAACTCCTGAATCAGGTACGACTTGTCGCCGGTCGCCCGGTAGTCGTGGACCAGGTTCAGGTAGTCGACGATCCCCAAAAGCGAGTCGAGGTCGGCCGCCTTCGCGACGCCGACCCCGCGGGTCGCGGAGTTCGGCTTGATCACGACCGGGAAGCTGAACCCCGCGACCGCGTCCACGACCGTCGACTCCGCGGCCGGGTTCGACACCTGTGTCGTCCGCGGGACGGGGAGGCCAGCGTCCTCGAGCGCGGCGAGGACGCCGGCCTTGTTTCGGGAGGTGACGACCGCGTCGCGGCCGTTCACCCACGGCACCGACAGCCGCCGGTCGACGACGGCACCCTCCATCAGCCGCGACGGGTAGACGAAGCCGACGTCGAACGCGGCGTCGATCGATCCCGCGGCGTCGGCGGCGCTCGCGTCGCCGGAGTCGCCGTCTGCGACCCGGAGCGACCGTTGTGTCGGCTGGACGTGGTCGACCGCGATGCCGCGGTCGGAGAACGGCTCGCGGACCCGCTCGTACGTCTCCGCGGCGGTGGTCATCGCGAGCCGAATCGGGTCGGCCATCGGCTGGGCTACCGGGCCTCGCGGCGACCCGCGGGGTCAGCGTCGCCGACGGGAGAGAGACGCGCGGCCGACTGACGCGGGCGCCTCACTGCAGGTGCCCCTCCTTGCGAAGCTGTTCGGCCTCGCTTTTCTCGTAGCGCCAGGCGATGTCGGCCTTCTCGTCCTGCCAGTCCCACGGCTCGACGAGGACGATGTCGTCCTCGCGGATCCAGACGCGTTTTTGCATCCGCCCGGGGATCCGGGCCGTCCGTTCTTTCCCGTCCGCACAGCGGACCCGCACACGGTTCGCGCCGAGCATCTCGACGACCTCGGCGAACACTTCGTCGTCGTCGGGCATCCGGAGGTCGCGTCGCCCCTCGCCGTCTCCGTCGGTCATGTGTCGACCGATACGTGTTCCACCCGATAAAAGCCCCACCCTCCGGCGCGGCGCCCGCGTCTCCGGGCGACGCCGCCGACCGGAGCGCGTCCGAAACGGCTATACGCGTCCGTCGTTCTCGTCTGGTATGACACGACTGCCCGAGTCCGCCGTCGATCTCGTCGAACTGATCGCGCTCGGTCTCGGCTCCGGAGTAGCGTCGTTCATCGGCGTCGAGCTCGAACGCACCGGCATCGCCGGCCTGACCGGCGGCGATCTCGTCGTCGGCGTCTGGGCGCTCGCGATGGGACTGGTGGCGTTGTACATCGGCGTCGTCGCGCTGGGATACGAGCAGGTGCTTCCCCGCGTGCGGTCGCTCGTCGACGAGGCCTGACGCGGTCGGGAGATTTTTATCAGCTCCGCGAGAGGACCGGAGCATGAAACACGCGCTCACGAACTGGCTTCTCGGACTGATCGCCGCGCTGCTCGCGGTGCTCGTCCTCGACGCGACCGGCCGGGAGTTTCTCGACGCCGTCGTCCCCATCGAGGCGGTCGCGAACCTGCTGGCGCTCGTGACGTTTCTCGCCTTCGTCCTCCTGACCGGCGCGTTCATGGTGTACACCGCGTCGTTCCGCGAGGCGTGAGCCGGGCGCGGACGCCGCGGCGCCGCCACGAAGGCTTTTGATTGCTCCCGCGCATGGCCGGGGTATGGAGTACACGACGCTCGGCGACACGGGGATGACCGTCTCGAAGATCTGTCTCGGCTGTATGAGCTTTGGCGACCCCGACTGGCGCGAGTGGGTGCTCGGCGAGGAGGAGGGGAAACGACTGGTCGAGCGGGCGCTCGAGCTCGGAGTGAACTTCTTTGACACCGCCAACATGTACTCGAACGGCGAGTCCGAGCGGATCCTCGGAGAAGCCTTAGAAGGTCACCGCGAGGAGAGCGTCGTCGCCACGAAAGGCTACTTCCAGATGGACGAGTCGGACCCGAACTCCGGCGGGCTTTCTCGCAAGGCGCTCGAACAGGAGCTCCAACACAGCCTCGACCGGCTCGGAATGGAGACGATCGACCTCTACCAGATCCACCGGTGGGACTACGACACCCCGATCGAGGAGACGCTCGCCGCCCTCGACGACGCGGTCCGGCGCGGGCAGATCCGACACCTCGGCGCCTCCTCGATGTGGGCCCACCAGTTCGCCGAGGCGCTTCACGCGAGCGACCGGCTGGGGCTCGACCGGTTCGCCACGATGCAAAACCACTACAACCTCGTCTACCGCGAGGAGGAACGCGAGATGCTCCCGTTGTGTGACCGCGAGAACGTGGGCGTCATCCCCTGGAGCCCGTTGGCACGCGGGTACCTCACCCGCCCCGACGAGGCGGTCGACGCGACCACCCGCGGAGAAACCGAAGAACACCTCTACCGCCACCCGTACCGCGACGGTGGCGGCCCGGCGGTCAACGCCCGCGTCGAGGAGCTGGCCGCCGAAAAAGGCGTGAAGATGGCCCAGATCGCGCTCGCCTGGCAGTTCCACGCGGAGCCGGTCGACGCGCCGATCGTCGGCACCACCAGCGTCGAACACCTCGAGGACGCGGTGGAGGCGCTCGACATCGACCTGTCTGCGTCCGACGTCGAGTGGCTCGAGGAACCGTACGAGCCGGTGCCCGTCTCTGGTCACGACTGAGCCGGATCAGCGCCGCGAACCCGCCGGAACGGTCCGGAGAAACAACCCTTTTCGGACCCCGCCCCGAACGCGGGGGTATGACCGACGACGAGACATCGGAGACGGACGACTCGCCAGATGCCGACGAGGCCGACGCCGCGGACGACGAGGAGAAATCCTTCCGCGAGCGCGTCGAGGAGATCCGCGAGCGACGCGAGCAGGAGCGCGAGGAGGGCGAGCGTCCGGAGCCGGACGAGATGATGGGCGGCGGCGGTCCACCGGGGATGGGCGGCGGCGGTGGCGGCGGCAACCCCTTCGCACAGATGATGTCCGGCATGATGGGCGGCGGCGGACCGGGCGGGGCGGGCGGCGCAGGCGGCCCGCCGGGGATGGGCGGCGGCCGACCCGGTGAGGGCGGCGGCGAAGACGCCGGCAACGAGGAGCTCGTCCGCGAGGTGCGACAGCTTCGCGACGAGGTCCGCGACGCGACCCGACAGCTCCAGCGGATCGCACAGGCGCTCGAAGACGACTGAGACGGCGGTCTCACTCGGCGTCGTGGGGGATCGCACTCGAAGCGACAGTCACACGCGAGACCGTGACACACACGATCGGGACCGTGTGGCTCTGT
>CAZKXC010000091.1:0-8836 GCA_964556645.1 uncultured Halobellus sp.
CGTGTTCTCGCGGTCGCTACAGCCGGCCCCGGCGGCCAGCCCGAGGGCTGCCCAACAGCCGGTCAGGAGTCGCCGGCGCGTTTGGCGACGTTGGACCATGCGCGCCCGTTCGGACGGCAGCGACAAAGGAGCCGTGGTCACCTGCCGTCGCCGCCGTCACGGGTGGCCCCGGAGAAACGCGGTTCGCTACCGGTTAGTAACGGTTATACCGGGGGTGTTCCACACACCAACCATGCAACGACGCGCTGTAGCCGTGTACGTCGCGTTCTTTCTGCTCGTCGGGAGCGCGGCGGGGATGCTCGTCGCGACGGCCCAGACGCCGGGGATCGCCTTCGAGAACCCCGACCACGAGCTGTCGTCCGGCGACAGCTTCGAGGTAAATGGGACCGAGTACACCCTCGCGGGCATCACCGAAACCGAGGAGGGCGGCGACCACGGCGGCGAGGTTCAACGGACGATCACGGCGACCGTCGAACGGAACCGAACGACCGAACGGTCGGCGTCGTGGGCGAACGGATCGACGGTCGCGGTAGACGGACAGGAGTGGACCGTCCGGGTCTCCGGTGAGGACCCCGACTCGGTCACGCTCGTCGAGGTGCTCGACCGGACCGCGATTCTCGAGAACGACCCGAACGCCGACAACGAGACCGTCCCGCGCGACGGCGAGGCGTTCGTCGTCGTCACCGACGACGCCGGCGACCCCCAACTCGTCACGCCGGAAGAGTACTTCCCGGCCCCGGAAGACCGCTCGTACGCGGTCGGCGACGAGCTCACCTACGAGGACCGGACGGTCACCGTCGACTCGGTCACCGCGGACGGCGCCGTGGTCGTCTGGACCGACACGGAGACGGTCACCACCGAGATCACACAGAACTCGCGGGTGACGATCGGCGACACGGAGTACGTCGCTCACTTCCCGGACAGCTCCTCGGTGACCCTCTCGACCGACTTCGAGTCGTTCGAGGCACAACGCGAGGCGATCGACAGACACGGCACGAACAGCGACGGGCTCTGGCGCGTGACCATCGTCAGCCTCCTGTCTTCGGGGCTGCTGCTCGCGATGGCGTTTATGCCCTCGCGGTACTGAACCCGATACCGAACTCCCTCCGGCGCCGCCCTGTTCGCGCGTGACACCCTCGCCCGCTCCCCGACCGACAGCCACTAGCGTTCTCGCCGGATACCGGAGCCATGACCGCGACCACCGAGAAAGTACGACAGCTCGCGCCGCATTGGGGCGTGATGTTCGCCCTGATGCTGGCGCTTTTGGCCGTCGTCGAGCGTCTCGTCGGCGAGATGCCGTTCTGGGGGTCGTTGCTTCTCGTCTCCGTCGTCGCGTTCGGCTACCCGGCCGTCGTGCGGTCGCTCGGCGTCGAACCCGCGGTGTGGCGGCGCGAGTGAGTCACGCCTCGTCGCCGGCGACGGCGTCGACGAGCGCCGGCAGCCGCCGTCTGAGCGCCGCGTAGACGACGGCGACGGCCACCGCGACCGCGACGAGCAGCCGAGGCGGTCCCTCGAAGACGGCCGCCGGAAGGACGGCCGCGACGAGCGCGGCCAGGAGATCACCCGGCGAGCCGTCGTAGCGCACCCAGCGTCTCGCGGGTCGCCAGCGGCCGCGGACGTGGTCGTACACCGCGCGGTCGACGGTGCGTTCCCACGGCCGGAGTTCGGGGCTGCCGCCGTAGCCGTCCATCCGACAGTGGACGGCCGCGCCCGCGAGAAAGGCGGCGAGTCCGACCGTCGGACCGGCCGGAACGGCGAGCGCGACCCCGACCGCCATCGCCGCCGCCAGCGCGTAGCCGGTCGGGAAGTGGAGCGTCCGGCGATGTCGGCCGACAACGTCGAGATCGGGAACGATGCTCCCGAGAACCGCGCCACTGACCGCCGGACCGGCGAGGTCGGGAACGGCCACCGCCACCGGCGTCGCGAGCATCATCCCGACGAGCACGTGTGTCGGCAGCATCATACCCGGATCCAACGGCTCGGCGGTGGTAAGTGATGCGTCGACGCGGCCCGCCGCCGGCCCGATAACCCCGACGTCAGCCGATCACCCGGCGGTCCCTGCCGTGTTTATGCGTGCGGCTCTCGTAGTGTCAGTATGGAAAATGAGGCCGAGACGCCCGTGACGGCGGCGCTGCCGGACGCGCCGTTTCACACCACCGGCACCGACCACGTGACGATCTGGGGAAGCAACGAGGCGGACACGCTCGCGTTCTACCGCGACCTGCTGGGGATGCCGCTCGTCCTCCGTCAGCCGAACCTCGATGACCCCTCACAGACGCACCTGTTTTTCGACACCGGCGACGGCCGGATCCTCACCGTCTTCGTGAGCGACGACCGCTCCTCGGCGCGCGGCCAGCGCCCCGGAACCGGCGCGGTCCACCACCTCTGTTTCAGCGTCGACCCGGACGAGTACGCCGATATCATGGCCGCACTCGAGGCGGCCGGCAAGGGGTACAACGTCTTCGACCGCGGCATCTTCCACTCCATCTACACCCAGGACAACAACGGGCTGGTGATCGAACTCTCCGCCGACAAGTACGAGATTCCAGACGATCAGAAGGCCGCGGTGCTCGCGACCGCACAGCGGCTTCGCGAGGCCGACGGCGCGGAGTTCGCACAGGATCGCCACATGGAGGCGGCCTTGGAAGAGCTCGGCATTCCCGTGACGAAACACGACCTGCCCGACGCCGACTCCGGCGTGGGCGTGTAATACGCCCGGCGCCGGCTCACGCCAGCCACTCGTCGGGCTTGGTGTCGTAATCGACCTCGTCGGCGGCGATCCGGTCTTCGATGTCGGCATCGAGCTCGTGTTCGGTCACCTCGCCGCCGTCGTACTGGAACCGAACGCCGACCTCTCTGCCGTCCGGCTCGCTGCCCCGGCGCTGTGCGCGCCGGAGCTCCTCCTCGCTGTACTCCGTTCGGATCGTCGCGAGGTTCACCGGCCGGCCCCACAGCTCGAAGACGCGTTCCAACGTGGCCTTCGCCTGCGCCTCGTCGAGTGCGACCCCGTTGTACCGGTGGCCCAACAACAGCTCTCCGCGGTTTCGGAAGTTGCCGTCGAGCACGACGATCGTCGGCTTGCCGAAGTTCGTGAACTGCAACAGAAGCTTGCGTTTCACGTCGTCGGCGTCGGTGCTGGCGACCCGGAAGCCGTCGCCGGCCTGGCTGTACTCGTAGGTGAAGTAGTTCCGCTCGCGGACGAACTCGTCGGTGAGGAACTCGTCGAGGAACGTCACGTCGTTGTGACTCTCGCGCACCTCGAACATCCGGGTCCAGCCCGCGGTTCGGTCGACGTCCGCGAGCGCCTCCTCGATGTCGTCGTACCGGTCGACGTCGAACATGTACCGGGCTCGTTCCTCGAGCGTCGCCCGAGACACGTTCCGGAGCGCGCTCCGGTGTTTCGGCCGCGAGAGCACGTAGTGACGCTCCGCGAGCCCCTCGTGGGTGAGCAGCTTCCAGGGGTACTGCTCGATGTCCGGGCCGTCCGCCGGGTCACGGTCGCCGTCGCGGACGGACAACGCCCTGTCGACCGTCTCGGCGTCCACCCGGGGGTCGCCGGCGGCGGCCAGCTCGGCCAGCTCGTCGAGCGTCGCCGGCCCCGCGCCCGCGATCGCCGGATCCGGCTCCAGCGTCTCCCGCACCCGTCTGAGGTCGACCCGCGAGTGGAAGTTCTCCGGCGTCACCCCGTCGACGCGCAACAGCTTGTCGACCACGTCGCGGCGGGCGGCCTGTAACTCGACGTGGGTCCACAGCTCGAACCCCAGCTTGTACGGGTTGAGCCCGGGCGAGCCGAGCACGCGAGACATGTGGTCGGCGTAGGTGAGGAACTCGTCGGGGCCGGCGAACCCCTCGCCGCCCATCATGAGCGCCTCCCAGTAGCTGGCCCAGCCCTCGTTCATCACCTTCGTCACCTTCTGGCCCGCGAAGTAGTACGCCTCCTCGCGGACGGCGTCGATCACGGTCGTCTCCCACGGCTCGCGGTCGACCGCCTTCCCCGTCTGCTCGTCGTACCGTTTGCCGTGATCGCGGAGGAACGCGAGCACGTCTGGCCGGGGGTCGTCCGGCTCCACGTCGCCCTCCTGGGCGTCGAGCCACTCGTCGTCGAACACGTCTCGGCGCACCTCCTCTGAGAGCCCCAACTCGTCGATGCGCGCCTCGATCGCCGCGGTCGGGTCCTCGGCGGCGTCGGTCACGTCGTCGGCGACCCCCGGCTCCTCCGTCGAGCGGGCGGCGTCGACCGGACTGTGCTGGTCGATCGTGTCTTCGAGCGCCGACACCGCGTCGATCAGCCGCTCGACCTCGTCGCGGTCGACGTCCGGCTGATCGGCGATCGCCGCGATCCGGTTGGCGTTGCGTTCCAGCCGCGCCGCCGCGTTCGGGCCGTCCTCGCCGCGGTCGGCGTACAACCCGAACCAGCCGTTGTTCGCGAAGAAGTCGGCGTGCGCCTCGACGTGGGTGATCACCGCCTTCTGGTCGGCGGTCGTGTTCGACTCCTGGAGAAAGGCGTGGCTCGGGTCGTCGTTGTTGACGATCTCGAACGCCTTCCCCAACCCGTGGCGGTCCTTCTGGCGCTGGCGTTCGTAGTTCATCCCCCACCGCCAGTGGGGGTACCGCCGCTGGAACCCGCCGTAGGCGATGAGCTCGTTCATCTCGTCGTGGTCGACCACCCAGTATCGAACCGGGTAGGGGTCGAGCCCGAGCCGCTCGGCGAGGTTTCTGGCCTCTGCGGCCGGCTCGTCCAGCGTCGCCGCCGTGCGTTTCGCCTCGAGCCTGTCGTCTCTCATGGTAGCCTCCGGTTCATTCGCGTCCGTCCTCCGTGCTCAGTACCTCGTAGATGGCGTCGGTGACGTCGTCGGGCCCGGAGACGCGCGCGACGGCGACGTTGTCGGCGTCGCCGAGCGTCCGCTCCACCTCGTCGGCGTGGCGGGCGTTCGGCGCGGTTCCGCCGGGCTGGGTCTCCACGTACGCGTGGAGGTTGGCGTCGATCGACCGCATCCGGGGGATCACCCCCTGTTTCGTGTCGTCGCCGGAGTTCTCCGAGTCGCCGGCGGCGAACACGTATCGGTTCCACTCGCTGAACGGATACTCCTCGAGAATTTCTTCGACCAGCTCGTACGCGCTGGAGATCCGCGTTCCGCCGCCCGACTGGATGCCGAAGAACTCCTCGCGGTCGACCTCCCACGCCTCCGCGTCGTGGACGACGTACCGGAACTCGGCGGAATCGTACTTGCCGGTCAGGTACCAGTCCATCGGCGTGAACACCCGCTCGACCAGCTCGCGTTTGGTCTCGCGCATCGAGCCGGAGGCGTCCCGAACGTTCACCACGACGACGTTGCGCTCGCGCTTCTCGATGATCTCGGGGTGCCGGAAGCGCTCGTCCTCGCTGCGGAACGGGACGCTGTCTATCCCGTTCTTCCGGATCCGGTGGCTCACCGGCTCGCGGTCCAACTCGGCGTCGAGCTGGTCGAAGCTCTCCCAGCGGGCGGCCGCCTCGACCGGCTCGCCGCGCTCGGCTTCGACCTCCGCGGCCGCGTCGGCGATCCACGCGTGTGAGACGGGGACGTTCCGGTCGCGGGCCCACGCGAACACGTCGTCGGCGTCCGCGCCCGCGACGAACAACCCCTCGCGGACGTACGACTCGTCGAAGTCGGTCGCGAGGTGGCGTTTCAGCCCGCGTTTGAAGAACTCGTCGACGTCGAGGGTCCCCTTCGGGCCGGCGCGGGCGGTGTCGGTGAAGTCGCCTTCCACCTCCTCTACCACGCGTTTGCCCTTCGGCTCGAGGTCGAGCCCGAGCTCCTCGTCGAGCTCCCGGGCGAACTCCTCGGGGTCCATCTCGTAGTACTCGTGCTCGTCGCCCTCCTCGCCGGGCTCGCCCGACTCGTCGTCGTCGCCGGGCTCCGGCTCGACGGGCTGGCCGGGCTGCGGCTGGCCGTCCTCGCCCTGCCCGACGCCGCCGGCCTCCCGCTGGTCGTACTCGAACGCCGGGAGGTCGACGATCTTGATCGGGATCCGGACCCGGTCGGGGCCGGAGCCGCCGAGGTTGCCGTGGCGGATGAACTCGGCGAGGTCCTCGCGACGGGCCTCGCCCACCTCGCGGAACCGCTCGCGGTCTTCGGGCAGCCCCATCAGCGACCACCTCCGCGGCGCCTCGCCGACCCGTTCCGGCCGCCGGAGCCGTCTCCGTCGGTCGCCAGCTCGGCCCACTCGTCGCGGGCGTCGCGCATCACGGCGCGGCTGGTCAGCTCGGCGGACGCCCGGCTGTATCCGCGGTCTTCCAGCCGGTCGATCGTCGCCGCCTTCACCCGTGCGGTCTCCGTGTCCGCCGGCGGGTCGGCCCACTCCGCCGGGTCGAGCTCGGGGAACCGGCGTTTCAGGTCCGCCAGGTCGTTCGCCTCCAACACCGCCTTCAGCTCGGGGATCGCCTCGAGTTCGACGTCGTCGACGCTGAACCCGTCCCCGCGGTTCCGCCACGCGTAGCGGGTGAGCGCTCGGATCACCTTCTCGCGGCGGAACTCCGCGACCGCGCGGCTGGGGTCGGTTCCGCGGTACTCGTCCTCGTCGAACCGCCCCAGCGTCTCCGTCTCGAACACCTTCATCGCGAGCGCGTCGGGCTCCGTCGGGCCGCGCTCGGTCTCGACCGGCTCGTCGGCGTCCCACGCGTACACGTGTTCGACGTACTCCGCGACCGTCTCGGTCGCGACCGTCTCGGCCGCCAGCGCGGCGTCGACGACGTCCTCGCGCTGTCGCTCGCGAATCCGCTCGCCGACCGGCGGACGCCGGCTCTCGAACTCCGCGACCTCGGCCCGCGAGAACACCGGCGCGTCGGAGAGCCCGTCGGCCATCGCCTCCAGCACGTCCTGTGGGGTGATGACGCGCTCGACGGGCAGCTCCGGGTGGCTCCGGTCGGTCTCGCTGCCGAGCAGGTCCGCGACCGTGTCGCGGGTGTACGTGACGGGGATCCCCGTCCGGCCGTCGCCGTTGCCGAAGTCGATGTCGTCGATGGCGATAACGTCCCCGTCGCGACGGATCTCGCCGTCCTCGTACAGCCGCGCCTTCTCGACGAGGTCGATGTCGGCGGGCAGGTCGTCGGTGTCGAGCCGCGTGACGACCGCGTACAACGCCGCCGCGCTGATGGCGTGTGGCGCGAGCTCGCGGCTCCGTTCTGTGCCGTCGTCGTCGCGGACGGTGACCGTGAGCGGGGCGCGCACGTGGTCGTCGTCCGGGCTCCGATCCTCGCGGTCGGCGTCGTCGCGTGCGATCCCCGGCACCGTGGTCCGGCCGGTGACCTCTCGGCGCAACAACGCGGCCTCAAGCCGGCGGTTGGTGAGGTACCGGAACTCGTGGCGGGTGAGACGGCGCTTGAGCGCCTTGAGCGGGTCGGCCCCCTCGCGGTCGGCGTGTCGGTCGAGCTCGGCGTCGAGGTCGGGGTTCGAGATCACGATCAGCTGGGTGTCGACGTCCATCCCGATCCCCTTGTCGAGTTTGACCCGCCGCTCGTCGGGCACGTTGAGCAGCTGTCGGAGCAGGTCGGCGTGTTGGCTCGCGTCCTCGACGACGGTGGCGACGCCGTTGCCCTGCGAGAGCACGCCGTCGTAGCTGAACGCCTGGGGGTTCTTGCGGCCGCGCGAGTCGAGCTCGCGGAGCATGCCGCCCATCCACGAGCCGACGAGCCGTTCTTTGGGACTTCCGTCGTCCTCGGCGTGAAGCACGCCGATTCCCTGACCGACGTCGACCACGTAGCTCGTCACCCGCAGGTGGTCGCGGTCGGTGATCGCCGAGAACAGGTCTCGCCGCCCCTCGTCGCGGTACGCCGACTCCAGGTGGTCGTACGCCTCGCGGCTGAACGGGTCGAGCTCCACGTCCGCGACGACCGGGTATGCCGCCTCGTCGGCGACGGTCTCTGCGATCTCCGTCCGCACGTCGTCGGGGAAGACGGACAACGGGTGCGACTGGACCGGGCTGCGGTACCACGCCGCGGCGTCGGCGCCGCTGCCGTACGACAACGAGCGGTTGGAGCCGCCCGCTCCGGTGACGTTCCACTCGAGCGTGTACCGGCGGCCCCGGTCAGTCCGGGAGAACTCCCGGAGACCGTTTATCAGACACCGCTTGAACTCCGACTTGCCGGTGGCTGTCGGCCCGTCGATCCAGACGATGGTCTCGTCGTTGCCGCGGCCCGCCGCGGCCGCCCGCAGGTCGTCGACGAAGGCGTTGAGCGCGGCGGTGTTGCCCAACACCGCGTGTTCGCCGTCGTTGAACGGGTCGTCGAAGAACCGATACCGGTCGAGCCGCTCGCCGCGCTCGGTGACTTCTCGGGTCCCCTGTGACTCGATCGCCGCGAGCACGTATCGGGCCCCCGAGGCGGCCGCCAGCGGGTTCTCGAGAACGCGGTCGACGTACTCCTCGAGACTCATCGGCGGATCGTACGCTCCGCGGAGGCTCTCGTCGGCCTCGCGCAGGAACGCCTCGCCGCCGGCGTCGGCCCCGGTCATGGCGCCCTCGTGTGACGTTTCACGCCTCGGCGTCTCGTGAGCATCTCAGTCTCCGCCCTCCTCGATCTCCGAGCGGGCGACCGCCGCGCCCGCGTACTCGAGCACCTCGCCGGCTCCCTCCTCGGAGTAGCCGCGGTCGACCAGGGCGTCGACCCAGGCGCTGCGCTCCTCCTCGTCGAGGTCCGTCGCCGAGACCAGCGCCGAGAAGTTGATGTTGTGTTTCTTGTCCTCCCACAGCTTGCGTTCCAGCGCGCGCCGGAGCCGGTCGTTCTCCTGCGGGTCGAAGTCGCGGCCCTCGCGGGCGCGCCGGGACACCCAGTTCGACACCTCCTGCCGGAAGTCGTCCT
>CAZKXC010000092.1:0-8754 GCA_964556645.1 uncultured Halobellus sp.
GACCGGCACATGCCGACCGCGAGCGTGGCGGCGTTGCCGACCGTCTCGACGAGGTCGGTCATCGACGCCGTCTCGGGGACGACCCGACGGGCGTCGCGCGTCGACACCGCGACGTCCGGCAGACACACCACGAGGGGAACGCGCGCGTCCACGCTGTGGGTGCCGTCGGCGGTCGTGACCGTGAAGCCGCCCAGAATCGAGGGGGCGACGTTGTCGGAGTGGGCGACGCCGGAGACGACCGCTTCTCCCTCGGCGGCGATCGGGACCAGCTCCTCGCGGGAGAGCCCGCGGTCGTACAGGCGGTTGAGCGCGACCGCGGCTCCGGCGGCGCTGGCCGCCGACGACCCGAGCCCGGAGGCCGGCCGCACGCCCTTGTCGATGTGGATGTGCGCCGGGGCGTCGAGCGCGTCGACGACCGCTCCGACGGTGTTGCCGTCGGGGTCTTCCGGGATGTACTGGGCGCCGACGCCGGTCACCTCGATCGTGGTTCGGTCGGCCCGTTCGACGGTGACGACGTCGGCGGGCCGCGAGAGCGCCGCCCCGAAGACGTCGAAGCCGCTCCCGAGGTTCGCGCTGGTGGCGGGAGCCCGTACGGTAACCATGCGGATCGGTCATCCCGGGGCGTCAAAAAGAAGCAGGATCACGGCCGGGCGTCGGACGACCCACAGACCGGAGCCGAAACCGGGAGTCAGGAGTCGGCGGTGGTCCACAACAACGGCCCGACGACCACCAGCCCGATGCCGAAGAGGATGTACGTCGCCGGCATCGTGCTGAACGGAGAAACGGTGAAGATCACCCCGAACGTGACCACCACCGCGGCGATCACCTTCTGGGACTTCAACGGGAGCGCCCCGAGCAACGAGGCGACGAACGCGAGCAGCAGGACGTGCCCGAGGTGATAATCGAGCAGGAACGTGTCGATGACCAGCGGCGAGAGCATCTTGTCGGGAGGTGAGAGTGAACCGCGCATTAAAGTTCCGTTTCTCGCGACCCGCCCATATAAGCCGCGTCGCGGAGACGGACGACCGTGCGACTCGTACAGGTCATGATCCCGGCGGGCAAGCGGGAAGCGGTCGTGCGCGCGCTCGACGACGAGGGCGTCGACTACGTCATCACCGACGAGACCAGCAGCCGCGAGTACAGCGGCGTCGCGGCGTTTCCGCTGCCGAAGGCGGCGGTCGAGCCCGTTCTCGAACGGCTCCGAGAGGCGGGCATCGACGACCGGACCTACACCGTGATCGTCGCCGCCGAGACGGTGATCTCACGGCGGTTCGAGGAGCTCGAGGAGACGTACGCCGAGGAGTCAGACCGCGGCGAAGACCGGATCTCCAGACAGGAGCTTCAGGCGAAGGCGGACGAGCTCGCGTCGAGCATCCGGACGTACGTCCTGATGACGGTCATCTCGGCGGTGATCGCCACGGCCGGGCTGTTGTTGGACTCGCCGGCGACCGTCGTCGGGTCGATGGTGATCGCGCCGCTCATCGGCCCCGCGATGTCGGCGGCGATCGGCACCGTCGTCGACGACGAGGCGATGTTCCGGCGGGGCGTGTGGATGCAGGTGGTCGGCATCGTCGTCGCGGTCACGGCCGCGACGGTGTTCGCCGGCGGGCTTCGGTGGCTCGGGCTGGTTCCGCCCGGGCTCGACCCGCTCGAGCTCGCGGAGGTGGCGGAACGGCTCGCGCCGAACGTGCTCGTGCTCGCGGTGGCGATCGGCGCGGGCGTCGCGGGCATCGTCTCGTTGATGACCGGGGTCTCCGCGACGCTGGTGGGCGTGATGATCGCGGTCGCGTTGATCCCGCCGGCCGCCGCCGTCGGCATCGGGATCGCCTTTCGGATCCCGCGGCTCGTGATCGGCGCGGGGGTGATCGTGGCGGTGAACGTCCTCTCGATCAACCTCGCGGCGCTCGTGGTGTTGTGGGCCGAGGGCTACCGTCCCGAGCGGTGGTTCCGCGAGGACGACGCCCGCTCGGCGCTGGTGAAACGCGTCGCCGTCCTCGTGGCCGCCATCGCGGTGTTGAGCGTGTTTCTGGGCGGGGTCACCTACGACACCTACACCGCGACCACCACCGAGTCGGAGATCCGCGACGTCGTCGGCGAGGAGCTGACGCGTCTCGGCGCCGAGACCGAGCTGTTGGAGCTCGAGATCGAGCGAACGGGGCGGCTTCCGCCCCGAGAAACCGACCGCGTCGTCATCACCGTCGGGGCGCCGTCGGGCGTCTCGATCGACGGCTTAGCCGTGACGCTCGAAGAACGGATCCGGATCGCGACCGAGGAGGATCCGCGCGTCGAGGTCCGGCTGGTGACCGTCGACCGGTCGTGACGGGACGCGTCGCCGGCCGACGGAGCGGCGCCCGCCGCGCCGGGCGGAGCCGAAGAGCAACGCCTTTTGGCCAGCGTTTCCCTGAGTACGGCAGTGACCGATCCGACGGAGCCCGACGACGAGGCGATGCGGGAGGTGGTCGAGCGGTCCAGAAGCGGCGCGCCGGCCGTCGGCGAGGCGGTCCGGGACCGGTTCTCCTCGGACGAGGTGTTCCAGCGGATCGTCGCCGCCGCCGACGAGGAGGTGACCTCCGGAGCCCGCGAGCTCTTTTTCAGCGGGATCGCCGCGGGGTTGGCGATCACGATCACGTTTCTGTTGTACGTCTCGTTGACCGCGGCGACCGACGGCCACCCGTTGTTGAGCGTGTTGTTGTATCCGCTCGGGTTCGTCTACATCATCATCGGCGGCTACCAGCTGTACACCGAGAACACGCTGCCGCCGGTGGCGTTGACCCTCGAACGGCTCGCCAGCCTCCCGACGTTGTTGCGCCACTGGACCGTCGTGCTCGCCGGAAACTTCGTCGGGGGCGCCGTCGGCGCGGTCGTGCTCTCGTACGGCGGCGTCTTCTCCGCCGACGCCGTCGCGTCGGCGATAACGATCTCCAGCTCGGGGCTCGACGTCGGCTTCTGGCCGTTGTTCTTCAAAGCGGCGATGGCGGGGCTGATCGTCGCCGGCGTCGTCTGGGTCGGATTCGCCTCCAGCGACTCCGTCACCCGGCTGCTCGTCGTCTACCTGGCGTTTCTCGCGATCCCGCTCGGGAACCTGTACCACGTCGTCGTCTCCTTCACCGAGGTGCTGTACCTGGTGTTCGCACGACAGCTCGGACTGTACGCCGGAGAAATGACGTTCTACTCGGGGATGGCCGGCTTCGTGGTCCCCGTGCTGCTCGGCAACACCGTCGGCGGCGTGGTGCTCGTCACGCTCGTGAACTACTTCCAGACCAGCGAGGAACGGCTGGAAGAAGCGCGGTTCGAGGGGATGAGCCGGCGGCTCACCGTGCCGGAGTGGGTGCTCGGCCGGGCGGCCGGGCGGTCGTACGTGCCGATACTCGACGCGGCGGAGGCGGCGTTGTTCGCCGACGAGGGGTACCGGGTCATGGTGCCCGTGGCGAACCCGCGGACGGACGGTCGGATCGTCGAACTCGCGGGCGCGCTCGCGAGCGGCCACGAGGACGGCGTGGTCCACATCGTCCACGTGGTGCAGGCGCCGCGGCGGATGGCGGTCGAGACCCGAGACAACGAGCGGATCGAAGACACCTCCGCGCGCCAGCTGGCCGACCTCCGCGAGGCCGCCGAGGCGTTCGGCGTCCGGGTCGAAACCACGACGGTCGTCTCACACTGGTCGTTCGAGGAGGTGTTCGACATGGCCCGTCGGACGCGCCCGGAGACGGTGGTGATGGGCTGGGGCGACGACCACCTGTGGAGTGCCGCCCGCGCCGAGCGGCCGGTCGCGGAGCTCACCAACCAGCTGCCGTGTGATTTTCTGGTGTTGAACGACCGCGAACTCGACACCGCACGGATCCTCCTGCCGACGGCCGGGGGGCCGGACTCCGCGCTCGGCGCGGACGTCGCGCGGAGCCTCGCGCGGACGGCCGGCGCCACGGTAGAGCTGCTCCACGTCGTAGACGACCCGGCAGAACGGGCGGCGGGCGAGCGCTTCCTCGCCGAGTGGGCCGCGGAGAACGGCCTCGCGGACGCCGAGTTCACCGTCGACGACGGCGGCGACGTCGAGGCGGCGATCGAACGCGAGGCGGTCGACAACACGCTCATCGTTATCGGCGCGACCGAGAAGGGGCTGATCTCGCGGCTCGTCGCCGACTCGCTTCACCTCGACGTGGTGAGCACCGTCGACTGCTCGGTGCTTTTGGCCGAGCGCCCGCACCACCGGACGATCCGCGAGCGGCTCTTCGGACGCGGCCAGCGCGAGGTCGGCGGGTCGAGCCGGGCGGGCGAGACGGTCGACGCGGAGTGAGCCGGGCCGGTCAGTCGTCGTTCGCTCCCCGGCTCGGGAGCTCCGGCTCGTGGTCGACGGCCTCGATGACCGCGTCGAGCACCTGCTCGACGTTCTCGTCGGCGGTGACGCTCATCGTCGCGTCGACGGATTCGGCACGCACCGCGTCGAAGCGGTCGTGTTTGTTCGCGACGGTGAGCAGCGGCACCGACGCGTCGAACAACGCCCTGACCTCCTCGCGGAGTTCGAGCTGGACGCCGAGCGGATACCCGCAGTCGCCGGCGGGGTCGAGCACGAACAACACCGCGTCCGCCAGGTGTTCGAGCGCGCTGACCGCCTGGCGCTCGATGTCGTTGCGCTCGGCTTCCGGGCGGTCGAGCAGCCCGGGCGTGTCGACGATCTGGTAGCGGACGCGGTCGCGCTCGAAGTGGCCGACGTGGACGCCGCGGGTCGTGAACGGGTACTCCGCGATCTCGTTCGAGGCGCGGGTGACCCGGTTGACGAACGAGGATTTGCCGACGTTCGGGTAGCCGGCGACGACGACGGCCGGCTCGTCCGGCCGGATGTCCGGCAGGTCACGGAGGTCGTCGCGGGAGTCGCCGATGTACCGGAGGTCGTCGGCGATCTGGTCTACGATGTCCGCCATCCGGGCGAACGCCTGTTTGCGGTGTTTTCGCGCGGTGTCGACGTTCGAGTTCCGGATCGTGGTGGTGTACTCGTCGCGGAGCGACTCGATCTGCCGGCTGGCCCACATCACCTGCGAGAGCGCCTGTCGCAGCCGGTCGACGTCGACGATGGCGTCGGCGAGCTCGTAGTAGAACGGGTCGACGTCGAAGCCGAAGTCGGGCCAGGAGACGACCACGTTCTCGAGGTTGTCAGAGAGCACGTTGCCGGCCGTCCGCAGCATCGATTCTTGCGCCTCGTGGCCGCGTTTCGCACGCCCGGCGCGGGCCGCCCGCGAGAACGCCGTGTCGACGAGCTCCTCCGAGCGGGGGGTCGTCGGGAGGCCCTCGAATATCATACCTCCGTATATCCCGCCGAGGCGTATAAGCGCGTCCGTTTCCGGGTCCGCTTTGCGTCCGGAAACGGACGCGACCCGCCGGGCGGGGTCCGACCACAATCTATTTTTGCCCGTCATCCGTCGATGTGTCTATGTCGATACATCGACGAGAGCTGCTCACCGCGCTGGGAACCGGGACGCTCGTCGGGCTCGCCGGCTGCTCGGGGACGAGCGGCGGCGATGAGGCGGGAACGGCGGCGGGCGTGACGGGCGAGACGCTGACGCTCACGACGACCACGAGCACCTACGACACCGGGCTGCTCGACGAGATTCACGGCGACTTCGAGGAGTTGTACGGCGTGACGGTCGACGCGGTCGCTCAAGGAACCGGCGCGGCGCTCGAATCGGCGCGCAACGGCGACGCGGACGTGGTGATGGTCCACGCCCGCGGGCTCGAAGACGAGTTCATGCGCAACGGCTACGGGATCAACCGCCGCGACCTGATGTTCAACGACTTCGTGGTCGTCGGTCCCGAGGACGACCCGGCCGGAATCGACGGGATGGGGTCGGCGACCGACGCGCTGGTCGCCATCGCCGACGCGGGAGCGACGTTCGTCTCCCGCGGGGACAACTCCGGCACGCACACGAAGGAACTGAACCTCTGGGAGGCCGCCGGCACCGAGCCGGGCGGCGACTGGTACCAGGAGACCGGAACCGGGATGGGCGAGGCGCTGAACGTCGCCAACCAGCAGGGCGCGTACACGCTCTCGGACCGGGGAACCTTCATCTCGCAGCGCTCGGAGATCGATCTCACCATCCTCGTCCAGGGGCCGATCGAGGGCGGCCCGGAGATCCTCTCGAACCCTTACGGGATCATGGCGGTCAACCCCGGCGTCCACGAGAACGCCAACTACGACCTCGCGATGGCGTACATCGGGTGGATCACGAGCCCCGGAGCCCAGAACGCCATCTCGGAGTACCAGATGAACGGCGAACAGCTGTTTTTCCCCGAGGCCGTCTCAGAAGACCCCGACTTCCAGCAGTACGTTCCGGAAGGCTGGAGTAGCGAGTCCTCGGACGGGTGACCGTGCCGATCGAGCCGGTCGTACTGCCGGCGGTCGGCCTCGCCGAGCCGACGGCTGCCCTCGCCAAGCCGGCGATCGCCCTCGTCGACCTCCCGTTCAGGGACGGCTACGTCTCGAGTATCATCTACGTCTCGCTGTACGTGAGCCTCATCGCCGTGACCGTGAGCACGCTGTTCAGCGTCCCGGTAGCGGTCGTCGTGGCGTTCACCGACTTCCCCGGAAAAGGGCTCGTCAAGTCGGTGATCAACACGGGGATGGGGTTTCCGAGCGTGGTCGTTGGGCTCGTCGTGCTGTTCGCCGTCTCCAACCAGGGACCGTTGGGATCGCTCGAGTTGATATTCACGAAGGAGGCGATGATCATGTCGCAGTTCGTGCTCGCGACGCCGCCGATCACCGCCATCAGCCTCGCGGCGATCACGGGGGTGAGCGACGACGTTCGCGACGCCGCGCGGATTCTCGGCGGAACGCGTCTCGACGCCGCGCTCGTCGTTCTCAAGGAGGCGCGCTACGGGATCGCGACCGCGATCCTGGCGGGGTTCGGCCGCGCCATCAGCGAGGTCGGCTCCGTGCTCATCGTCGGCGGAAACATCACGGGCGCCGACGGGATCTCGAAGACGCGAACGCTGACCACTGCCATCCAGCTCGAGGCCCGACAGGGACAGTACGAGACGGCGATGCTGCTCGGGGCGGTGCTGGTCGCGCTCGTGTTGACGGTGAACGCCGTCGTCGTCCGCCTCGGCGATCAGGGGGTGCGCTGATGCTCCGCGCGACCGGAATCGCCCACTCGTACGGGAGCGAGCGCGTGTTCGAGGGACTCTCGATCGACGTGGGCTCCGGCGAGGTCGTCGGGGTCATCGGCCCCTCCGGCGTCGGAAAAACGACGCTGCTCCGGCTGCTCGCGGTCTCGCTGGAGCCCGACGCCGGCACCGTGGCCGTCGACGGGACGGACGCGTGGAGCGTCGACGAGGCGAGACGGCTCTCGCTTCGGCGGCGCGTCGGAATGGTGTTCCAGGAGGCGAACCTCTTCGACGCCCCGGTCGCCCGCAACGTCGAGTACGGGCTCCGGATCCGCCGGTCGTGGCGAGAACGGCTCCGCGACGAGCTGCGGGCGGTCGTCGGGCGAACCGACACCTGCGAGGCCGTCGCCGAGGCGCTCGGAGTCGTCGGGCTGTGCGGGAAGGCGGACCAACACGCGGCGTCGTTGTCGGGCGGCGAGGCCCAGCGGGTCGCGTTCGCGCGCGCGCTGGCGTACGACCCGGATATCCTGCTGCTCGACGAGCCCACCTCGGACCTGGACCCGCGGAACACCGCGGTCATCGAGGACGCCATCGGCGAGGCCCGAGACCGAGAGATCGGTGTCGTCGTCGCCACCCACGACATGCACCAGGCCGAGCGCGTCGCCGACCGCGTCGCGGTGTTGCTCGACGGAACGGTGACGGAGGTCGGCCCGACGGACCGGGTGTTCGAGAACCCGAACGACCCGCGGACGCGACGGTTCATCGACGGCGAGCTGGTGTACTGATCCGGCGGAGGGGGATCCGCGCCGCCGGAGGAGTAATGGGTCCGCTGTGGGTACTGGTGATCGATGGACGACCCGATCGGACGGGGGCGCGCACGGCTCGTCGAGGGCGACGTCGAGTTCGACGGACGCGACGCGGCCCTGCTGGAAACGATCGCCCGAGAAGGCTCGGTCGCGCGGGCGGCTGCCGAGCTCGGCCGGTCGCGTGCGCGAGCCCTCTCGCGGATCGAGACGCTGGAGGCGGGGTTCGGCGAGCTCGTCGAGCGTCAACGGGGGGGACACAGCGGGGGCGGAAGCCGGCTGACCGAGGCGGGAACCCGGCTGCTCAACCGATACGAGCGGCTGGCGGCCGCCGTCGCCGCGACGGCGCGGGTTCCCGAGACCGTTCTCGACGGGACGGTCACGGCGGTCGACGGAGAACTCGCGGCGGTACAAACTCCCGTCGGCACCGTCTGGGGGCTCCACGACGGGCTGGCGGCCGACGACGCCGTCCAGGTTCGGATCGGCGCGGACGCCGTGACGGTTCGCCCGGCCGGCGACGACGAGCCGGCGGCGACGAGCGCGCGGAACCGGCGACGCGGGCGCGTCGCCGAGCTCGAGCGAGGCGAGACGGTTCACGCGGTGCGGATTCGCGTCGGCGACGCGTCGGTCCGGGCGCTCCTCACCGACGGGAGCGCGGAGCGGCTCGCGATCCGGCCCGGCGCCGAGGTGTGGCTCTCCTGGAAGGCGACCGCGACGCGGCTGGTCGCGGGGACGAACGCGTCAGTTACCCACGACTAACGTCGTGGGCTTGTGTGCGGTCGGACCAACCCCACAGAGACAATTTAATTGTCGGTGTTCCTCGTCCGCAAGTCGAGAGAGGGGGTTCCTGTCTCGCTTT
>CAZKXC010000093.1:0-8713 GCA_964556645.1 uncultured Halobellus sp.
CGCCCTCCGTCAGGAAGCGGAATCCCGTCGTCGGCGTCCGGCTTGATGTCGTCGACGACGGAGCCGGCGAGAAAGCCGGCCGCCCCGCCGAGTCCGGACGCCAGACCCGCCCCGAACGGTCCGGCTCTCGACCCGACGGCGGCGCCGATCTGTGCTCCGGTCTTGGCTCCGGATCGGGCGGCCGATCGGTCGGAGTCAGAGCCACACAGCGAACAGTTGCCTTGGAACATCGATCCGTGATACGGGGCGTCGACACTTACATGATCCGCCGGTTCACGCCGTCTCGTCCCCGACAGCGGCGTCTCGTCGCGGTCTGAGAACGCGCCGGTAGGTTTTAACGGGATCCGCCCGATCACAGAGACATGGGAACGAAAACGAAGTTCGTCCTCGTACTGTCGCTCGTCGTCCTCGCGTACTTCCTGTTCGCCGGCGACAAGGAGCCGGTCGAAGTGGAGTAGCGAGCGTCGTCGCCGCACCGCCGCGAAACCACCCGGTCCGGACGACGACCCGCCGTTTTTATTCGTCACCCGCGTAGCGACGCCCATGTACGGGGTCGTCACGCGGAACGCCGAAGAGGTCGAGATGGAGCCGTTCGACGTGGCATTTTACGAGGTGAAAGACGTCACCGGCCGGGCGGCAGCGCCGCTGCCGAACGCGGTGAACATGGTCTCGTGTTTCGGCGACAACGCCGCTGCGGGCGAGAACCCCGAGTTGGTCCCCGTCGACGGGCGCGGCGACCCCGCCACCCGCGACCGCGAGTACTTCGACTGGGCGTACATCTGTCCGACCCACCCGGAGTACCGCGAAGGGTTGTTCGAGATCATCGAAGACTGCGCCGCCGAGAACGGCGACGTTCGCCTCGACGACGTGGGCTTTCCCCGCGAGGGGTTCTGTCGCTGTGACCGGTGTCGTCGGCTGTTCGACGAGAGCGACCACACGGCGTGGCCCGAGTGGCGCGCCGAGGTGATCACGCGGTTCGTCGCCGAGGCCGCGTCCCGGATTCCGGGGCGGACGCTTCTCACGCTCTACCCCGACCCGTATCCGGCACACCTCTACGAGCGGTCGGGACTCGACGTCGACGCGCTCGCCGCCCACGTCGACGAGTTCGTCGTCCCCCTCTACGACACGGCGTACGGCACTACCTACTGGCTCGAAGCGATCGCCCGCGGGTTTCGGTCGCTGCTCGGCGGCGACTACGACGTCCACGGGGCGCCGCCACAGACGCCGTTTTCGATCGAGTTGTACGCCGTGAACGTGGATCTCGACGACCTGATCGGCGCCACGGAGGTCGCAGACGCGTACGCAAAAGACGTCTTCTTCGGGTACGACGCCAACAACGCGGCGGCCGCGCTCCGGCGGAAGGACGCCGACGGCCGAGACGGGGCGGTCCACCGCCCGGAGTGACGGCGGGCACGGAGGCGGACGATCGACGCGCCGGCGGCTCCCTCAAGCGGGTCGTCAGTGGACCGTGCGGTCGTCGCTCGTGTCGATCGGTTCGAGCGGGTCGGCGTTGCCGAACTCGGGCGCCGGCCCGTCCGTCGGGGCCGCCCACTCGACGCCGTTTTGAAGCACCCGCTGGACGTCGTCGTCGTAGTAGATGGGGTACGTCTCGTGGCCCGGTCGGAAGTAGAAGACGCGGCCGTTCCCGCGCCGATAACAACAGCCGGAGCGGAACACCTCGCCGCCGGCGAACCAGGACGTGAACACGAGCGCGTCCGGCTGTGGAACGTCGAACCGCTCGCCGTACATCTCGGCTTCGTCGAGCTCGATGTACTCGCCGATCCCCTCGGCGATCGGGTGGCCGGGCTCGACCGTCCACAGCCGCTCGCGTTCTGCGGCCTCGCGCCACCGAAGCGAGCAGCTCGTCCCCATCAGCCGCGTGAACACCGTCGAGTAGTGTGCGGAGTGTAAGGCGATCAGTCCCATCCCGTCGAGGACGTGTTTGACGACGCGGTCGACCACCTCGTCGCGCACCTCGTCGTGGGCGGCGTGACCCCACCACGTGAGCACGTCCGTGTCCGCGAGGACCGCCTCGGTGAGCCCGTGGTCGGGTCCCTGGTCGAGCGTGGCGGTTCGGACCTCGTGGCCGGCCGCCTCGAGGGCGTCGGCGATCACCGCGTGGATCCCGTCTGGATACACGTCGGCGACGGTGTCGTTGTCGCGCTCGTGACGGAACTCGTTCCAGACCGTGACGCGTGCCATGCGGGTGGTCCCGGCCGGAGAAACTTGTAGCCCCGTGGTCCGGCGGAGAACGATGACCGGGTAACACTTGTGATCGGAGCCAAAAGCCGTGGTATGACCGAACCGATCCTCGAACGTGTCGTCCGGGGAATCGCAGAGGCCGAGAACGTGACTCCCACCGAACTGTCGGTGTCCGTCGAACAGTACGTCTCGACGGACGCGATACGAGAACTGGTCGACCACGACAACGACTCGTGGCGGCTTCGGTTCGAGACGCGAGACCACGTGGTAGAGATCACGGGAACCGACGCGGTCCGCGTCGACGGCGAGCCGGTCGAACCACGCTTCTGATCGGTCTCCTCACAGCTCCGTCGGGAGGGGGCTCACGAGCGTCCGGTATAAACCGCATGGCCTACGAGGCCCCCCTGGGACGGTCGGAGGAGTGCCCGGGACTCCGACTCCCGCGAGCCGGCGCGTCACCCGGAGAACTCCGCGTCGCTCACCCGAACGACGAGCGTCGCGTCGACGTCGCGGAGGTCGTACTCTGGCGTCGACCCCTGCGTTCGCTTGACGAACATCGGCTCGACGGGCTCGTCGTCGACGAGCCCGTATATCTTCAGCCGCTGGTCGGTCTCTTCCGGGGGCACCTCGCCGGCGCGCACCTCGCGTGCGAGGTCGCGCGAGAGCCACTCGGTCCGAGAGATCGACGGCTCGGAGACGAGCGCCTCGTCGACGAACCGAGCCAGGTACCAGTCGAGGTCGTTGAGCAGCGACACCGCCGCGCCGAGGCTCACGGTGTCGACGGCGACGCTGTTCGCGAACGGCTCCTCGATCGCGTAGGTCGCGAGCGCCTCGCGGGCGGTCTCCCGCGAGAGAAGCTCGTAGCTCAGGGTCACGTCCGGGTCGCCGAGGAGACACACCTGCGTCACGCCGGAACGTGCGGGAGGCGGTCGGAAATCCGTTGTGGTCGCCGGAGAGACGGCCGACGGGGCCCGCTCGCGGTCAGAACGTCGAGACGTCCCCGTCGATGACCCGCCGGGTCACGCCGGTGACGTCGGCGAGTTCGGCGTCGACGATGTCGACGACCTCCGCTTCGATCGCCGACAGCTCGACGCCCGCTTCGGTGACGATCTGCGCGTCGGCGACGTGAGGTTCGTCGATCGGCCGGCCGATCTGTGAGAGCAGCCGAACCTGGAGGTCGCGGATCCCGTCCACCTCGGCGGTGACCGTCTCCGCGACGTGTGTCGACAACAGGTTGTATATCTTGCCGATGTGGTTGACGGGGTTCTTACCGGAGGTGGCCTCCATCGACATCGGCCGGTTGGGAGTGATGAGTCCGTTGGCGCGGTTTCCCCGACCGACGGAGCCGTCGTCGCCCTGCTCGGCGGAGGTCCCGGTGACGGTGAGGTAGATCGACCCCTCCTCGTACTCGTCGGCGGTGTTGACGTCGACGGCGACCTCGCGGTCGGTGTGGTCCTCGGCGAGCGCCGTGACGAACTCGCGGACGCCGCCCACGGCGTCGTCGTACTCCTCGAGGCCGGCGACGTGTGCGTCGATCATCGCGGCCGCGACCGTGATGTCGATGCGGTCGCCCTCGCGTTTGCCCATCACCTTGATATCTGGGCCGAGTTCGGGGTTGTCCCTGCCGTAGGTCGTGACGAGTTCGCGTTCCGTCTCGTGAACGATCCGCTCCGTCTCCGTCAGCGGCGCGTGCCCGACCCCGAAGGAGGTGTCGTTCGCCATCGGCACCTCCTGTGTCTCCTCGCCGAAGACGTCCTGCAGGTCTCCCGACCCCTCGCCGAGCCTGACGTCGACGACGATCTCGGTGCCGTACTCGAGTGCCGGCACCGTCTCCGCGAGGTACTCGCGGGCGGCCGCGAGCGCCGTGGCGTCGACCGGGAGCTGGCGGCCGTCGTATTCTTTCGTGGCGCGGCCGACGATCAGGACGTAGATCGGCTCGATCACCTCGCCGCCGCCGAACGCCGGGGCGGCGCGGCCCGCGACCAGCTGCGTCTCGTCGGTGTTGTAGTGAAGCACCTTGCCGACGCGGTCTAAGTACAGCTGTGAGAGCGCCCGCGAGACCGACTCGGCGAGGCCGTCGCAGATCGAGTCCGGGTGTCCCACACCCTTTCGCTCGACGATCTCGACCCGCTGGTCTTCGACCGCTCGCCGGTCGAGACGGCTAACCTGGATGTTCCGACTCATGCCGATATCCTCGTTCCCCCCCGACGGTATAACTTGCGGAAACCTCTCGGGGCCGTATAATGTCCTCTAGTAATCGATTATCGGGCCGCCGCGTGCGCCTCGGCCATGACGTCGATCGCCTCCCGGAGGTCGTCCGTGTCGGTCGCGTACGAGATCCGCGCGGCCCCGCGCCCGCCCTCGCCGAACGCCTCCCCCGGCACGACGATCACGCCGCGGTCGAGACACTCCGTGACGAACCCGTCCGGAACCCGCGGCATCGCGTAGAAGGCCCCGTGTGGAGTCGGACACTCGATGCCGGCGTCGGCGAGTCCGTCCAAGAGGATGTCGCGGCGGCGCTCGAAGGAATCGGTCATCTCCTCGACGACGCCGCGGTCGCCGCGCAGCGCGGCCTCGGCGGCGTACTGTGCGGGCGCCGAGGCACACGCCTGTGCGTACTGGTGGACGCGGAGCATGCGGTCGATGCGGTCCGGCGAGCCGTACACCCACCCCAGCCGCCAGCCGGTCATCGAGAACAGCTTCGAGGCGGAGTTGACGACGACGACGTTGTCGCGGTCGGTGAACTCCACGGGAGACCGGTGTTCTCCCTCGAAGACGGTGTACTCGTACACCTCGTCGGAGATACAGAGCACGTCGTGTTCGTCGGCGATCCGCGCGAACGCCCGGACGTCCGTGGCCGAGGAGACCGCCCCGGTGGGGTTGCCGGGAGAGTTGACGACGAACGCCGCGGTGTCGTCGGTGATCGCCGCCTCGACCGCGGCGGGGTCGATCGTGAGGTCCTCACGGAGTCCGACGGGAACCGGGTCGCCGCCCGCCAGTTTGGTGAGGGCGTCGTAGGAGACAAAGCCGGGGTCCGGGACGATGACCTCCTCGCCCGCGCTCACGTGCGCCTCCAAGGCGATGTGGAGCGCCTCGCTGCCGCCGGCGGTGGCGATCACGTTCGCCGGGTCGAGGTCGATCCCCTGGTCCGTGCGGTGTTTCTCGGCGATCGCCTCCCGGAGCGAGGCGGTCCCCTTGTTGGCGGTGTACGCGTCCGCCATCCCGTCTTCGATCGCGTCGACCGCCGCCTGCCGGGCGTGTTCCGGCGTCGGAAAGTCCGGCTGGCCGATCCCCAAGTTGATCGCGTCGTCGCCGGCCGCCTCGAACACCTCGCGGATCCCGCTTATCGAGATCCGATCAACTCTGTCTGAGAACGTCGCCATGGCGTATCGAGCGGTCCGCCCGGAGTTAGGTCTTGTCACGCGCCCGCGCGAGCGCCGCCCGCTGTGCGTCCGACAGCTCCCTGCCGATCGGTTGTGAACACACCGCACGGACGCGCTCGTCGCCGCCGCGTTGTCGGTCACCGTGGCTCCGACCGTTCGGGGAGCGACCGGCGGCCTCGAGACCGCCGTCGACGAGGGGCGACCCCGAGACGCCGGCCCCTCGCGCGCTACCGCCGCCGGTCCCGCGAAAAGCGATCGTCGCCGCGAGACTCGGCCGCGTTTGACCCGTCGCTCGTGGCCGCGAACTGCGCCCGTAGCGCGGAGAGCAGTTCTCCGGGGTCGGCGCGGTCGATCGGCTCCGCGACCGCGCGCAGCCGGTAGTTCGGCCGGCCGACCCCCATCGGCACCTTGATCGACTCGACGACTCCGCGGTCGACGAGCGCCCGGCGCTCGGCCGTGAACTCCTGTTTGGGGGCGATCCCGACCTCGTCGGCCCACTCGCGCACGTCGTGAAACAGGTGGTCGTTGCGGGCCGCCAGCGCGACGAGCAGCGTCCGGTCGTCGACCGGCTCAGACCGGTCGAGGGCGCCGGAGCCGGCGTCGAGCGAGCCGAGAACGCCGGCCAGGTCGTCGGCGAACCGGTCGCCGAGCGCGTCGCGAGCGGTCTCGACCAGCCGGCGTCTCGGCGGCATGCGGACCGCCGCCGGCGTCGCCGCGGCGAATCGGGCCGCGACCGCCTCCGACGCTCCCCGCGTTCGGGCCGGGTCGACGTCGGTCACGAGCGTCCGGTCGCCGCTCGGCCCCGCGACCGCGTCCACGCGACCGTCCGTCGCGAACACCGTCCGAGCGGACCGCGAGTCGGACTCGGCGCGCAACGCGATCGCGCCGCGGGCGCAGGCCTCGGCGACGGCCGTCCCGAGGGGAAACGCGCGGCCGAGGTCGTCGACGACGTCCGGCGGACACGCCACCCGCCACCGACGGCCACGGGTGTGACGGCGCGCAGAGAGCAACGCGGGAAGGAGTTCGGTGCCGACGCCGACGGCGACGACGCCGGGTCGTCCGGCGACCGCGACCTCGACGTCGTCGGCGAGCGACATACCCCCTCTGACGGTCGCGGGCGAATGAACGTTGCGTCGAAACTCGCCGGAAGCGGCGCGGGGCCCGCTCAGGCGACGCGCGCGACGACGAGGTAGCCGGTGTGGCCGACGCCGGCGGTGGAGGGGCGAGAGCCCCGCTCGGAGAACTCCATCTCGCGCTGGATCGTCTCCAGCGTCTCGACGTCGGTCAGGCCGGCGGTTCTCGCCGCCGTCACCGCCTCGCGCGTCCCCTCGACGAACGGCGAGTAGACGGCGACGAAGCCGCCGGCGACGAGCAGCTCTGGCGCCCGCTCGACCACGGCCGGCGCGTCGCCCGTGTCGAGCGTGAGAACGTCGAAGGGGTCGGCGGCGGCGAGGTCGTCGAGCGCCGCGGTGAGATCGCCCGTCCGAACCTCGACGCGGTCGCCGACGCCGGCGGTGCGCATGTTCGCCCGGGCCACCTCGGCGAACGACGGATCGATCTCGTAGGAGGTGACGTCCGCGCCCGCCCGCCCGAGGTGTGCGGCGAGAATCCCCGTGCCCGTGCCGGCGTCCAGCACGCGGTCGCCGGCGGAGACGCCGGTGAGCCCCATCACGAGCCCGACGTCTCGAGGCAGCATCGGCGCGCCGGTTCGCTCGAGGTGAGCGAACAGGTCCGGACCGCGGAGCTCGCGGGCCTCGAAGGCGGTCCCGAGGTGCGTCTCGACGGTGTCGCCGGCGGCGACGTCCTCCGGAACGGTCAACACGCCGAGGTCGGTCCCGAGCTCTTCGCCGGGCTCGAGGAGGTACTCGCGGTCTTCGTGGACCAGCAGGTACGCGGCGTCGGTCACTCGAGGTCCGCGATCGCGGCCGCGAGGTCGCCGTCGAGCGCCTCGAGCGTCTCGCGGGCCTGCGACTCGGGGACGCCCGCGCGCTCGGCGACGAGCGCGACGTCCTCGTCGGGAATGCCGCCGGTCGCCTCGTCTGCGGCCTCGACGGGGGTCGCGCCGCCCGCGTCGGCGACCTCCGCCGGCTCGCCGACGATCTGGTAGGTTTGTTGCCCCTGTGCGTCCATCCGCGTGACCTGCGGGCTCTCGAAGACGAGGTCGCCGTCGGTCGTCTCGACGACCACCCGCTCGGCGTCGAGCTCCTCGACGTCGATCCCCATCTGTTCCATCATCTGTTTCATCTTCCGCGGATTCATACCGCCTCCTCCGAACATGTCGAAACCTTCGGCCGCACGCCACAAAAAGGGTGCCGACACGTCCGCCACGGCCCGCCGTCAGACACATCACGTGGATTGATACGGGTCGCCGCTCAGGAGACCGTATGGACCTCGCGGACCACACGTGGCCGGACGTTGGCGAGCAGCTCGGATCGGCGTCGACGGCGATCGTGCCGCTCGGATCGACGGAGCAACACGGACCGCACCTCCCGCTGGCGACCGACCACCTGATCGCCGAGGCGCTCGCGACCGCGGCCGCCGACGAGACGGGACTCCCCCGGACGCCCACCGTCGACATCGGCGTCAGCCCGCACCACCGCCAGTTCCCGGGGACGCTGTGGGTCGACCCGCCGCAGTTCCGCGACTACGTCGAAAGCTTCACCCGGAACCTCGCGTACCACGGAATCGACCGGGTGGTGTACGTCAACGCCCACGGCGGCAACGTCTCACACCTCCGCGAGGTCGGCCGACGGCTCCACCAGGCCGAAGAGATGTACGCGATCGAGTGGATGTGGGACGAGTCGATCCCCGAACTCGTCGACGACCTGTTCGCCCAGAACGGCCCCCACGCGGGACCCAAAGAAACCGCGATGATCACCCACATCGCGCCCGACCTCGTCCGTCCCGAGGAGTTCGAGGCCGCCCGCGACGGCGGGCTTACAGACATCGACGACTCCGAGACGATGGTCCACGGCGCGCGCACCTTCTACGACGCGGTCGACAACTCTCCGAACGGCGCGTTCGGCGACCCGACCGACGTCACGCCGGAGAAGGCCGAGCGGCTGTTCGAGGCGGCCGCGGACCAGCTCGTTCAGCTCCTGGAATGGCTCGACGACCGCGAGATCGAG
>CAZKXC010000094.1:0-8110 GCA_964556645.1 uncultured Halobellus sp.
TCAGTCGCTCGGCCGCTCGCGTTCGGTCTCCAGTTCGATGTCGCGGTCGGCCTCGCGCATCGCTCCCTCCTCTCGGGCGGTGTCGGCGTCCCGGGTCTCGTCCGTCCGGAGGTCGCTGTCGTCGACCGTATCGAGCTGTTCTAACGCGCTCTCGATGTCCTGGAGGCCGAGCAGCTTCTCGGTCTCCTCGTCGAACTCCTTGCTCTCGAGTCCCTCCATCTCCTGGACGTCGGAGCCGGAGAGGGCCTTGCCGTAGCGGCCGACGAGGCTGGTGAGCTCCTGGGGAAGCACGAACGTCGTCGACTCGCCTTTCCCGATCTCCTCGAGCGTCTCCATCCCGCGTTCGATGATCGCGCGTTCGCCCATCGACTCGGCCGAGCGCGCGCGCAACACCGTCGAGATCGCGTCCCCCTGTGCTTCGAGGATCTGGCTTTGTTTTTCACCCTGCGCGCGGATGATGTTCGATTGTTTGTCACCCTCCGCCTGTTCGACGGCGGAGCGACGCTCGCCCTGTGCTTCCAGGATCATCGCCCGGCGGCGGCGCTCCGCGCCGGTCTGTTTTTCCATCGCCCGCTTCACGTCCGCGGAGGGGCTCACCTCGCGCACCTCGACCGCCTCGACGCGGATTCCCCACTCGTCTGTGGGCTCGTCGAGTTCCTGGTTGATCCGGTTGTTGATCTGCTCGCGCCGCGAGAGCGTGTCGTCGAGCTCCATGTCGCCGAGCACCGCGCGGAGCGTCGTCTGCGCGAGGTTCGATGTCGCCTTCTTGTAATCGTCGACCTCGAGAAACGCCTTCGTCGCGTCCATCACCTTGATGTAGACGACCGCGTCGGCCGTCACCGGCGAGTTGTCCCGCGTGATCGCCTCCTGTTGAGGGACGTCGAGCGTCTGTGTCCGCATGTCGAACGCGTGCGTCCGCGAGACGAACGGCGGAATGAGGTGGACACCCGGGTCCAACAGCCTGCGGTACTCGCCGAACACCGTGAGCGCCTCCTTCTCGTAGGCGTCGACGACGTTGACGGCGCTGGCAATCGTGACCAGCGCCAACAGGATCGCCAACACGCCGACGCCGAACACCAGGCTCTGGCTCAGCACCGCGAACCCGACCAGCAGCGCGGCGCCGAGCGCCGTGTACTGCCAGACGGAGTCGGGGATCCCGTCGGCCAGGTCGTCGAGATCTGGAGGGTCGTCCTGCGGACCACGTGTTCCCATGATTAACGGTACGCTTCGACGAGGTTAACAGTTCGCACGGCCGGCCCCGAGACGGGCCACGCGGCGGCGTGTGCGCGTCAGGCCGCGTCGTACGTGTTCGTCCACCGGGCCAACAGGAGCGCGGCGGCCGGCAGGAACACGAAGGCGGTCGCGAGCGCGAACGTCATCGCGAGCGCGACCGCGATACCGAAGTTCGCGAGCACCGGGAAGTCGGAGATCCCGAGGGCGCCGAAGCCGAACAACGTCGTCGCGCCGGAGCCGATGACCGGCCGCGACTTGCGAACCATCGCCTCGCGCATCGCCGCCGCGGGGGCGGCGTTGTTGACGTACAGCTCTTCTTTGAACCGCTCGTGCACGTGGATCCCGTAGGTGATCCCCGCGCCTAAGGCGATCGACCCGGTCGCCACCGTCAGCGGATTCCAGGGGATCCCGAGGGCGTACATCGCCATCGAGATCAACATCACGGCGCTGATGGCGACGCTGACGACGAGCAACACCGACTCGCGCAGCGAGCGGAGCGCCAGCGCGAGAAACAGCGTCGCCATGCCGAAGCTCAACACCGTCATCGGATCCCGCCCGGAGGTGACGTTCTCGATGACGTTCCGGTTGACCACGGGTTTGCCCGTCACCGCCGTCCGCTCGGTCGCGAGGTGTTTGTCGGCGACCGCCTCGGTGTCGTCGATCAGGTGGCGAACCTCCTGGCCCTCGATGTCCGCGACGAACAGCTGGATGACGAACCGGTCCGGCGTGTCCGCGCGGTCGCCGATCGGCATGAGGTCCGAGGCGGCCTGTCTGTCGACCGTCTCGACGAGTCTCGCGCGGCTCTCCGGGATCTCACCGTCGTTCGCCATCTCGACGGCGGTCACCGGACTCATCGCGGCGTTCACGTCGTCGTGGTCTTCGATGGCGGTCTCGAACGCCGACGCTCGCCTGAACGTGGTCGGCGAGTAGGCGTCTTTCCCCTCGACGACCAGGTAGATCACGTTCGGACTCTGGGCGGTGTCTTCGAGCTCCTCGAGGTCGTCACGCTGTTCGATCTCCGGCCAGTAGTCGAGCATCTCCTGTGTGGTCTCCACGTCGTGGTACACCGCCGCGCCGCCGCCGATCGCCGCGAGCATGAGAACGACGACGAGCAGCGGCGCGGCGGCGATCCCGCCGGAGAGCGAGCCGATGAACCGCTCGAACGCCGGCTCGTCGTCGCCGAGGACGCCGTCGTCGGCGGACGGCTCCGGCGCCGGCCGGTCGTCGGCGTCGCCGCCGGGCGATGGCGGGGCGCCGCCGTCCGCGACCGCGGCGTCGCCGTCGGCCGGAGCGTTCACCGTCTCGTACTCGTCGCCGTCGAGCTCGACCAAGAGCGCGACGAGCAGCGTGAGCGACAACGCCGTCGCCGCGATCACGCCAAATGCCGCCGTCGCGCCGAGCTGTCGGGTCGGCGGCACCGCCGAGACCAGCAGCGCGCCGAGCCCGATCGACGTCGTCGCCATCGCCAGCAACAACGTGTTGCCGGTCGTGCGGGCGGCCGCCCCGGCGGCGTCGACCGGCTCGCGGCCCTTCTCGCGTTCTTCGATGTATCGCGTGTGCAACTGGAGGCTGAAGTCGATCCCGAGCCCCAAGGCGATGGGGAGCACGCCGAGCATGATCGCGTTGAAGTTGAATCCGACGACCCCCATCATGCCGAGCATGTACACGAGCGCGACGAGGGCGGTTCCGACCGGGAGAAACACCTTCCACGTCCGGTAGAGCCGCCCGCGCATGACGAGGAAGACGACCGAGAAGATGATCGCGAACGCGACGGCGAACAGCTGGATCATCTCCGGGAGCATCAGCCCGAACGCGGCGTTCTCGAAGACGGGCGCCCCGGTGACGGTGACGTCGACGTGAGGCGGGACGCGGACGTGGTCGGTCGCGTCGGCGACCTCGTCGGTGAGGTAGCCCGCCGCGGTGCCGGGGAGAAAGCCGAAGTACTTGTCGTCCGACGGCGGCACGTCGACCTCGCCGTAGGTGGCGACGATGAGCGCCGTCTCGCGGTCGGGATTGACGTTGCTCACGAGCGCCGCGGCGCTCGAATCGGTCGATTCGACGCGGGCGATGGAGGCGCGCACCTCGCGTTCGGTGTCGGGAATCTCGCCGCCGTTGCCGCGTCTGACCACGTCCGCGAGGCTCGTGACGCTCGAGAACTCTCCGGACGCGGCGTACCGCCTGTCGAGGCGGTCGATCGTTCGGATGGTCTCCGGCTCGTAGAGGTGGTCGGTCTCGACCATCACGAACACGTTGTTGCCGAGGTCGAACGTGTCGTCGGCTTTGACCTCCTGCCAGTTCTGGTTCGTCTGAGAGTCGTCGTCGATGTACAGCTCCATGCCGAGGCTCATCTGCACCGAGGCGCCGGCGATGGCGAGCGAGACGACCGCGAGGACGGCCACGGCGCTAAACACCGTCCGGCGGTTCTCGGCGGAGAACCGCCCGACTCGTTCGAGCCCGTCGCGGAGCGGAGTGGATGCGTCGTCGGTCATGTGGACGTACCGTGAGTGGTGTGGTCGGACGGCGGTTCGGCGGCGTCTGGCGGGTGGTCGGCTGGCTGGCTGGTCACGGGGCGATCAGTTCCACGGGAGACGGCCGGTTCGACGGCCGGCGTACACGGTCGCGCCGACGCCGAGGAGTCCGAGAGCGACGAGCGGAAGCACCGAGAACAGCCCGGCGCCGTCGTTCGATTCGACCGTGATCGGAATCTGGTACGCGTCGGACATCATCGACTTGCCGCGCTCGTCTTCGTACGCGAAGTCGATGCTCGCCGCGTACGTCTTCGGGTTGGCGTCGGCGGTCGCCGCCAGTTCGAACGTCAGCGTCGCCGACTCGCCGGGATCGAGCGATTCGATGTAGCCGTCGTCGTCGTCGCTGTCGAGCGGGTCGCTCGTGCCGAGACTCGCCTCGATGTCGGTGAGCGTCTGGTTGCGGTTGTTGGTGACCTCGACTTCGATCAGCCGCGAGGAGTCGACGCCGATCGTCGGATCGGAGACGGAGACGCGGAAGTCGTCGCGGCGCGGCGCGATCGGCGTCACGAGCGAGACGTCGTCGTCGTAGCGTTGTTCGTCGGCGGCGGTGCGGTACTGCACGCGCATGTCGAGTGACTTCTCGACGGCCTCGGCGTCGCTGGTCGCCGCGACCGGGAGCCGAACCGTGGCGGACTCGCCCGACTCGAGCGTGCCCGCAGAGACGGAGCCCTCGAGCAGCCGGAGCGTCGGGTACTCGCGGGCGAAGTCGATCGCCACGTCGGCGGCGACCCGCGGGCCGTTGTTGGTCACGCGGACGGTGACGGCGCCCTCCTGGTCGACCCGGAGGGTTCCGCCGACGAGGTCGAGCGAGAAGTCCTGTTCTGCGGCCGGCTCGACGCCGATCGAGAGGTCGTCGTCGCGGCCGTTGATCCCTTGTGGGTCGGTGTAGCGCACGGCGCCGTCGAGCTCGTACTGACGGACCGGGGCGTCGGGTTTCACGCCAGCCTCGTAGGTGACCTCGGCGGTCTCGCCGGGAGCCAGCTCGTCGACGCGAGCGACGTCGCTCTGGCCGCCGTCGAAGCCGACCATCGAGCTCGCCGAGGTGAGCGAGACCGCGACGTTCCGGGCGGTCTCGCCGCCGACGTTCTCGACGGTCACCGCGAACGGGCCGGTCTCGCCGACCTGAAGACGGCTGTCGTCGGCGGTGGTGAGCCGGAACTGCGGCGCGTCGTCGATCTCGACGTCGACCGTCTCGGTCACGGTGTACGTCCGCTCGTTCTCCCCGGTTCCGGGGCGCCGGAAGGAGGTGTACGAGTACGTCATCTCGACGTCGACCTCGTAGGTGCCCGGCTCGGCGTCCTCCGGGACGTCGACGGCGAACGGCACCGACCGCGGCTCCGTTTCGGTGATCGAACCGACCGAGTGTTCGCCGGTCTCGACGGTCAACGGGGCGTCGCCCGCGTCGAGTTCGACAACGACGTTGCGGGCGGTCGTGACGCGAGCGCGCTCGGGCGGCGAGTCGTATCGGGTGGTGGCGTCGTTCGCGATCTGGATCGTCAGCGTCGAGGCGGTGCCGGGCGTCAGCGTCGGGTCGGGAGCGTACGCCTCGAGGTCCGGGTCGCCGCCGCTCGCCGACTGCGCCTGTGCGCCGCCGAGGCTCGCGGTGAGCCCCGCGGTGAGCAGCAGCGTCACCATCGCGAGCGTCGCGAGCGTCCGAATCGTCCGAGATCGTCGGGTCGTGGGTCGGGAATCGTCGTCCATAGTATATCTGTGTGTGTACAATACTACGTCCACGGAGTGATATACCTGTTGATACTGAATCGATTCAAACCCGATATTTGGGCCGTATTAGCGCGACTATGGCGTGGAGCCTCCGGCGATCGGCCAACAATATTTTGTCCAATTCTCACAATTTTGTCTCGCGGCGGTCCCGCGAGCGTCGCCGCGTGTCTCGCAGACATCGGCCGTCGTGGCGGGGTCTCCGAGCTACCGGTAGCGTCTGTGACCGTCGGTCGGCTTTAGCCCCCTGGAGGCGGAGAGGCGGTATGGCATCCGAAAGGAGCGACGACGACCACGAGTTCCGCACCCGAAGCGTCCACGCCGGATCGGAGCCGGATCCGACGACGGGCGCCCGCGCGACGCCGATCTACCAGACGACCGCCTACGAGTTCGACGACGCCGACCACGCCGCGCGGTTGTTCGCGCTGGAGGAGGCTGGCAACGTCTACTCGCGGATCATGAACCCGACGAACGCGGCCTTAGAAGAACGGATGGCCTCCCTCGAGAACGGCGTGGGCGCGGTCGCCACCGCCTCGGGAATGGCGTCGCTGGACCTCGCGACGTTCATGTTGGCGTCCGCCGGCGACAACATCGTCACCTCGTCGGCGTTGTACGGCGGGACGTACACCTACTTCACCCACTCCGTCGAGCGCCGCGGCGTCTCGACCCGGTTCGTCGACACGCTCGATTACGAGGGGTACGCCGAGGCGATAGACGAAAACACCGCCTACGTCCACCTCGAAACGATCGGCAACCCGGCGCTCGTCACCCCCGACATCGAGCGGGTCGCCGAGATCGCTCACGAGCACGGCGTTCCGTTGTTCGTCGACAACACGTTCGCGACGCCCGCGCTCTGCCGGCCGATCGACCACGGCGCGGACCTCGTCTGGGAGTCGACGACCAAGTGGCTCACCGGCAACGGAACCACCATCGGCGGCGTTCTCGTCGACGGCGGGTCGTTCCCGTGGGGCGAGTACCCCGAGAAGTTCCCGGAGATCGCGACGGACAACCCCGCGTATCACGGCGTCAACTTCGTCGAGGCGTTCGGCGACCAGGCGTTCACCTTCGCGGCCGTCACCCGCGGGGTGCGTGACCTCGGCAACCAGCAGTCGCCGTTCGACGCCTGGAACACGCTCCAACAGACGGAGTCGCTCCCGCTGCGGATGGACCGCCACTGTGAGAACGCCCAGATCGTCGCGGAGTCGCTCGCGGCGCACGCGGACGTGGCGTGGGTGAACTACCCCGGCTTGGCGAACCACGAGACCCACGAGACCGCCAGCGAGTACCTCGAGGGAGGATACGGCGGCATGGTGACGTTCGGACTCGAGGGCGGCTTCGAGGCCGCCAAAGCCACCGTGGAGAACGCCGAGCTCGCCTCGTTGCTGGCGAACGTCGGCGACGCCAAGACGCTCGTGATCCACCCCGCCTCGACGACCCACCAGCAGCTGACCGAGGCGGAGCGCGAGGCCGCCGGCGTCACCGGCGACATGGTGCGGCTCTCCGTCGGCATCGAGGACCCGGCCGACATCGTCGCCGACCTGGAGGCGGCCATCGAGGCGGCGAGCGCGTAAGCCGAGAGACGACCGCGACACTCACGCCGGCGTCAGCCGGACGACCGGGGCGTCCTCGGCGTCGATCGCCAGGTACAGGCGGCCGGTCTCCGGAGCCTCGGCGACGGTGCGGATCCGCCGTTCTCTGTCGGCGAGAAGGCGGTCGACGCCGGTGACGGCGGTGCCGTCGAGCGTGAGGCGAGCGACGGCCCGAGCGGCCAGCCCGCCGACGAAGAGGTCGCCCTCCCAGGCCGGAAACGCCGACCCCGCGTACACGGTCATGCCGCCCGGCGGAAACCCGCCGCTGCCACACGGCCACGAGTGGGCCGGCGCGATCACGTCCTCGCGGTCGTCGTGAGAGACGCCGATCGGGTCGCCCTCGCCGTAGGTGCAGCCGTCGTCGGCGACCGGCCAGCCGTAGTTTCCGCCCGCTCGAAGCACGTTGATCTCGTCGCCGTCCTGCTCGCCGTACTCGCTCGCCCAGAGGTCGCCGGTGTCGGGATGGACGGTCAACCCCTGTGGGTTCCGGTGGCCGTAGCTGTAGATCGCATCGCGCGCGTCCGGGTCGTCGACGAAGGGATTGTCGTCGGGCACCGAGCCGTCGGGCGCGAGCCGGAGGACCTTCCCCAGGTCGACGGAGAGGTCCTGTGCGACGTGGTCCGGTCCGAAGTTCTTGAACTGGCGGTCGCCGACGGTCACGTACAGCCGGTCGGCGGCGTCGAAGGCGATCCGCGAGCCGTAGTGACCCGCGGAGTCGACGGGAGGCTCTGCGGCGTAAAGCGGCTCGAACCCCTCCAGCCGAGGCGCCTCCCGGTCGAGCCGCCCGCGGCCGAGGGCGGTCGTCGAGTCGCCGTCCGCGTTCGCCGTCGAGTACGTGAGATACACCCATCGCTGATCCGGAAACGACGGGTGGAGCGCGACGTCGAGAAGCCCGCCCTGCCCCCGAGCGAACACCTCGGGCGTCCCGTCGACCCGCCGCACCGATCCGGACGCCCGGTCGACGAGGCGCAGGTCGCCGGCGCGCTCGGTGACGAGAAGCCCGTCGTCCGGAAGAAACGCGAGACTCCACGGGTTCGAAAA
>CAZKXC010000095.1:0-8091 GCA_964556645.1 uncultured Halobellus sp.
GTTCGACAACGAGTCGACGTCGGACACGATGCCGTACATGGAGATCAACGAGTCGCAGGTCGACGTGGCCCACGAGGCGACGGTCGGCAAGATCGGCGACGAGGACATCTTCTACCTCCAGTCGCGCGGGCTCGACGACGACGACGCAAAACAGATGATCGTCTCGGGGTTCATCGAGCCGATCACCGAAGAACTGCCGATCGAGTACGCCGTCGAGCTCAACCGGCTCGTCGAGCTCGAGATGGAAGGGTCGCTCGGATAACATGAGCACGAAAACGATCGAGAGCCTCTCGGAGGAGACGGTACGCCGCATCGCCGAGGACCGCGACGAGCCCGAGTGGCTGCTCGAGACCCGACTGAACGCGCTCGAAGCGTTGGAGACGGCGGCGCTTCCGGACGTCATCCAGACGCCCGGCCGGCGCTGGACCGACCTCGAGGCGCTGGATTTCGAGGCGCTCGTCGACCCGTTGAACCAGTCGGACACGACGGAGCGGCAGGGCGGCGACGAAGCCGTCGTCCTCCCGTTCACCGAGGCGTTCGACGAGTACGGCGACGTGCTCGAAGAACACTTCGGCACCGTGCTCGCGCCGGACCACAACTACTTCACGGCGTTGTCGGTCGCGTTGTTCACCACGGGGACGTTCGTCTACGTCCCCGAGGGCGTCGACGTCGAGGACGTGACCGTCCGAGCAGAGATGAGTTCGCGGTCGTTGTTCAGCCAGACGCTCGTCGTCGCCGAGGAGTCGTCGTCGGTGACGATTCTCGAGTCGATCACGTCGAGCGCGGAAGACGACGCAGTCGGCTCCGCGATCGAGGGTGACCGCTACTTCTCGAACCTGGTCGAGGTCGTCGGCGGTGAGAACGCCGACGTCCAGTTCGGCTCGTTGCAGAACCTCGACGACGACACGTACACCTACTCGCTGAAACGCGGCGTCACGGACACGTACGCGACGATCGACTGGATCGAGAGCAACTTCGGCTCGAAGCTCACGCGGTCGGACGTCGAGACGGAACTGAACGGCGACGGCTCCGAGAGCCAGATCGTCGGGACGTTCTTCGGCAGCGAGGACCAGCACTTCGACGTCAACGCCCGCGTCTGGCACCAGGCGGAGCACACGACGGCCGATCTGGTCACGCGCGGCGTGCTCGACGACGTCGCCCGGTCCGTCTACGAGGGCGTCCAAGACGTCGGCGAGGACGCGTGGAGCACCTCCAGCTACCAGCGGGAGAACACGCTGATGTTGTCGGACGACGCCGAGGCCGACGCGTCGCCGAAGCTGATCATCCACAACCACGACACCGAGGCGTCTCACTCGGCGACGGTCGGACAGGTCGACGCCGAGGACCTGTTCTACCTCGAAAGCCGCACGATCGACTCGCGAACGGCACGGAACATGCTCGTCGAGGGCTTTTTCGTCCCCGTCTTAGAGGAGATCGCGGTCGACGAGTTCCGCGACGACGTCGAAGAGCTCGTTCTCGAACGGCTCCAGTAGCGCGGTCGCGTCGTCGAACTTTTTATTTACACGTCCCTGAGACGAATCGCTTTCTTCTGGCCGGCGGCGCCGAGGGAACGGCTTAAGTCCGGGAAGGCCCCAGGTAGATGTGTATGCGAATGGGCGTCTCGGCCGGGTGGTCACCGTGAGCGCGGGTCAGCGGGTGACGACCGACGACCAGCTCGCGCGGCTGCTCCAGATCGGGATCGTGTTGGAGGAGGTCGTCGAGGCGCGGGCACACCACCACTATCGCAGCCTGGACGCGGAGCTCGACGCCGAGGTCGAGACGCTTCTCGAGGACGCGGCGGCGGAGTCGGCGGACCACCGTGAACGCTTGGAGGCGTTGATCGAGAGCCTCGGCGTCGACAGCGTTCCGTTCGACGAGATCGAGACGCTCGTCGACGCCAGATACGGCCGCACCAAGCCGGAGGACTTCGACGGCGTGTTGTACGACCAGCTGTGCAACGAGGAGACGGCCTACAAGTTCTACGACGACCTCATCGAGGCGATCGAGCGGTCGGAAGCGGCGTTCTCGCTCGACCGCGAGGCGCTGATTGCCACCCTCGAGACGATCCGCGCGGAGGAAGCCGAGGGGGTTCGCGAGGTCACGGAGGTAATGGAACGACGATGAACGCCACGAAAGCGCCGCCCGAGAGCGGCAGCGACGGAGGAGAGACGTGAACACGGCAGACCAGTACCTCAAGACGATCTACGTCATCCAACAGGACACGGACGGGCCGGCGTCGACGGGGGCGATCGCGGACGCACTCGACGTCAGTCCTGCGAGCGCCAACGAGATGATCGGCAAGCTGGAATCGCGTGAGCTCGCCGAACACGAGAAGTACAAGGGGGTTCGGCTCACCGACGACGGGATCGTTCGCGCCCGAGAAGCGCTTCAAACCTACTGCATCATCGAGCGGTTTCTCGCGAACGTGCTCGCGGTCGAGGAGTTTCGCGAGGAGGCGCGCGACCTGGAAGCGGTCATCGACGGCACGGTCGCCGAGCGGCTCGACACGATCATCGACCGGCAGCCGGAGTGTCCGGACTGTTTCGACCCGGAGACGGACGCGTGTGCGTGTTTAGAGCTCGCCTCGCCGCCGGAGTAGCGTGACGTGGCGTGGCCGTCTACACGCCCGTCGAATAGCGCAGGATGCCGGCGATGCCGCCGAACGCGTCGAACAGCTGTTCGCCCTTCTCGAAGTCGGTGGAGATGAACTTGGTGTCGGTGCCGCGTTGTTCAGCGATCGACATCAGGTGTTCGATGACGTCCTCGCGCTCGACGACCTCACAGTCCTCGCCGCAGTCGGCACACTCGTGATCGGGCGTCGAGTGACGGGCGTCGACCACCTCGAACTCCTCGTGGTCGTTTGGACACTCGTAAACGATCACGTCCGAGCGGAGGTCTTCTGAGATGAGCAGGCGGTCGACGGAGCCCATGATCAGGTTCCGACGGGTCTGTTCGAAGCCGTAGGTCGCCTCCTCACCGGTGTGGAGGTTCTCGAAGAACTCGTCCATGTGGCGTTTGTCCTCGACGATCTCCTGGTCGGCGAGCGCCTCGCTGGCGGCGTCGACGAGGTCGTGGAGTCCCGACTCGTCGGTGTAGGCCACGTCGAACTTGCCGAGCACCTTGTCTTGGAGCTCGTGGTGGAGGTAGTCGCCGTCGAGGAACTCGTCTTTGGTCGGCGACGGGCCGCCGACGAGGACCCCGTCGAGCTCGTGGCGTTTGTCGACGAAGAGGTCGTTGGCCATCCCCGCGACCTCCTGATAGAAGTTGTCGATTGCCTCGAGCCGGAGGCGGGCGAACCGCTGGGCGGACTGGCCGCCTTTCCGTTGTTTGCCCGGAACGAGCGAGGAGGCGGATTTGACCGGCTCGACCCGTTTGCCTTTCAGCCAGCCGACGTTCGCCTCGCGGCGGTCGAGCACGATGAGCCCGAAGAGCCCGGAGTCGGACAACATGTGCTCGAGCGGCTCGGTGAGAAAATCAGAATCGCAGTGGTAGCGGAACGATTGGATCGGCTGCGGGGGGGATTCGAGCGTTCGGGTGACCATCTCGGTCCGGCCGCCGCCGGAGTCGACGGCGCCGGAAAAAAGCACCATACCGTTCTCCGGCGGGTACGTGTCGTAGTATCGGAGGCGGTCTTTGATGCTCGTCAGCGCGTCCTGGACGTTGGTCCGGGTCTGCTTGGACTTGATGTTCGACGCCTCGCTGTGCTCCTGGGTGACGTGTGCCACCACGTCGGAGACCTGTTTGTCCTCCGGGATGTAGATGGTGACGAGTTGTGTGCCGGAGCCCTCGTACTGTTTGAGCTCCTCGATGACCTTGCGAAACTCGTACTTCCGCCGGTCATCGTTTGCCGCCTGTGCGTCGCTACTCATTGTAGACCGTACGGCCTCGTGTGTGTAAGTAAGCTTTGACCGGGCTCGGAGGGTCGGCTGATCCCCGGATCAGACGGAGGCAGCAGCCGAGCGATCCAGCGGACGGTTCCCGTGATCGACGGTAACACGGGCGTGGAGCCACGAGACGGACAGTAGTGCCATCCGCCGACTACCGTGCGGGGTTCCGCACACAGACCGAGGAGCTGGAAAACGTCCGGCTGCCGATCGAGGGATCGTTTCCGGAGTGGCTGCGAGGCGACCTCATCGGGAACGGCCCCGGTCGGTTCGAGGCCGGCGAGACCGAACTGCGCCACTGGTTCGACCCGCTCGCGATGCTGCGTCGCTTCCGGATCGACGACGGCGAGGTGACGTACGCCAACCGGTTCGTTCGGAGCCGGGATTACGAGTACGCGACGGAAACGGGCGGCGTTCGAACTCCGTTCCCGGGAACGCCCCCGGACCGTCCGGTCTGGACGCGGATAAGACAGGTTCTCGACGGGACGTTCCCGGACAACCCGGTCATCGGCGTCCAGCGGCTCGGCGACGAAGTCGCCGCGGTGACGGAGTCGCCGACCGCGCTGGTGTTCGATCCGGACACGCTGGAGACGACCGGGCGGAGAGACCTCACCGCCGGACTCGACAGCGACCTCACGCTCGCGCACGTTCACTACGACCACGACGAGGCGGCGTTTTACAATCTCGGCGTCTCGTACGGCCGGGAGACGACGTTCACGTTGTTTCGCCGGCCGGGCGACGGCGGAGCGCCGACGCCGCTGACCCGCCTCCGGTTCGACGAGTCGCCGTACGTCCACTCGTTCGCGCTGACCGAGCGGTACGCCGTCGTCACCGTGAACGCGTTCGGGCTCGACACGGCGGGGCTGCTCCGCGGGGCGGTCACCCGAGAAACGTTTCTGGACGCGTTTCGGCCGCTCGACGCTCCCACGCGGTTCGTCGTGCTCGACCGCGAGACCGGCGCGCACGAGGCGACCGCGACCGCCCCGCCGGCGTTCGTCTACCACCACGCGAACGCCTACGAGCGCGACGGCGAGGTGGTCGTCGACCTCGTGGCGTTCGACGACGAGCGGGCGGTCACCGGGCTGACGGTGTCGAACCTGCGGGACGACGACCCCGACCTGCCGGCGGGCGACCTCGTCCGGTATCGGGTTCCGTTGGCCGGCGGCGAGGCGGCACGAGAACGGCTCTACCGCGGGCCGGTGGAGTTTCCGATGGTGAACTACCGCGAGGTCGGCGGCTCGCGCCACCGCTACGTGTATCTCGCCGAGACCGACGAGACGTCGAGTCTGCCGACGGACGTCACGAAGGTCGACGTCGAGACCGGAACCGTTCGCCGGTGGCGAGACGCCGGAACCCATCCCGGAGAGCCGGTGTTCGTGTCGGCGCCGGAGGCGGCCGCCGAAGACGACGGCGTGCTCCTCTCCGTCGTGTTGGTTCCCGAGACCGACCGGTCAGCGCTGGTCTGTCTCGACGCCGAGACGCTGACCGAACGCGGGCGTGCGCTTCTGCCACACCGGCTGCCGTACGGGTTCCACGGCCAGTTCTACGGGCCGGCCTCGCCCGGCCGAAGCATGATCTGACCGGCCGGCCGAGGTCTGACCGAACGGGCCGGGCTCACATCGACGCCGGCGCGTCCACCCCGAGCGCGTCGAGCGCGTTCGCCATCGTGTGGCGGGCGGCCGCGACCACGGCGAGCCGGGCGTCACGGAGCGCGTCGGGGTCGGCGGTCACCACCGGACACTCGCGGTAGAAGGCGTTGTACGCGTCCGCGAACTCGCGGGTGAACGTCGCGACCGTGTGCGGTTCTAGGTCGGCGGCGGCCGACTCGATCACGGCCGGGAACCGCGCCACCTCGCGGAGGAGGTTCTCGGCGGCGGCGGTCTCGAGGACGCCGGCGTCGACGTCGACCGACTCGGCGTCGCTCGGCACGTCGATCCCCGCGGCTTCCGCCTCCGAGAGGATTCCACAACACCGTGCGTGGACGTACTGGACGAACGGCGCCGACTGCGCCTCGAAGTCGAGCGCCTCCTCCCACTCGAAGGTGATCGCCTTCGCGGGCTGTTTCGAGACGATGTCGTACCGCACGGCGCCGATCCCCACCTGGTGGGCGATTCGCTCGACGTCCTCGTCGGTCAGGTCGTCGTCGCGGATCCGGTCGTCCATCCGGCTCTCGACCGCCTCGCGGGCGCGGTCGATCGCCTCGTCGAGCAGGTCGTCGAGCACGACGCCGGTCCCCTCGCGCGTCGACATCTTCCCGTCGGGGAGGTTGACGTACGAGTAGATCACGTCGTCGAGCCGGTCGGTGTCGGTGCCGAGCAGGTCTAAGGCCGCCGCGAGCTGTTCGGCCTGGAGCTTGTGGTCCTCGCCGAGCACCGTCACCGCCCGGTCGTAGTTCGTGAACTTCCACTCGTGGTGTGCCAGGTCGCGGGTGGTGTACAACGAGGTGTCGTCGGACCGGAGAAAGACGAGGTTCTTCTCGATTCCCCACTCGTCGAGTTCGAGCTGCCAGGCGTCGTCGTCGTACACCGCGTGGTCGGTCGCCTTGAGCCGCTCGGCGATGTCGTCGGTGGAGCCGTCGCGCATGAACCGGGTCTCCTTGACGAACTCGTCGAACTCGGCGGGGAGCCGGGCGAGACACGCCTTCATCCCGCCGAGAACGGCGTCGACGACCTCGCTGACCCGCTCGTACGTCTCCTCGTCGCCCGCCTCCAGCCCGCGGAGGATGTCGGTGATCTCGGCTTCGGCCGCCTCGACGGCCTCGGGGTCGGCCGTCTCCAAGAACGCGTTTCCGTGACGGTAGTAGCGCACGAGGTCGTACTCGATCCGGTCGCGGGCCGGCTCGGCGTCCAGCTCAGACTCGTCGAACGTCTCGTACGCCCAGGTGAACACCGCCATCTGGCGGCCCGCGTCGTTCACGTAGTAGTGGCGGTCCACGTCGTAGCCGGCGTATTCGAGCACGTTCGCGACCGCGTCGCCGACGATCGGGTTCCGGGCGCGCCCCACGTGAACCGGTCCCGTCGGGTTGGCGCTGGTGTGCTCGACGACGACGCTGGTCTCGCGGTCGGGAAGCGTGCCGTACGTCGGCTCGCTCGCGGCGGCCTCGAGGGTGTCGGCGAGGTATCGCTCGCCGGCGTGGAAGTTGACGTACGGGCCCGCGGTGTCGACCGCGGCGAGGTAGTCGTAGGAAGCGGCGTCGAGCGCCTCGGCCACGTCGGCAGCGACGCTCGGCGGGGGGGCGCCGACCTCGCCCGCGAGCCGAAAGGCGACGCTGGAGGCGAGCGTCGCGTCCATGTCGTCGGGCGGGCGTTCGATGCCGAGGTCGTCGGCCGGGAGTCCCAACTCGGCGAGCGCGTCGGCGAGCGCCGCGGACACCTCCGACCGGAACTGTCTGAACATGCTCGGCCGTTCGGCGGTCGGGGTAATAGGCCCTTCCGAAACGACCGCGCGCCGGCGGGACGGACCGGCCCGAAATCGCCGCGTCGTCCGTGACGTCGGGACGGCGTCCCGGCGACGGTCTCCCGGTCGGTTCTATCGCGGTCCGGCGTCCCGGTATGGCCGAGCGAGCCGCCGTCAGTCGTCGCTGATGAGCCGGTCAGGAGGTCGGATCGGCGAAGAGTTCCCGCGTGACGCGCTCGGCTTCGGCTCCTTCCGAAATCAACTGTGGCTCGGCGGCTGGCTCGTCGAAGCGTCGAGGGTCCGGGTCGACCGGGCCGAAGTACTCCGAGAACACTGACCCGTGTCTGCCGGTCAGGTGAACGTAGCCGCCGTACCGGTCGGTCTCGGCGGCGGCGTCCGGGTCGGGAGCCACCGCCCGGACGTGGTCGACGTTCTCGCGGATGTACTCGGCGGCCTCGCGTTGTGAGTACTGGCAGTCGTCGTGGTACTGGCCGCGATACCGGTTGTCGAGGTCGGTCTCTCCGAGCGTCGACGACTCGTAGCGGACCGCCTCCGGCGTGACGTCGCCGTCGACGAAGCGCAGGTTAACGGTGAAACTGTCCGAGTAGCGGATCACGATCGAAGAAAGGATCCGGTTGTTCAGTGTGTATCGTTCCTGGAGCCGACAGTAACACTGCCCGTAGTAGACCGCGAGCGCGCCGATCCAGTCGTCGCGCTCGCCGCGGAGGTACGCGTCCGCGACCGCCTCGTAGTGCTGGCCGGTCAGCCGGCGGAGCCGGTGTGTGAACTGGCGTCTCACCCGCTCGAGTTC
>CAZKXC010000096.1:0-8064 GCA_964556645.1 uncultured Halobellus sp.
GCGACGCAAGCGGCGACACAGACGCCGGGCCTCACGAGATCACGGTGGCGTTGTGTCGGTGGTGTCACGCGAAGGTCCACGGCTCGTTCGCGCGGATCGATGACGACGCGAGCCCCGACCCGGAGGCGATCGCCGAACGCGAGGGGCGACGCACCCGAGAACGCGAGGAGTCGACGTTCGAGACGGCGCGAAACCGCTACGATCCGGGAGAGTGAGGCCGGGCGCGACCCGGCATCGGGCGTGAGCCGGGGGCCTCACTCGTCCGGCTTCGGGCGGATGAGGTCCGCGAGCGCCACCAGCCCGCCGAGGAACCAGCCGAGCGGGATGGAGATGCCGAGCCACATCAACAGGTAGCCGAGCCCCGGAAGCCCCCACTGTGCGCCGAACGTTTCGAGGTCGAACGCGCTCCGGAGCGTCTCGTTGATCCCGCCCACCGCGAGAAACGTGTCGAGGATCCACGCGGCCAGGTCGTAACTCGGCGGGAGGATGATCGCCTCGAGCGTCGGCGTGACGAGCGCGGCGACGACGGGCGGCAGAAACAACGCGGTCATCGCGGACGGGTACGCGAGAACCACGCTCGTGAGCCGGCCGCCGGCCTTCGAGAAGCCGGCGGCGAGCGCGGCCGCGACGACCGCGACGATGCTCGCTACCCCGACGGCGACCACGTCCGTCGCGTCGAGTTGGAGGTAGGTGACGAGCGTGAGCACGCCCCAGACGACGGCGGCGATGAGCACCGCGCCGACGATGCCGAACCGGGTGACCGCCGAATCCAGCTTCGCGGCGTAAAACCGCGTCGCGAAGCCGACGAGCAACAACGGGTACGTCACCGCGACCAGCGGGGCGCCGAGCGCCCCCCACAGGTAGTAGCCGACGGTTTGGGGGGTGGTCTCGGGCTTCCACTTGCCCAACACCGCGCTCGGATCGAGCTGTCTGGGAAAGACGACTTCCATCCAGGTCTCGTGGAGCCGGAGGACGTCCAACAAAAGCGCCTCCAGGAGTCCGGTCTGGCCGCGTCGTTCCATTTGAGATAACTCGCAGGCGGGGTGTTGTCAAGCTTGTGTCTTCGAGTTCGCCGCCGACAGGCGGGCTGGGAGCGAGCGATCTGTCCGGGTCGATTCGACCGAGAGAGCGTCGTTGCTCGCGAACTCGACGGGTTTTTGCGCTCCCCGCCCCCGACACCCGAGACATGCGACGACGACGGATCCTGGCGGCGGTTGGCGGATCGGCCGTGCTCGGGCTGGCGGCGAGCGCGCGGGTGGTCGCGGACGCCATCGCGGACGAGTCCGGCTCCGGCTCGCCCCTCATCGACGAGAGCCTGCGGACGGTTCAGGCCCTGCCCGAGCCCGGCGCGGGATGGGAGCGGGAGCGACCCAGCCCGCTGGCGATCGACGGCACCGCCGCCGAGGAGGGGACCGGCGCGGAGTACGTCGCTCCCGACGGCGAATCGTATCTGGTACACGTAATCGTGTGGCCCGACGCGGACGTCGCGGCCGAGCGCGCGGCCGACACCTACGCGGAGTGGGACGCGGCGGTCGCCCACGAGGCGTTGACGTTCGCGTGTAACGGCCCGTCGGCCGACGACGCGGCCGGCCTGCTGGCGACGTCCCCGACGCTCGACGCCGACGCCGTCGCGTGAGGCGGCTCACCGGACGGGAACCCGAAGGTCTTCTCGCTGACGGACGCGGTAGAACCGGACGTACCGGCCGATCAGCCGCCAGCCGGCGACGGCGACGCCGGCACCGAGAGCGTTCACGAGCACGTCGTCGTACGCCGCGTACCGGGCGGTCAGCGTCGATTGCAACAGCTCGATGCCGGCGCCGTACGAGGCCGCGGCGACGAAGACGATCGCCAACACCTGCCAGTCCGGCCGCGGCGAGTCGTGGAGCGTGTACGCCAGCGTCGCCGCCAGTCCCGCGTACGCGAGCAGGTGGAGCCACTTCGAGAGCCCCACCAATCCGAACGGGCCGGTCTGAAACGTGCCGCTGCCCGGCGGCGGCACGATGGAGTACGTCAGGATGACGAGCGCCACGAGCGCGACCGCGGCCCACCGGAGCCAGCGCGGCACCAGCGGCAGCCGGATCCGAACCATCTGCCCGCAGACTCGCCCGGGGGCGACCTAAAACGCCCGGTGTGGCGACGGCCGCTCGGCCGGTGGTGCGGTGCGACGAGAGGGTTCGACTCCGAGACGACGGGGACGTCACGCGTCGAGAACAACGGAGGGCTTTACTCGATCGCCCGCACACGGTGGGGTGATGGCCGACCCGCACGCGGCGACGCGGGAGCTCCTCGAGGAGCGTCCGGAGATGGCGTCGGCGCTCGAATCGATCCTCGCCGCCGACCAGACCGGAGCCTGGGGCTTCGACGACGTCGACGTCGATTCCGGCGCCTTCGGCGAGCTCGTCTCGCGAGGCATCGTCGAACGCGACGGCGACGAGTATCGCGTCGCGGACCGAGACGCGGTCCGAGCGGCTCTCACCGGCGACACACGGGAGTCGGCGGGAGCCGGCGGAGGCGGACTGGGCACCGGCGAGCGGATCCGCGGGGCGCTCGGCCGAACGGTCCGCGGCTGGCGGCGGGCCGTCCACCGCGACCTGCTCGTCGGGCTCGGCGGGAGCTTCCTCCTGTTGCTCGCGTTCCGTCTCGTCACGTTCGCGAGCGTGTTCCGGGAGAACCGCGTCGTGTTGCCGGGCAACGACCCGTATCACTACCTCTACTGGGTCGAGCAGTTGTCGGCGGCCGACCCCGACCCGCTGGCGTTCGAGGCGATCGCCGACGTTCTCGGCGGCCGCGCGGTCGGCGAGCCGCTGGTACACACCCTCGGCTGGTGGGCGACCGAACTCGCCGGCGGAAGCGGGGACGCGGCGGCGGTCGTGGCGTGGATCCCGATCGTCGCGACGACACTCGTCGGCGCGGGCGTCGCGCTCGTCGCGTTCTGGACCACGAACGACGAGCGCGTGACGGTGGCGTCCGTCGTCGTGCTCGCGTTGTTGCCGGGCCACGCGTTGTATTCTGGAATTGGCTTTTTCGATCACACGGCGATCGACTACGTCTGGCTCACCGTCTCGATCGTCGGCGTGACGTGGCTCGCTAAAGACCACGAGAAACGCTCCCCCGACGCCCGGATCGGCCACCTGACGTCGCCGGCGACGTGGGGGGTCGTCGGGGCGCTCGGGGTCGTCTTCGCGGCGATGGCGCTTTCCTGGAACGGGTCGCCGATCCTGCTCGTCGGGCTCGCCGTCTACGCGACGCTTCGGGCGACCTCCGACATGCGGGCCGGCTGGAACCCGCTCGTCGCCGCTACGCCCGTCGCGAGCGCGCTCGGCGTCGGCTTCCTGCTCGCGTACTGGCTTCACAGCCGCGCGGGATGGCAGGAGCCGCTCGTGGTGTACGCGCCGATGCTGGTCGCCGTTGGCGTGGTCGTCGTCGCGGGCGCCGCGGCGGCGCTCCAGCGGGTCGACGCACACCCCGGCGTCCACCTCGCCGTCTCGGCGCTGAGCGTCCTCCCGTTGTGGGTCGGGCTGCGGCGGGTCGCTCCGGACGTGGCGTCGCGGCTGACCGAGCGGATAGACGGTGCGTTGTTCGCTCGCGAGTTCATCTCAGAATCGCGCGGGCTCTTCGACATCAGCTACGGCGTCTTCTTCGGCCCCATCGACCACTTCGGCTGGTTCCTCTTTCTGGCGCTGCCGGTGCTCGGGTGGGTCGGGTGGCGGTGCGTGCGCGACCACGAGCCCCGGTGGCTCGTCGTCGTCGGCTACGCGTCAGCGCTCCTCGCGTTCGCGCTCGTACAGATCCGGTTCGCGGGCGAGGCCACGGGGATGGTCGCCGTGCTCTCGGGACTGGGGCTCGTCCGACTGCTCGCCGTCATCGACGTCGCCGCGCCGCCGACGCCCTTCGGCGACCGCTCCGTGCGGACGCAGATCGACCTCTGGCCCGAGGGGGTGTCGGGTAGAGAAGTCGGGTACGCCGCGGGAGGCGTACTGTTGGTCGCCAGCCTGAGCATCTTCATGGTGCCGGCGGTGATGGACAACGTCGCCGCCACGGACGAGGAGGCCGAAGCGATCGAGTGGATCGACGCGCACGCCGCCGAGCACGACGGTCCCGACTACGTCCTGACCGAGTGGGGGCGCAACCGCATGTTCAACTACGCGGTGAACGGGGAGTCTGACACGTACGGGTACGCGTTGCGCACCTACGAGCCGTTCGTCCGCGATCAGAACCCCGACTCGTACGCCGACGAGTTTCGCGGGCGGGTCGGCTACGTGGTGATACACGAGCTCGACGCAGACGCTCCCGAGACGTCGGGGTACGTTCAGTTGTTCGAGAACAACGGGAGTGCCACGCCGGCGGCGAACGGCTCCGGCCGGTTCCGGCTGGCGTACGTCACCGCCGAGGACTCGATCAAAGTGTTCCGGCCGGTGGCCGGCGCGACGGTGACCGGCGAGGCCGAGCCGGGAACGACCGTCACGGTGCGGGCGACCGTCACCGCCGCGGGCGAGGAGTTCGCCTACGAGCGGCGGGCGACGGCGGATCAGAACGGCACGTTCGCGGTCGGCGTCGCCTATCCGGGCGCGTACACGGTCGAGGGGGGATCGTCTGACGGCGCCACCGTCGAGGTCTCCGACACGGCGGTGCGGTCCGGAGAAACGGTGACCGTCGGGTCGTGATCTCGGTCGCGCGTGCGGGACGAGAAAGCGGTAATGGACCCGCGTCGGGTGTCGACCCCGTGGCGTGACGCGGGAACCTATTATAGTACGTTCTCAACTATCAGAATATCACTCAATTATTTAACAATTGGTCCGAGTGGTATGTGTCATGGCCGAACAGATCTATGTTCTTCATGTCGACGACGACCCGACGTTCACCGATCTGACGGCGACGTTTCTCACGCGCGACGACGACCGGTTCGTCGTGGAGACGGCATCCAGCGCCAGCGAGGCGCTGGCGATGATCGACGACCGGCCGCCCGATTGTATCGTCTCCGAGTACAACATGCCCGGGATGGACGGACTGGCGTTCGCGGAGGCGGTCCACGAGGCTCACCCGGAGCTGCCGTTTATCCTGTTCACCGGCAAGGGAAGCGAGGAGGTCGCCAGCGAGGCCATCTCCGCCGGCGTCACCGATTATCTCCAGAAGGGGTCGGGGTCGGACCGCTACGAACTGCTCGCGAACCGGATCCGCAACGCCGTTCGAGCGCGCCGCGAGACGCGGCGAGCCGAAAGACAGACGAAACTGATGCGGCTCACCGAGTTCGCCGGCGGCACCGGCGGGTTCGAGATACGCGTCGAGACCGAGACCGTCCTGCTCACCGACGGAGCCAGTCGGGTGACCGGAATCTCCGCCCGCTCGGACCTCGAGTTGGCGGAGGTGATCGACCGCTACCATCCCGAGGACCGGGACGACCTGCGACGCGACATCGACCGCGCCTGCCGGACGGGCGAACGGGTCCGTGGAACGTATCGATACCGGCGTGACGACGGCGAGCAACGCAGCTTGGAGGTCACGTTGAGCCCGGCGGCGAGCGACGGCGAGGACGCGGTGCTCCGCGGCGTCATCAACGACGTCACCGAAAAGAGGGACCGGAAACGGGAGCTGCGCTCCGAGCGGCAGTTCACTCGGCAGGCGCTCGACGCGCTCGAAGACATGGTGTACGTCGTCGACAAGCAGGGGAGACTTCGGCGGTGGAACGAGCAGGTCTCGGCGGTGACGGGCCGTGCCGACGCGGAACTCGACGGGATACGGGTGACGGAACTCTTTCCCGAAGACGAGCGCGGGCGGATCGCCGACACCGTCGAGACGACGATCGCCGACGGCCGGACCACGATCGAGGCGGAGATGTGGGACGCCGACGGACAGCGCGTGCCGTACGAGTTCAAGGCGACGAAGCTGCTCGACGAGGCGGGGCCGACGGCGCGGCTCATCGGCGTCGGGCGCGACCTGACCGACCGCCGGCAACGCGAACGGCGGTTCGAGGCGGTCGTCGAGGGGTCGAACGACGTCATCTCGATCGTCGACAGCGAGGGGCGATTCCAGTACCAGAGTCCGTCGATCGAACGCGTCTTGGGATACGATCCGACCGAAACGATCGGTGACGTGGCGTGGCGGTACGTCCATCCCGACGACCGCGAGGACGTCGTGAACGCGTTCGAGACGTGGGTGGCCGCCCCGAGCGAGACGAATACGATCGAGTATCGAGCCCGCGACGCCGACGGCAACTGGCGGTGGATGGAGGCCAACGGAAACGACCGGTTCGACGACCCGGCGGTCAACGGCTACGTGGTCAGCAGCCGCGAGATCACGGGTCGAAAGGAGCGCGAACGACGGATACTGGAGTTGAACCAGCAGTACCAGGCGCTGGTCGAGAGCATTCCCGACGGCGCGGTGTTTCTCTTCGACCGCGATCTCGAGTACGTCCGTGCGCGCGGACCGGAGCTCGACGCGGTCGACATTAGCTCCGACGAGCTCGAAGGGGCGACGCCGCGAGACGTGTTTCCGGCGGAGATCGCCGACGAGCTCGTGTCGTGCTTTACGAGCACGCTGGACGGCGAACGGCAGACGTTCGAACAATCGTTCGACGGCAAGCGGTACCGGATTCAGACGGCTCCCGTCCGCTCCGACGACGGAACGGTCACACACGGGATGGCGTTGTCACAGAACGTCACCGACCAGGCCGAGCGCAGGCGGAAGCTCGAACGCCAGAACGAGCGATTGGACGAGTTCGTCGACGTCGTGAGCCACGACCTGCGGAATCCGCTCAGTGTCGCGAGCGGCTACGTCGAACTGGTCAGAGACGAGTACGAGAGCGACGAGCTCGAGACGGTGGCCGACGCGATCGACCGGAGCCAGGCGCTCATCGACGACATGCTGACGCTGGCGCGGGAAGGCAAACGCATCGGCGAGATCGAGTCCGTCGACCTCGGGGCGGTGGCCGAGGACTGCTGGCAGACCGTCGAGACGAAACGCGCGACGCTCGACGTCGACGCGGCGCGCGTGGTCGACGCCGACCCGCGTCGGCTCCGCCAGCTGTTCGAGAACCTCTATCGGAACGCGGTCGAACACGGCGGCGACGACGTCGCGGTGTGTGTCGAGACGACACCGGACGGGTTCGCGGTGACCGATACCGGCCCCGGGATCCCCGAGGCCGACCGGGCGACGGTGTTCGAGGCGGGACACTCGACCGAGCGCGACGGAACGGGGTACGGCCTGCGGATCGTCGAACAGGTCGTCGAGGCGCACGGCTGGGAGATACGCGTCGCCGAGGGTGACCGTGGCGGAGCCCGGTTCGAGATCGGCGGTCTGTGGTGACCGGCGGTGCGTCTCGGGCGTCGGCCGCGGCGGCGAAACGGGAGTCGTCGAGCACCCTGGTAGCGGCCGCCCGGTCAGTCGCCGTCGAGACGCACTCTGTCGGACGCGGGATCCTCGTCGCGGTAGGGCGCACAGACGCGCTCGACGCCCGCCTCGAAGTCGATCGCCGGCTCCCAGCCCGTGGCGTCCCGGAACTTCGAGGCGTCGGCCATCGTGTCGTGGACGTAGCCGTCGAAGGGACACTCGACGTAGACGGGGTCGATGTCGGTGCCGAGCGCGTCGTTGATCATCGCGACCATCTCGTTGAACGAGTACGCCTCCTCGGTGCCGACGTTGTAGACGCCGGTGGGCTCCTCGTCGCGGCGAGCTCGCAGGCGCGCGCGACGTCCGCGACGTGGGTGAAATCGCGGGTCTGGCTGCCGTCGCCGAAGAGTTCGGGCGCTTCTCCCGAGGCGATGGCGCCGGCGAACCGCGCGACAGCATTCGCGTACTCGGACTTGTGTTCCTCGTTGCCGGCGAAGCCCTGGTAGACGGACGAAAAGCGCAGGCCCGCCACGGTCATCCCGTGGTGTCTGGCGTCGTACTCGGCGTCGCGCTCACGGGCGAGCTTGGAGGCCTCGTAGGCGGTGTGGGCCTCAACGGCCATGTTATCGGGCGAGGGCTCGGTTCGTCGGCGTAGACAGGGTTTGATCGACGCGGGCCGTACATCGAGCCGGTGCGTCACCGACACACCACCGCTTCGAGTGAAGCCGATCGATCGCC
>CAZKXC010000097.1:0-7990 GCA_964556645.1 uncultured Halobellus sp.
ACGTTCCGCGCCGTCGTCCGCGCGGTCGCCGCTCAACACGACCTGCACGCGACGTTCATGCCCAAGCCGATCGCCGAGATCAACGGCTCGGGGATGCACAGCCACATCTCGTTGTTCGACGAGGACGGCAACGCCTTCGCGGACGACGACGACGAGTTCAACCTGAGCGAGACGGCCTACCAGTTCATGGGCGGCGTGTTGAACCACGCGCAGGCGTTCACGGCCGTCACCAACCCGACCGTGAACTCCTACAAGCGGCTGGTGCCCGGCTACGAGGCGCCCATCTACGTCGCGTGGTCCGACACCAACCGCTCCGCGCTGGTTCGCGTCCCCGACGCCGCGGGCGTCTCCGCGCGCTTCGAGGTTCGCAGCCCCGACCCGTCGTGTAACCCGTACCTCGGCTACGCGGCGCTCATCGCCGCCGGACTCCACGGCATCGAGACCGACGCCGACCCCGGCGAGCCGGTGCAAGAAGACATCTACGAGTTCGACGACGCCAAGCGCAAGGAGTACGGCATCGACACGCTCCCCCCGAACCTCGGCTCCGCCGTCGACGAGTTGGACGCCGACGAGGTCGTCTCCGAGGCGCTCGGCCCGCACGTCTCCGAGAAGTTCGTCGAGGCGAAAAGCCAGGAGTTCAGCGAGTACCTCACGCAGGTCTCCGAGTGGGAAGAAGACCGCTACCTCGAGACGTTCTGAGCCGGCCCCGACCCGCGTTTTTTTAGCCGCCGACCCGCGCCCACAGCGCCGGCGCCGCCGGCATCGCGATCACGCCGACCACCGCGGCTGCGGTCGCGACCGTCGTGCCGAGCGCTCCGCCGAGGGCCCCGCCGAGCGCGTACGCCCCGACCCAACACCCGCCGGTCACCACGAGCCCGGGGACCGCGACGCGACCCGGAACGGGCGGCTCGCCGCCGGAGACGAGCCGCCAGCCGACCGCGCCGCCTATACCCGTGCCGACGCCGATCCCCGCCTCGACGACCTCGTCTGTGTGGCCGCCGGCGACCGCCACCGCCGCGGCGACGACCGAGACCGCCGCCGCCAGCCCGAAGACGGGCGTCGGGTCGAGACGGGACGCGTCGGCTCTGCGGTCGCCGCCGCGCCGAAGCCGCGGGTCGCCGGCGAGCCACAGGCCGACCGCGAGGACCGCGCCGCCCAACGCGAGGCCGGCGACGACGTCGACGAGGTAGTGAACGCCGATGACGACCCGGGAGGCGGCGACGGCGACGGCGACCCCGGCCGCGGCGGCGTATCGCCTCCGACGCGTCCACGCGTCGGTGAACACCGCCGCGAGCGCGCCGTAGGCGACGGCCGCGCCGGTCGCGTGGCCGCTCGGAAACCCGAATCCGCCGGAGACGAGCTGCGCCTCGTACCATCCCGCGAGTAGCTCCGGGAGCCACGCGGGAACGTCGACGGGTCCAGTCGACTCCGGCGGACGCGGGACCGCAGAGACCGCCTTCCCGACCGCGACGGCGGCGTAGCCGGCGGCGACGAGCGCGATGGCGGTCGCGCCCGCTCGCCGGGGGCGGGCCGCGAGTCGGTCGCTCGCGAACCAGTAGACGCCGGCCAACAACGCGAAGAGGAACCACGGATCTGCGAGGTGGGTGACCGCCGCGAAGACGACGACCACGACCTCCGGCAGCGCGTCGACGACGACGAACTCGCCGACGCCGCGGGCCGGCGGAACGATTCCGACCATCGCCGTCAGTCGCCGCCGCGCCGCCGCGCGTAGTCGAGCGCCTTCCCCGGCGTTCCGATCAGGTTGAGCCCGAGGCCGACGAGGATGAACAGGGTGTACAACCCCAGCGTCGACAATCCGAGCACGACCATCGCGGCGATCGCGTACGCTCCTTCGAGAAAGGTGAACGCCCCGAGCGTCAGCACCGTCCCGTACAACAGGACGAGGTACGGCCCCCAGCCGCGCGCGTGGCCGCGACGCATCCGCGAGCGAACGTAGCGTTTCAGCTCGGACTCCAATTTCGGGCGGTCGACCGTTCGGTCTTCGATGTCCGCTTCGAACTCGTCGAGCTGCGCGCGGAGCCCTCGCACCTCTTCTTCGAGGGCGGCGACGTCCGGCGCCCCGCGCGGGCGGTCTCCGTCGCCCGATTCTCCCTCGCGATCCGCCTCACCGTTCATATCGGTCGGTCGACCGCTGCCGTGTTGTAACTGCCGGTCCGTCCCCTCGCGGCCGGCCGACTCCGCCGCGCTCGACGGCGGCCGCGGCCCCGAGCCGCCCGCCACCACCGCGTTGAGGACGGCGCCGAGAATCACCACCATCGCGGCGACGTACAGCCACGTGATCAGAAGCAGCACGCCGCCGATGACGCCGTACACCTGGTACTGTCCGGCGGCGGTGGCGTACGCCTGGAACCCCGCCTGCGACACGGTCCAGCCGGTCGCGGCGAAGACCGCGCCCGGAGCCGCCTCTCGGAGCGTCATCGGCGGCTGCGGCAACAGGTAGTACATGGGCAGGAAGGCGACGCCGAGAACGACCGGCAGCGCGAGGACGCTCACGGAGGCGCGCCCCGAGAAGCCGGCGGCGGCCACGAGCACGCCGACGGCGAGCATGGCCGCGATTCCGACCCCGACGGCGAACACGACCGACGCGGCGTCCGCCAGTTGCCTGAGCACGCCGGCCGTCTCCTCGGTGCCGTACACCTCGGCGAAGGCGGTGTCGAGGCCCCGAAACAGCTTCAGCGTCGACCAGAGGAGGACGCCGAGCCCGAGCAGCCCGGCGCCGGCGCGCCCTCGTGCGGCGGTGACGGCGCTCCCGACCGCCTCCTGGCTCGTCGGCGTCAGGATCCCGCCGGCGACCGCGAGCGCCCGCGTTGCGACCACGTCGCCGAAGAGGCTGCCGGCGACGACGACGAGCAACAACAACGCGGGCAGGAGCGAGACGAACGCGTAGTACGCGACGCCGGCCGCGAGAAACGTCACCTGTTGGTCTCGGGCGGCGCCGACGACGAGTCGGGCGGTGGCGAACCGAGCGGTCGGATCGTGGGTCACGCGACCCGGTTCGGCCGACGCCGACAAAAGCTGGCGGGTCTGCGGACGGTCCCGTCCGCGGACGCGTCAGCCCGCGTCGCCGAGAACGACGGCCCGCATCTCGGGAATCGACGCGGTGGTCTTGACGGCGGTTCCGCGGTAGTGGGCGCGGCTGGCGTCGTAGCCGGCCGCGGTGAGTCTGTCGACGAACGCGTCCATGGCGATCGCCGGCTCGCCCCACTGTTTGTACAGTCGGTGTTGGTCGTAGTGCGTGGGAGTGTCGAGCTCGCGCGCGACGGTTCCGAGCAGCCGCCGCGCCCGCTCTGCCTCGCCCATCTCGTCGGTGACGCGCTCGTGGACCGCGCGGGCGAACCCCGGCTCCGCGACGGGACCCAACCAGAGCGGCCCGGCGGTCAACACGCGCTCGCTCCCGCAGTTGGGACACGCGTCCACGGGGTCGGCGATGAGCCCGTGGGTCGGCTCCCGCCAGAGACACTCCTCACAGTTGTCCACGTGGCCGAGCGACTCGAGACAGTCGTCGGCCGCGCGGGCGCCGGACTCGAGTTCGAGGTACGTCCGCGCGTAGTGTCGCGAGACGTGCGAGAGGATCGGCCGTGCGGCCGTGTCGTACCGCGCGGCGGTGCGAACCAGCGCGGAGACGAGCGTCCGAAGCCCCATCTCCGGGTGGTAGTCGGTGTTGCGCGGCACCGCGCCGTACTTGCGGATGCCGCTCTGTAGGTGGGCGCCACACAGCGGCGCGGTGTCGGTGGCGGTGACACAGACGAGGTTTCGCGCGTTCGCGAACGCGGCGTCGGCAAAGGGGATCGGCGTCCCGTACGGGTCCACGTCGACGACGTCGAACACGGTCTCGTGCAACACCGCGTTGACGTCGCGGTTGACCGTCTCGCCCGCGAGGTTGTTGCTCGCGAGGTTCTCCTCGGCGAGCGCGACCGCGTCGGGGTCGACGTCGGCACACGTCACGTCGTACCCCTCGGCGGCGGCGCGCACGCCCCGAACCCCCGAGGCCGCCATCGCGTCGAGGTAGGTCTCGGCGCGCGGCTCGCGCTCGCGGTAGGCGCGCAGGACGGCGACCGTGATGTCACGGTTCAGCTCCTGTGTCGGGTTGAAAAAGACCCCGCTGCCGGTCCCCTCGCTCGCGCCGTCGCGGGCCTCGGGAACGCTGATCGTGAGCCCGCCCTCCTCGATGTCCATGCGGCCGCTTCGTGAATACGGAGTAAAAGAGCCGCGCTCCGGGTCCGCCGCGACCCGCCGATTGGGCAAGCGGAACGGGTAAACCCCCACGGGTCATCGCGCAGGTACATGCCACGGAGCCCCGAACGGCTCGGGAAAGCCCACGAGATGTTGACGCGCGACGAACTCGACGGGGTTGACGCCCGTCCGGACACCGACGAGCAGCTCGCGCACCTCGACGCCGACCAGCGCGAGCGGGTGCGGATCGGGGCGCGGAAGGCGGCGGCGTTCATCCGCGAGCACACGCCGTTCGCGATCGACCACGCGACGGAGGAGGGAGACGCCCGCAAGGCCGACCCCACGGACGACGTCGATGTCGTCGTTCACGGCGCGGGCCAGACGAAGGGGTACTCGTTGAAGCTCACCTCGAACACCGCCATCAACGTCCGGAACACGCTCGCGTCGAAGCTCGCCGAGGACATCTTCGAGACCGACATCGACGAGCTGTTGACCCCCGCGGAGTTCGCGACGTACGAACGCGTGACGAGCGAGTTCGTCGCCGAGGACTGTGCGGGCTCGGAGATGGCCGCCGCGATGACGCCCGTCTTCGCCGAGAAGTTCCGCGCGTTTCGCGACGCGGACGAGCAGACCCTCCGTGAACGGCTGCTCGACCACGTGCGGCTCGACGCCAACATGGTCGCGTGTAAGGTGACCGCCGCCGGCAACTTCCACGGCTTCGCGTCCATGGAGCGAGCACCGCTCGAGGCGTTTCAGGCCGGCACCGGCGAGCTGTCCGTCTACACCACGGACTCGAACGACACCTCCATCTTCTTCGACGTGGACGGCGAGGCCGCCTTTCGGATCGACATGTACGGTCAGTACAGCGGGAGCACCCGCAAACCCCGGATCAAAACGGTGTACCGCGTGACGTTCGGGTAATCCGTCTCCGGTCGGTTCACGCGATGTCGGTGAGCGATTGTTGCTCGTACACGTCCGGGTCGACGCGGGACGCGCCGCGGATCGCCGGATAATACTCGCGGAACCGCTCGGCGAACGCCGCGGCCAGCCGCACCGGCACCGCGTTGCCGATCTGTTTCATCACCGCGGTTTTCGTCCCCTCGAAGACGAACTCGTCGTCGAACGTCTGAAGCCGAGCCATCTCTCGGGGGGTGAGGTATCGGTCCTCGCTCGGGTGGATGAACTCGTTGGTGCTGACGGTGAGCGAGGGCTCGTCGGGGTGGAGCCGCCGGAGGTACGTTCCGTAGCGCTTGACGATCTCCGGCTCGTGTGGACAGCTGTCGGTGTCCGCACACTCACACCGGTACTTCTTGGTTTTCAGCCGGTCCGGGAGGTCTCTGTAGTAGCCGCCCGGCGGCACGTGCCGGATGCGCTCGAGCGTTCGTTCCTTCGTGTTCGCGTACGTCATGTTCGGGAGGTCGTCGCTCACGTCTGCGAGCGCCTCGCCCGCGGTCCGACGGCTCCCCTCCGGCGTGGTCGGCTCCGGAAACCGGATCGGCACGTCGCGGTTGGTCCCGACGAAAAACAGCCGCCGGCGCTTCTGTGGCACGCCGTACCCCTCGGCTCTGAGCACCCGATACTCGCAGTTGTATCCCTTCGAGGCGAACTCCCTGACGATCAGGTCTTTGACGTAGCGGCCGTCGCTCGTCTCCCGGTTGATCAGGTCTCTGACGTTCTCCATCAACACGAGCTGCGGGTCGAGAACGGTGACCATCCGCAGAAACTCCTCGAAGAGCGTGTTGCGGCGGTCCTTCTCCATCTCGTCGAGTTCGATCTGCTCGTTGTTGAGCCGGCTGAACCCCTGACACGGCGGTCCGCCGATCACCACGTCCACGCCGTCGGCGCCGTGTCCCGTCTCCCGGACGGCCGCTCGGACGTCGTCGGCGTCCAACTCGCGGACGTCCGCCTCCAGAAACCGAACGTCGGGATTGTTCTCCCGATACGTCTTCGCGGCCGGCTCCCAGTGGTCGCTCGCGAGCGCCACGTCGAAGCCCGCCCGCTCGAACCCCCTGTCGAGGCCGCCACAGCCCGAAAAGAAGCTGGCGACGACGGGCGCGCCGGCGTCTCCGTCACCCATCGCTTTCACCTCGGCCGAGCGCACGCGCGCTTCGTCGGTCCATCGTGGTCGTGGATTCGACGCGACCGCATAAAAATCACCCATTCTCCACCGTCCGTGACGAGCCGGTCGCCGTGTGTCGCGTCGCCGCGCCCGCGAGCAAGGCTTTTCAGCTGCTTGTCCGAACGTACGCTCATGCCTCCGGCATCCGGCATCCTCCAGGGACACGAAATGGACGACGAAGCGATCTCGGCGTTCCTCGCCGAACAGGGGGTCGGCGTGTTGTCGATGGCCGCCGACGGGACCCCGTACGGAGTCCCGCTCTCGTTCGGATACGACGGCGACGACCGGCTCTACTTCCTGTTCGCCGGCCACTCCGAGGCGGGACGAAAGGTGACGTACGCCGAGCGGTCGGAGACGGCGAGCTTTCTGGTATACGAGATGGCCGCGGACGACGCGTGGCGGAGCGTGGTCGTCGAGGGGAGTCTCGACCGAATCACCATCGACGACTGGGATGCCGCCAGAGAAGCGATGGGAGACAACGCCTACCGGCCGGAGCTTCTCACGAACGTCGATCCCCGAGAAGACCCGCGCGTCTGGACGATCGACATCGAGACGTGGTCCGGCCGGAAGAACGACCCCCGGTGACGACGCCCGCGACCGGTCGCCTGTCCGTCCGGCCCGTCGCCGTCTCTCGGCTCCCGGTGTCAGGCGAGGTGCGCTCGCCGGCCCTGTCACCCCGGCCTCAGCCACACGACACGCTGTGAGCGCGGTCCATCGAGACGCTGACCCCCGGTCCGTCTCCGGCCGCCTCGAACGCGATGTAAATCTCGCCGGCTGAACACGACCGCGTGACGCTGATGACCTTCTCTGATCCCGGGTCGAGGGTTCTCGTTTCTGTGTCGACCTCGTCTCCGTCCACGACGACCGTAACCTCCAGGGTGAGTTCGCCGTCGAACCGGTTTCGATACGTCGCCTCGGCGGTGACGGTGCTGGAGTTGTTGCCCGTGGTGGTCTCGGTGGTCAGTTCGTAGCCGAGGTACGCGTCGTCGTCGCCGGCGACGTTGACGTTGACCCCGCGATCTGCGCTCATCGCGGTGAACCCGCCGGTGCCGAAGATCAGCCCGGCCGCGGCGACGACCGCGAGCGCGACGCTCAGCGCTCGTGCGGTGCTCGTGCGGGCCGGTAGCCGGGCCGTTCTGCTCATTTCTGTCGGCGGAGTTCGGGTGGTTCTTCGGTGCTTCCGAGACGATTCCGTCGGTCGACGAGGTGGTGTACGAGCGACGACACGCCGAACGCGACCACGGTGATCACGCCGACGTCGAGCGGGTCGAGCGCGGCGGCCCCGGGGACATCGGCGGCGACGGCGATGACGACCGAGAGGCAGATAGCCGCAAGCCCGATGTAGTAGCTGCTCCACGGAATCTCGTCTTTTCTGAGGGCCTCGACGTAGACGTCGAGTTTAGAAAGCAGGTCCGTCGACCGGACAGTTTTCGTTTGTTGCTCGAACTCTACTACGCCCCGTTCGTCCATCATCGGGATGTGTATGTTCTTGAGCGTCACGTACACGCTACGACGATCCTCGTACCTGATATCGTCTGGTTCTGCGCCTATCTCCCAGGCGGCGATCTGTTCTGAGAGTTCGGAGAGCTCGATCGGTTCTTCACGTCGTTTGATCGCGTGGAGGGCGAACCGACGGCGACGATTCGACAGTATCTCGAACACGTCGGCGTCGGATAT
>CAZKXC010000098.1:0-7946 GCA_964556645.1 uncultured Halobellus sp.
ACCCGGGCCATGAGCTTGGAAGGCTCAGGTCCTACCACTAGACCACCGGCGCGCGTTTTCACCCATAGCCTGCCGAGATAAGGAGTTTACTCTTTGGCGCCGTCGGCTTCGAGAACCGGCTCGGCCGAACGGCTCCGCGCTATCGGCTCGTTTTTGCCGGCCTCAGGCGTCGGGCGCCCGGACGACGCCGTAACAGTTCCCGCTCGAGACGGAGACGTCGACGACGGCGAGGTCGCTGTCGGCGAGGTCGGCGTCGAACTCCGCCGGATCGTAGATGTGGTAGTATCGTGGCACCGTCTCGCCGCCGGGAAGCGTCCAGTCGACGGCGGTGTCGAACCCCTCCTCGCGGTCGAACCGGTCGTGTGCGGTGCTCCACGCGCTCACGAGTGCGACCCCGTCGGAGCGAAGCACCCGCGCGAGTTCGTTCAGGCTCCGGACGCGCGCGGCCCGCGGCGAGAGGTGGTGGATCGTGGCGACGTACACCGCCAGGTCGACCGCGTCGGTACTCACCGGGAGCCGCGCCGCGTCGCCGTGGACGAACGCCGCACGGCCGTCGAACCCGCGCTCGCGGGCCCGGTCGGCCGCCTCGCGGAGCAGCTCGCGGCTGAGGTCGACGCCGAGACACCGGGAGGCGTGGTCGGCCAACAGCTCGGTGTGTCTGCCGTTTCCACAGCCGACGTCGAGTCCCCGCTCGCCGGCGCGCCCCGCCAGAAACGTCTCGACCTCCGGCCACGCGTACTCGCGGGTCTTCGAAAAGTGCGCGGCGATCCGGTCGTACGTCGACTGGGGATCCATACGCGGACGTCGGCGGCGACGAACATAGGTGCGGTGACCGGCGGCGTCGACCGCGGCCGCGCCGCGTCTCACACGGCGCCCATGAGCGCGAAGGCGACGAGCGTGAAGACGAGCAGCACGGCCGCGTGTTTCGCGCCGTCCCGAACCGAGCCCTCGCCGAGCTGTCCGGCGACGATTCCGGAACACACCGCTTGGACGGCGGCCGCGTGGAAGAACAGCTGCTCGTACACGGCTACGTCGATGTCGCCGAGCCCGCCCACGACTCCGGTTCCGCCGACGCCGGTGCCGGCGCCGGCGCCGGTCTCCGCGGCCGCTCCGGCGATGGACGCCTCCTCGATGGCGGGAATGAACGACACCGAGAGCGCGGCTATCACGCCGAGAAACACCAGAAACGAGATGTAGATGACGATGAGGTACGTCACCATCACCTGCCGGCGTTCCCGCCGGAGCGTCCACGTCGCCCGCGCCTCGTCGGCCGCGATCCGGAGCACCGGCGCGACGTCCCCGCTCGCGTGCATCGCGTTCGTCACGAGCACGACCGCCCGCGACGTCATCGGCGAGGCGACCCGTCGTTCCAGCCGCCGCAGCGCGGCCGTCACGTCGGCTCCCCAGTCCATGTCCCGGCGCGTGCGCTCGAGGTCGGTCGTCAACGCCTCGAGGTCGGTGCCGGCGACGCGTCGGACGCTTCCGACGACGGAGGTTCCGGCCTCGTTCACGCTGGCGAGCCGGTCGAGAAAGTCCGGAATGGCCGACTCGATCCGTCGAATCCGGCGTTTCTGTACCTCGTAGACGACCGCGTATGCCGCGAGCACGACCGCGGTCGCGGCCACGAGCGGCGCGTCGATCTGTGCGGCGATCGCCGCCGGGTCTCTGGCCGTGAGCGGATGAACGACCGCGGCGACCCCGAACAACGCCACCGGCACGGCGACGGCGAGCACGGCCCGTGGCGTCTCGAGGATGCGGTCCACCGGCGATCTCACCCACGAGCGGACCGACCGGAGACGGTCGTACGCCGCCAGCCGTTCGCGGCTCGCCTGCCAGCGGTCGGTCACGCGCCCCCCGTCGGGTTGGGTCGACTCCTCGACCCCGCCGCGGGCGCCGCGTCCGTCGGCTGCTTCCGACAGATCGACCTGTTCTGTCCCGCCGATCCCTTGGGTGATGCTGTCGACGTAGACCGCGAACCCGAACGTCGCCAGCGGAACGGCGACGTAGACGATGACGCGCAACAACGGGAGCGTGTCGCTCAACACGAGGCCGATCACGACGAGAATCGTGATCAGAAACAACGGCCCGGCGACCAGCGTGGTGACGTACGCCTCCGCGAACGTCGAGAGCAGTTCGAGGTACCGCTCCTGTTTCGACTCCGCTTCCTGCTGGTAACGGTCGTACTGGTCGTTGAGAAACGCCGACAACGACCGTCCCGTTCCGAGCACCGACGCGAGGTTTTCGGCGAACTCGGAGAGGTCGTCGCTGGGCGTTCGCCGGGCAGTGTGTCGGAGCGCCGTCAACACGTCCGTGCCGAAGGCGTTCATCTCGCGGACGGCGACGGACAGCTCGGTGGCGGCCTCGCCGTACACCGTCTCGTTCTCCGCGAGCGCGTCCATCACCCGGGGAAACGCCATCCCCGACCGCGAGAGCGCGTACACGAACGCGACCGTTCGGGGCAGCGTGGCGTCGATCTCCGCGGCCCGCGCCGTCGCTCGCTGGCCGAGCAACGCCCACCGCGCGTAGTACGTCCCGACCGCGAGCGCCGACCCGACCGTGGCGGAGGCGACGACGAGCAGCACGAACAGCTCGAACAACCCGAGCCGTGTCAGCCGGGTGAGCCCGGCGAGCACGGAGAGCGCGTCCGGAAGCGTCTCGACGAGCCGGTCGCCGCCGACGTCGAGCGCCGTCAACACCCCCGCGGCGACGTACACCCCGATCACGCTCCCGGCGACGCCGAGGACGCCCGCGTACAACAGGGTTCGAGAGGCGTACGCGCGGTGGGTGCCGCCGACGTGTGCGGCACGCATCAGGTCTCGTTCTCGTTGTCTCCGGTCGCCGGCCACGACGTAGTCGCCGAAAAGCGACAACGCCAGCCGGGTGAGGAACAACCCCGCCCGCGAGGAGACCTGTGGCGCCGCGAGCGCCAGACAACACGCGACCGCGACGGCGAGCGGAACGTACGCGATCATCTCGCGTCGAGGTCGGTCGCGCCTGCGTCGGGGGTGGTCACGGTCTCGTCTTCTTCGGCTCGTTTCTCGAGTCGGTCCATCACGCGGTCGGGGTCGGCGTAGTACTCGTTGACGAGCGCCGTGAACCGGCGGTACCCGTTCACTCCGAGCCGGCTACACAGGTCGAGGAACCGCTCGCGGCGGCGCACCTCACGGAGCAGCTCCGCCCGGGCCCAGCCGCGCTCCTCGCGTATCTCGTCGAGGAGGCCGGAGTCGTTGCGCCTGAACTCGTCGGTCTCCGCGCGCCACTCGAACGCCGAAGAGTAGTCGAGCTCGCCGGTTCGTTGGTCGATCCCGCCGATCTCGCCGACCACCTTCGCCCGGCGGATCCGCTGGTCGTCGGACCGGGTCAGCGTCTGGATCGAGAGCATATCGAGCGACTGAACCATCGCCCGCGGAACGTTGATCGGCTCGTTCTCCAGCCGGTTGATCACGGTCTCGATGGAGTCGGCGTGCATCGTGGAGAACGTGGTGTGGCCCGTGTTCATCGCCTGAAACAACGTGATAGCTTCCGCGCCGCGGACCTCGCCGACGATGATGTACTCCGGGCGGTGTCGCAACGCCGACCGCAACAGGTCGTACATGTCGATGTCGGTGCCCTCGGAGCGCCGCTCGCGCGTGACCGAGGAGAGCCAGTTGTCGTGGTACAACGAGAGCTCGCGCGTGTCCTCGATCGAGAGCACCTTCGCCCGCGGCGGGATGAACATCGAGACCGCGTTCATCGAGGTGGTCTTGCCCGAGGCGGTTCCGCCGGCGAAGATGAGGCTCTTGTTGTGTTCGATACAGAGCCAGAAGTACGCCATCTGTTCGATCGAGAACGTCCCGTAATCGACCAGGTCGATCGGCGTGAACGGCTCCTCGGCGTACTGTCGGATGGTGAACGCCGACCCGCGCGGGGTCACCTCTTTACCGAGCGCGAGCTCGGCGCGCGAGCCGTCCGAGAGCGTCGTCTCGACCATCGGGTCGCCGACGGAGATGTGGCGGCCCGACTGCTGGGCCAGCCGGATGACGTAGTTGTCGAGCGCGTCCTTCCCGAACGAGACGTTCGTCTCGATGTCGGTGTACTCGTCGTGATAGACGAAGATCGGCAGGTCGTAGCCGTCACAGGAGACGTCCTCGATGTGTGCGTCGTTCAACAACGGGTCGACCTTTCCGAACCCGCGGAAGTCGCGGTAGAGGTAGTACGCCAGCGAGTGGAAGGTGTCCATCCCGGCGTCGACGCCGTACTGTTCGAGCAACGACTCCAGTTCGGTCCGCAGCGTTTCTTCGTCGGTCCGTCCCGTTCCTTCCTTGTACAACAACGGGTCACGGATGTCGTCGGCGACGCGGTCCAACAGCTCGCGTTCGAACTCGTCGAGGTCGGGCTCGACCGCGTAGTACCGGTGTTCGTTCTCCTCGTCGTCGTAGGTGATGACGACGTACGCGTACGGCGCGTTCACCCAGTAGCGGTCGATCTCGCGCTCGTCCGGCGGGGGCGAGAAGGACGCGAGCGGTCCGTCCGTGCCGGGGTCGAACGGACGGACGCCGAGGTCGGACCCCCGCAGCATCTCCCAGGTGCGCCCGAGGCGTCGACGGACGGCTCTCACGGCTCCTCCGGCGTCGTCGGCGCCCGTGTCTCCCGCCATCGCTGATCGTACGCCGATACGTCCGGCTCCGGTTTAAATTGCGTCCGTCGAATATCAGCGATGAGTTCGAGCGTCCGACGGCCGGTCGGCCGGTCGACGCGTCCGGCGTCTCGCCGAGCGAGCGCGTTCGAGCGCCGAAACGCCCGTTACGTTGATACGGCATGACCGATAATGCTCCGGTAGGAAATGCGGCGTGACTACTTCGAACTGACCGTTGAGGGCGTCGGGAACGACGCCGGCGAGCCGACCACCCCGCTGGTCCGCATCGACTTCCACGGACCGGACGGGCTGTTACGGGACCGGCTCTCGGGATCCGGTGGCGACCTGCTCTCGGCCGCGGAGGTCGATGTCGCCTTCCGGCTCCGCGAGCCGTTCTCGAACGGGAACGACGCCGAGGGTGTCGTCGGCGTAACGAATCGGTACACGGGAGACTTCGTCCTCGAACTCAACGAGACGGCCGACGACGTGCTTCCGTTCATCCACGCCGCGCGCGAGTCCGCGGACGCCGCCGACGGCGACGCACGGTATCGCATCGAGATCGAACTCGAGGGCGAACCGCTCGTGACGTACGACAAGGAAACGTTTCTGGTGTACGACAACGAGGGGAACCTCCTGCGGAGCGAGAGCCTGATCCCGTCGGGCGTCGAGCTCTGAGCGCCCGCGTCACCCGAACGAGAACCGGACCGGATCGCCGGGCGCGAGGCCGAACGCCGCCGCCCCGCGCCCGTCGTTGACGTCGCACTCGACGTAGCCGTGGCTGCCGACGGTCACGAGCCGCTCACCGGCAGAGACCGCGGCGAACGTCGCGACCACCGGCACCGGCTCGTCGTTCACGCGCACGTTCTGTCGCCCCTCGACGACGCCGCCCGGCACGTTGGTGATGACGTTTCCGAAGTCGTCGACGACGAGCACCTCGCCGTCGACGACCGCGTCCGCGCCGTCGCCTCGAACGGTCGGCTCCGGGATCCGCGCGTCGGCGTACGCGTCGGTTCGACACAGCCAGGAGACGTCGTTGAGCCGTTCGCGAACCTCCGTGGGGTGCTCGGGTTCGCCGGCCGTCGCCTCGCCGCCGGCGGTCGCTTCGGGGCCGCCAGTCGCTTCGCCGCCGGCAACGACCGCCTCCCAGACGTCGGCCGCGGCGGGAGCGAACACGTCGCGGCCGTGGAACGTCGCGCTCGCGGGCTCGAAGCCCTCGATCCGGTAGACGTCGATCCGCGTCTGCTCGGCCTCGTCGGGCTCCGGATCGGTGTCGGCTCCGGGGTCGTGGTCGCCGGCGGCCAGCGCCCGGGCCGGCGGCAGCGCGAGTCCGTTGTCGGGCGCGACGATCACGTGTGCGCCGGCGCGGACGGCGACCGCGGCGCGGTCGGTCCCGACGCCGGGGTCAACGACGACACAGTGGACGGCCGGCGGAAACTCCGCGAGCACGAACCGGAGCCAGAAGGCGGCCGCCCGCGGGTCACCGCGCGGCAGGTCGTGGCTCACGTCGACGAGTTCGGCGTCGGTTCGCCGCCTGATGACCCCTTTCATCGCCGCCGGATACGGCGACCCGAAGTCGGAGGCGAGCGTGAGCGGTCGGAGGGCGGAACGCCGGCGGGTCATTCCTCGCCGGTGGCGTCGGTTTCGGCGATTCGCCGGATCCGCTTGACGCCGTCGATCTCCTCGATGACGTCGACGACGGTCTCCGGAACGAGGTCGACCCAGTCGCGGCCGTGGATCATCCGCTCGCGGAGTTCTGCGCCCTCGAGCACCTCTCGGCGGAACATCGGCGAGCCCTTCACCTCGACGTCGGCCTCCTCGAAGAGCCGGACGACGAGCGGGTTGTTCGAGTACGCAACGTCGAACCGCGGGGTCATGCTTCGGACGTGGCTCACCCACACCGAGTTGCGGTCGAGGTCTTCGATCGGGACGACGTAGGTGGTGACGTCCAGGTCTTCGACGGCCTTGGTGACCATCATCACGCGCTCGCCCGCGGTGAACGGGTTCCGGGTGGTGTGTGAGTCGCCGGCGGAGCCGATCCCCAACACCAGCTCGTCGACCTCCTCGGCGATCTCCTCGATCATGTGTCGGTGGCCGTGGTGGAACGGCTGGTATCGCCCGATGTAGAACCCCCGCATGGATCCACGTAGCGGCGGCGCAGTTTATAAACTCCGCGGGAACGGAACGAGGCGCAATACCGACGGTATATGCCGATAACGGGGGTTTCACGCGCTGCGTCCGGCAGGGACGCGGGGAGAAAGTATATCAGTAGCCGACCCTTCGTTTTTGGTAACGGTTACCGATTCTATGAGCAACGAGAAGGACACGAACGACCCGCCGGACGAGGACGTCGCGCCGTCGGACGACTCCCCAGTGGACGACGCGCCGCCGGAGGAGTCCGACGACTCCGTCCAGCGCCCGGCCGAAGACGGCGACGAGGATTCCCCCAGCGAACGCCCGGCTCCGGCCGGGAACGGGGCGAACCACGAGGAGTCGGAGCCGACAGACGACGGATTCCGCACCCCGGACCCGGCTCAGAACGCGGAGAACGGCTCGAACGACGAGGAGTCAGACGAGTGGAACGACGGCATCGCGATCGACGACGACCTCCCGGACTCGCCCGACCCACCGACCGACGACCGCTCGAACGCGAACACCGTGGTCAACCCCGACGACGAGGGGGCGATCGACGACCTCGGTAGCAGCGTCGAAGTGGAGGGTGCGGAGATCGCCGACGACCCGGACGAGGACGACCTGCTCGGCGGACTCAAGATCGACTCCACCTCCGAGATATCGATTCCCGACCGGCTCGTCGACCAGGTGATCGGCCAGGAACACGCCCGCGACGTGATCATCAAGGCGGCCAAACAACGCCGCCACGTGATGATGATCGGCTCGCCGGGAACCGGCAAGTCGATGCTCGCGAAGGCGATGTCCGAGCTCCTCCCCAAAGAGGAGCTGCAGGACGTCTTAGTGTATCACAACCCCGACGACGGCAACAAGCCGAAGGTCCGGACGGTGCCCGCCGGCAAGGGCGAACAGATCGTCGACGCCCACAAGGAGGAAGCACGCAAGCGCAACCAGATGCGCTCGCTGCTCATGTGGATCATCATCGCCGTCGTGTTGGGGTACGCGCTCATCATCGTCGGCCAGATCCTCGTCGGCATCATCGCGGCCGGCGTGGTGTACCTCGTCTTCCGGTACCTCAACCGCGGCTCGGACGCGATGATTCCGAACCTGCTGGTGAACAACGCGGACACGAAGTCCGCGCCGTTCCGCGACGCGACGGGCGCCCACGCCGGCGCGCTGCTCGGCGACGTCCGCCACGACCCGT
>CAZKXC010000099.1:0-4420 GCA_964556645.1 uncultured Halobellus sp.
GGCGTCGGCTCCCCACTGTGGTACGTCGAAAAAGTGGGTCGGGGCGGATTCGAACCGCCGACCTGCTCCGTGTGAAGGAGCCGTCATAACCGGACTAGACCACCGACCCGGGCGAACTGACGTTTCCGACGTCGAGACTTAAACGTTGCTTTGTCGCTTCTCAGACGGCGGGTAACAAGAGAACGCGGTCAGTACCGCTGCCGTCCGGCCCGCGACCGTCGTCCTGACGCCAGCGCCAGCCGCGTTCAGTCGGCCGTCTGTTCCTCGTCGCGGCCGCGGTACGCCTCGACCCGCTTGCGGGCCGAGGTCACGGCCTCGCGGGCCTCGCCTTCGGCGCGTTCTTCGAGTTGCTTGAGATCCGCCTGGAGCTTTTCTAACCGCGAGGGCTCCGGCTCTTCTTCGGGCTCGTCGCCGATCAGCTTCGCCACGCGGTCCTGGAGCGGCTCGAGCTCCTCTACGACGCCGGCCTTGGCGTGTTCTGCGGCTCGGCCGAGGTAGTACCGTGCGTCTTCGAAGTGTTTGCTCATATCTGTCCTTTGGTCGAGGACGGATATATGCTTTGCGGGAGACGCGGCCGAGATCCCTCAGTACGACGGCGCCTCCTCCGGTTCGTCCTCGCGCGCGTTCGCGACCCGCCCGAGGGTGAACAACAGATCCGAGAGCCGGTTGAGGTAGGTGACGACCGTCTCGTTTATCGGCTCGGACCGCGCGAGGTCGACGGCCCGCCGCTCCGCGCGCCGAACGACCGTCCGGGCGTGATGAAGCTGCCCGCCCGCCGCGCCGCCGCCGGGCAACACGAACGACTGCAGCGGCTCCAACTCCTCGTCGAAGCCGTCTATCTCGGATTCCACCTCCTCGACGTGGGCCGTCTCGATGTTCGGGTCGGCGGGGTCCGGGTCGGGGTTCGCGAGGTCGGCTTGCACCACGTGGAGATGGTTCTGGATCGTCCTGAGCAGGTGGTCGAGGTCGTCGTGGTCGGTCGGTCGAACCGTCCCGATCAGGGCGTTGGCCTCGTCGACGGTTCCGTACGCTTCGATCCGCAGGCTGGATTTCGACACCCGGCTCATATCCCGGAGGTCGGTCTTTCCGTCGTCGCCGCGGCCGGTGTAGATGGTCATGCGAGCGTCCGGTCGACGTATTCGACGATGTTCGCGCTCTCGGCCATCGTTACCCCGCGCTCCTCGTCGACGAGCACCGGAACGGCCCGCTGGCCGCTCACGCGTTTGACCTCGTTGCGGTCGGAGTGTAACGGATCGACGAACGTCGTCTCGTACTCGATGTCGGCGTCGACGAGCGCGTCGTGAACCGTCTCACACCACGGACACCCGTCGAGGGCGTACAATCGGATCGACATGTCTCGATACTCGGGTTGCGCGGGCAAGAAGGTACGGTCCGGCTCCGAGCCGACCGCGGCGACGAGACCGGGGCGAAAACGGCGGTCGGACGCCGCCGCCGACGCCACCGACCGCTTCAGAGGCCGTGATACGCCTCGATGGCCTCCCGATACGCCTCGGGAATCGGACGAGAGCTCCCCTCGTCGTCGACGGCGACCTGTACCGACTCGGCCTCGGCGACGACGTCGCCGCCGGCCCGGAGTTCGTACGTCATCGGGACGCTCGATTCGCCGAGTTCCGACACCGCGATCGCGACGCCGACCGCCTCGTCGCCGAGTTCGACCGGACGGTAAAACCGGACGGACACCGACGCGAGCACCGTCGAGACCGCGGACAGGTCTGCGTCGAGCACGTCCCGGTAGTAGTGTGTTCGGGCCTGTTCGAGGTACGTGGCGTACACGGCGTTGTTCACGTGGCCCATCGCGTCGATGTCGCGGAACCGAACGGGAATCTCCGTCCGGTAGGCGTCGGCGTCCATACGCCACTCTCGGCGGGGGATCGTATGTACGCGTCGGCCGGGTCGGCCGCCGACCGGGTCGCACGCCGACCGGGTCCGGCGGCGGCCCAATCCAGACCGCCGGTCAGTACAACAGCTCGTCGTCGTTTTCGATCATGTACAACGCGCGAGCGGCGATGTTGACCGCGTGGTCGCCGACCCGTTCGAGGTCGCGAATCGTCAACAACAGCCGCGAGACGTTCGTCATCGTCGCCTCCACGTCGTCCCCGCGGAGCTCGTCGCGCTCGATGAGGTCCCGAACGACGAGGTCGCTCGCCGCCTCACACGCCGCGTCGACCGCGTCGTCCATCTCGGCGACCGCGTAACACCGCTCGGAGTCGGAATCCAGGTACGCGGTCATGGCGGCCTCGAGCATCTGTTGTGTGTCCTCGCCGATGCGCTGGACGTCGACGTCCGGAAACACCTCGTGTGTGGCCTGTTTCGCGTACTCGCCGATGTTGGTCGCGAGATCCGCGATCCGTTCGAGGTCGGTGATGATCTTGAACGACGCCGCGATGAAACGCAGGTCGCCCGCGACCGGCTGCTGGAGCGCGATGAGGTCCGTACACTGTTGTTCGAGATCGAGATACAGCTCGTTCACCTCCGCGTCGCCGGTGATCACCTGCTCGCCGAGGTCGCCGTCTCGCCGTTCCAGGGCGTCGAGGGCCATCCGAAGCCGTTCTGCGACGAGCTCGCTCATGTAGAGTACGTCGTCCCGAAGCGTCTCCAGTTTCGTCTGGTACTGTTCGCGTGGCATCGTCCTACTCGTACGGCATGCCGAACGAACAAAAACACGTCGCCACGGCGTCCAGCCGCGAGCTCTCTCGCCCGGCGCCCACTCCGCGGCGCTGTTGCCGGTCATCAGAAACGAGAAGCGGAGCTTCGTGTACACCGCGACGAAGGTGAACCGCCTCTGGGTTGAGCCTCAGGCCACTCGTCGTGCGTATTCAGAGAACCGGGTCGGAGTTAGTCTTCTTCGACGACTTCGGGGTCTTCGATCGCCGATTGGAGCGAGTCGAGTCCGTTGATCCACTCGGAGACGAGTCCGTACTCCAACTCCTCGACGAGTTCGATGTCGAGGTGGTGGCCGCTGATCACGCGCGTTCCGGCCTGAACGACGTATCCGAGCGCGGCGTCGAGGTCGTCGTCCGCCTCGGCGTCGGCGGCCGCGCGGACGAACTCGGCGATGTCGCCCTCGACGACGCCCCCGACCACGAACTCCTCGGCCGCGTAGAAGACGGGGACGAGCGACGTCTGGACGCCGTCGATCAGCATCGCCTTGTCCTCGTCGTCCAGCGACACCTCCGCGAGCACGATGTCGCTGACGTGGCGGATCTCCTCGACCGCGCGCTCTTCGTCGATGCGGTCTTCTTCGAGCGCCGCGAGCACCTTCGCGACCGCGATCGCGGCGTCGTCCTGGAGGTTCAACAGGAGGCGGGCGGAGTCCTCGTTTTCCGGATCGAGCTCCTCGTCGGCGACCCGATCGAGCCAGTTCTGCCAGCGTTCCGCCGAGTAGAACGTCTCCACGGACTCATCCTCGGTCATACCACATACCTCACCCGGACTACTCAAAGGCCTTTCTTATCACAGCCCCTCGCGAGACGTTCACACGCCCGGCGACGGCCGCATCTCGGAGTGGCTGGCAGGGCCGACGACGACGCGAGCCGAGAGGAGCTCGTCACGTGTCGAGCGTCGCCTCGGTGTCGATGCCGTACACCGCCGCCGGCGTCTCGACGTGCGCGCGGCGGACGGCGTCGTCGTATCCCGCGTCGAGCAGCCACCGCACCCGCCGCGGGACGGTCTTCGGACCCAGCACCATCCCCGGCCTGTCGGGGTCGTCGACGAAGTCAGTCTCCATCAGAAACGGCTCGCCCGATTCTGCGGCGCGCTCGAGCCGGTCTTTCTCGCTCATCACGCTCGGTGTCGGTCCCGCGAGCCGACCGGCCGCGTAGTGTTTTACCACCCGCGTCGGGTCGAGTCCGGCCGCCTCGGCGGCCGCCGCGAGGTCGGTGAGGTCCTCGCTCGCCTCGGTGTGCAACTGGACGGCACACCCGACGTCGGCGGCGACCTCGAACGCGTGGCGGGTCACGGCGTTCGAGGCATCCCAGACCGCGTCGCTCACGTCGTAGTGTGGCCGCCCCGACTTCACCGCCAGCGCGCGGCCGTCGGCGACGAACTCGGCGGCGACGTCGAGTCCGCCACACATCAGATCGCGCGCCGCCGCCGGAGAAAACCCGCGCTCGTCGACCAGCCGGCTGATGAGCCCCGGATGGACGCCGAGGACGGGCCACGCCTTCCCGGGAAGCACCTCGGTTGCGTCGGCGACGGCGTCCAGCGTCTCCTCGAAGACCGCGCGGAACGCCGCCGGCTCGTCGGCTTCGACGCCGAGGTGCCACGACGGCTTGTTGACGACGAGAAGGTGCGTACCGCCGAGGCGGACGAAGTCCTCGACGGCCGCGATACCGCGGCCGTGTCGGGGGTCGAGGTGGAGGTGATTGTCGAGCACCGGCGTGTCGAGGTCGTCGGTCAT
>CAZKXC010000099.1:4520-7840 GCA_964556645.1 uncultured Halobellus sp.
CTCGTCGTCGACGACCTCGTTGAGGCGTTTCTCGACGGTTTCGCCGACCGCCTCCTCGACGGTTTCTTCGACCGTCTCTTCGACGGTTTCGCCGACCGCCTCCTCGACCGTCTCCTCGACCGCCTCCTCGACCGTCTCCTCGACGCCCTCTGACACGGTCTCGACCGTCTCTTCGACGTCTTTCGTCACCGCGCCGACCTTCTCCTCGACCGTCTGTTCGACGTCTTCGGACACCCTGTCAACGCTCTGGTCGACCGCCTTCTCGACCTCTTCGGCGCGCGGACGGCGATCGACCCGCTCGTTCACCGCCTCGAGACGGTCGATGACCCCGTCGACTTCCGTTTTCAGCGTCTCCTCGACGTTTTCGGTGACCTCACGGGTCATCCAATCCGGATCGAACCGAGCCATCTTCCAACTCACGTGGATGACGTACGAGACGAGCACGCCGAGCCCGAACGCGATTCCGACCTGATTGCCGACGACCGCAAACAGAACCACGGCGATGAATATCAACAACCCGTACGCCAGGTCGACGACGAAGTCGACTCGGTTGGGGTTCACTCGGCCTCGCCTCCCGGATGCGTGGTGGCTCCTCTCATCGTTCTTCGGACGCATCTTCACCCTCCAGCCCGTAATACCGATCGTTTCGGCGGGACGCAGAGCAATCGGGGGCGCTCGGCTCTCGCGTCTCCCCGTTCGAGGCGGCTTCGGATTCGAGCGCACGTTCGGTCGTCTCGTCGACCTCGACGAGGTGACACAACGGGTTACCGGGGTAGACGACCGGGTTCTCGAGAACGCCGATCAGCAGGCCGGTGAAGGGGGCTTCCACGCCGACCGCGTCCTCTTTGAACGGGTCGGTGATCGTCGCGATCCGGTCGCCCTCACGCACCAGCGAACCGCTCTCGTAGTGGGTGTCGACGATGCCGCCGGAGTCCGCACGGAGCCACGTCTTCTCGCCGGCGCCCGCGACGACCGTCCGCCAGCCGGACCACCGAACGGCCGCCGACTCCAGCAGGCCGTACTCCGCGAACACCGATCGCACCCCCGCGAGCGCGTCGTCGATGAGGCCGCGCTGGAAGCGGTGCGCCTCGCCCATCTCGATCGTGACCGTCGGGGTTCCGTCGTTCGTCGCCTCTCCCCGGAGGGTCCCGCTCGGTCCGTCGCTGTCGATTATGACGTTCGAGCCGAACGCCATCGCGAGCCGATACACGCCCGGATCGGTCATGTCGCCGCGGGCGTGGAGCATGTTCGTGCGTCCCCGCGTCGAGGTGTGAAAGTCGAGCCCGAGGTCGCACGGCTCGATGAAGTTGGCGTAGATCTGGTGGGCCATCCGCTTCGAGCTGGTCGACCCGGGCCGTCCGGGGAACGAACGGTTCAGGTCGCGGTCGTACACGGGCAGGTATCGCTGCTGTGCGAGGAATCCGGGGACGTTGAGCACCGGCAGACAGACCAGGGTCCCCGCCAGCTCCGAGAGGTCCCACTCGTGGGCGACCTCGCGGACGACCTCGATGCCGTTGAGCTCGTCGCCGTGAGAAGCAGCCGAGAGAAAGAGCGTCGGGCCGTCGCGCTCGCCGTTGACGATCGTCACCGGAATCCGGACCGGGTCGCCGAGGTAGGTCTCGCTGATCCCGTATCGAACGTTCTGTCTCTCGCCGGGCTGAACCGCGCCGCCGTTGTACGTGAACGCCCGGTCGTTGCTCATGACTCACGCGAACGGAGGGCAGGGTATATACGTGACGCCACGCGGGCGGACTCGTGACACCACGCCGGCTGGTTTGCGACGCCACCCGCGCCGGCTGGTTTGCGACGCCACCCGCGCCGGCAGAGCCATCCTCGACGAGCCGCCGGGCGTCGGAGGCAGAGCCGACGACGCGCACCGGCGCTGAGTCGCCGAAGCGAGCCGATCGGGTGTGTTTTTGTCGCCGCACGCACACTCCCCTCCATGCCACAGGATCCGGTGCGGGTCGGCGTGTTGTCGTTACACAACAGCAAGGAGACGAAGGCCATCTGTAACGCCGTCGAAGACCTCGGCCACCAGCCGGTGTGGCTGCGCGAGGAGAACGCGGCGATAAGCGTTCAGGACGGCGTCGTCGAGATCGAGCCTCCCGTCGACGTGATCGCCAACCGGCTTCTGGTGTCGAACACGGACCAGCCCGCCGAACTGCTCGGGCTCGCGGCGACGTTCGAGCGCATCCGCCCGATGTTGAACGAGCCGAACGCGGTTCTCGCGTCGATCCACAAGTTCGCCTCCGCGGCGACGCTCGCGGACTGGAACATTCGGGTGCCGGACGCGCTGCTCGCGCTCTCGAACGACCGACTGAACGAGGACCGCGAACGCTTCGGCGACGTCGGCGTGTACAAGACCGCGATCGGCACCCACGGCGGCGGCACCTGGAAGGTGGACCTCACAGAACGGGTGAACCCGAAGGTCGGAAACCGGCAGGCGTTTCTCCAGCGGCTCATCGACCGCGACGACGCGAAACACCGCGACCTGCGGGTGTACATCGTCGGCGACGAGATCGTCGGCTCGATGTACCGCTACGCGCCGGAAGGCGACTGGCGCACCAACGTCGCGCTCGGCGGCGCCGTCGAGAACGCCACCGACGATATGCCCACCGAGGCCGCAGACACCGCCCTCTACGCCGCGGACGTGATGGGGCTCGACTACGCCGGCGTCGACCTCGTCGAAGGGTACGACGGCTGGTACGTGCTCGAGGTGAACCCAACCGCGGGGTTCAAGGGACTCTTTGCGGCCACCGGGACCAGCCCCGCGCCGCACATCGCCAGGCTGGCGATCGAGACCGTCGGCGGCGCCGTCGACGACGCGGAGGTCGAACGGATCTCGCGGACGCTCGACGATGCTCGCCCCTCGTGTGCGCCGAAGCCGAAGCCGCGGCCCACCGAACAGCCGGTCATCGGCTACATCGAGGAGGTCGTCGTCACGGGCACCTCCGGCTCGACGCAGTCGCTCGCGAAGTCGGACACGGGCGCTACCCGGACCAGCATCGACACGTCGCTGGCCGCCGAGATCGGTGCCGGCCCGATAAAAAGCATGACGCGGGTGAAATCCGGCAGCGTGAAGGGGGGGAAGGCGCGTCCGGTCGTCGACCTCGTCATCGGCATCGGCGGCAACCAACACACCGTCACCGCCAGCGTGGAAGACCGCGGACACATGGAGTATCCGCTCCTCCTCGGGCGGGACATCCTCGAACACTATCGGGTGGACGTCCGCAAGCGGGCCGACGGCGAGGAGACCGACGATCCCGGTGAGGTGCTCGAAGAGTGACGCTCGGCGCGTCGCGGTCGGCCGGGGCGGATTA
>CAZKXC010000100.1:0-2754 GCA_964556645.1 uncultured Halobellus sp.
TCTCGTCGGTGTCGAAGAAGTTCGTCGTCAGCGCCGCCGACCGGATCACGTCGTCGGTCACCTTTCCGCCGGCGTTGCGGTAGATCTGTGCGTCGCCGAGGTCGAGTCCGAGCGCCTCCTCGACCGGGATGCGCTCGTCCATACAGGCGACGACCAGGAGGTTCTTTCCGGTCGGGACGCCCTCGCGGCGGCGGCGCGCCCACGTCTCGCGGTCGTCGATCGTCTCGTCGACGTGTGCGTGGTGTGCGTGCGTCTCGTCGTGTGTGTCGTCGGTGGCCATCACCAGAACTGAGGGGCCGACGCGGCCTGCCCGTTCCGATACCCTCGGTCGGTTCCGTCGTCGGTGACGCCTCGAGACGCCGCGATCGGCAAATAAAGGCGTTCTACGGGGCCGAATCGAGTCGTTCCGGACCGATCCGAGGGTCCACGATAGGAGAGCAAACCGATCGTTTCCGAAAGGTCATACGTCGAGACGCCGACCACGATGCGTGGCGACGGCCGTGTCGGGCTCCAGTTGAAGACTCAAGTACTCTCCCGTTCAACGGGCTGGTATGCTCGCGCTTTTCGAGTTCGTGACGCGGCTTGTGGGCGACGTCGGCCGCTTCGTCGACGTCTTCGTAAACGACCTGATTCTCGGCGCGGCAGACCCGCTCTCGGCGGTTCTCGTCATCATCGGTCAGACGCTCGTCATCGCCGCCGTCAGCGTGTTGGGCTACGCGGCGGTCGGCGGGTTGTTGAGCGAACTCGGCGTGGAACTCCCGTCGCTTGGCGACCGCGGACGAAGCGAGTAGCCGCGAGAACGCTTCTCGGAAGGCTCAGAACAGTCCGTCGAACGCCTCGGCGGCGAGGTCGACGCTCGCTTCCAGGTCCGGACCGAGCGGCGATCCGACCACCAGTCCGTCGACGTGTTCGGCGACGGCGCTCGCGCGCTCGCGCACCGTCTCCGGCGTCCCCGTCATACAGAACGCCTCGATCATCGTCGGCGTAACCCGCTCGAAGGCCGCCGAGAACTCGCCGGCAGAGACGTGCTCGCCGATCGCCTCGGCGGCCGCGGCGTCGATCCCGTGACGCTCCAAGACCGGCGGGGCCGCTCCCGCCGTAATAAACGCCACCGGCGGACGGGCCGCCTCGCGGGCGGCCTCGGCGTCCTCGCTCACGCTGACGGCGGCGTACGCCAGCAGGTCGAACGACCCGCGGTGGTCGGGCCGGTCGTCGAGGCCGTCGTCGGCCTGTTCGCGGGCCCACGCGAGGTCCTTCGGGTGCGAGCCGTTGTACAACAGGCCGTCGGCGTGTTTGGCGGCCATCCGGCACATGTGTGGACCCTCGCCGCCGACGTGGACGGGGATCTCTGCCCCCTGTGGCGGCGCGTAGTTGAGGCCGGCGTTGCTGGCGTCGAAGCTCCCGTCGTGGTCGATCCGATCGCCGGCCCACAGCGACTGGGCGGTCTTGAACGCCTCGAGCACCGAGCGGAGCCCGCGCTCGTCGGTCAGCCCGAGGTTCGTGAGCGTCGAGGGGTCACCCGGCCCGAGCCCGTAGACGGCGCGGCCCTCGGAGAGCTCGTCGAGGGTGGCGACCTTCGAGGCGAGCGTGACCGGATGCGTCTCGTAGGGGTTGGCGACGCCCGGGCCGAGCCGGACGTCCTCGGTCGCGGTCGCGAGCTGTGAGAGGACCGCCCACGGGTCGCGGTTGTTGTAGTGACACGTCGAGTAGACGACGTCGTAGCCGGCCGCCTCGGCGCGGACGCCGAGGTCGACGATGCGATGCGGGTCGTGTTCGGGGGTGAGTTCGATTCCGAGCATGGGTGGATGCGGTGGTGGGGGAGTCGGTGAGTCGAGCCGGGAGACGGGACGCCGCCGGGAGGCGTCGCCCCGCGTGGCGTCACGCCTCGTACTGCCATTCTTCGAGCGCCTGGCGGACGAAGTCGCTCTCGACCGCCCGGAAGTGGTTGTCGGAGCCCTCGTGGTCGCCGAACGCCCAGTCGCGGACGACCACGGCCGGGGTGCCGCCGGCGCCCTCGCCGGCGACGAGGTTGGCGGCGGCGGCGAGCTCGTCGATCACGTTCTGGACGGTGACGCCCATCTCGCGGCCGTCGCGATCCCGCTCGCCGCGCCAGTCGCGGCTCGCGGGCATGCCGGCCCAGCCGATGGCGACGCCGCGCTGGCCGTGACGGAACGGGCGGCCGGAGGTGTCGGTGACGACGACGCGGTCGACCGGCAGTCGATCCCGGAGCCGTTCTGCGCTCTCGGAGGGGCGCTCCGGGAGCAGCAACAGGTCGCTGTCGGGGACGTTCGACCGATCGATCCCCGCGTTGACGCCGATGTGACCGAAGTCGGTGACGGTCAGGAGAAACGGAGCCTCCATCAACAGCTCCGTCGACTCCTCGAGGACCGCCTGGGCGAACCGCGGATCCTTCTTTTCGCCGGTGATAGCCGCAAGCCGGTCGGCGATGGCGGTCGCCCGGGACCCCGGCGGGAAGTCGTCGAGGTCGAACGCGCGCCCCTCCGCCTTGGAGACGACGGTGCTGGCGACACAGAGCACGTCGTCCTCGCGGAGGTCGACGGCGCCGTCGATAAGCGCCGCGAGGTCGTCTCCTTCCCGGATCTCCGGGAGGCCCGGGACGGCGAACAGCTCCATACCTCACACTGCGGGTTGGCGACGAAAAACCCCGCCGGTACCGGGGCCGCTTGACGGTACCGACTCGGGTGCCGGAGAGCGCCGGTCGGCCGGAGGGTGGCGGCCGTGCCGGACGGCGGC
>CAZKXC010000100.1:2854-7801 GCA_964556645.1 uncultured Halobellus sp.
AGGTACTCCTGTTGGATCGCGACGACCTCGCCGGAGTCCGCACAGTCGGCGTAGCGGCGCAACGGCTCCTCGTTGAGGTCGAGAAACGTCTCGCCCCACGTGAACTTCGCGAGCACCCGCTCGGCGCCGTCGCGGTCGCCGAAGATTGCGAGCGCCGCGGCGAGCGCCTCGACGGTCGTGAGTCGCATCGGCCGGCCGAAGTTCACCGGGTTGGCGGCGACGAGGTACGGAAGCGCGCGGTGGTCGCCCGCCAACGAGAACCGCTTTTCGCCCGCCGACTCCCACGAGCAGTCGAGCGCGACGAGCCCCCGTTCGCTGGCCGTCCCGGCGTCGGCCGGCGAGAGCGCCCGCTCGGCGTGCGGGTTCAACACGACGCCGCCCGGCGTCGCCCGGTCGGACCGGTGGAGCGCCGCGAGGTCGAACCGCGCGAGCTTTCGAGCCGTACACTTCTCGGGGTCGTCGTCGCCCTCGTACCGGACGTGGAGGTCCACGGCGACGGTTCGGCCGAATCGGTGATAAGTCGTGCGGGACCGGCTCCGGCGCGGGTCGGCGCGGAGCCGCTTCCGGTGTGTCGGCCGCTCGGTAGCGTCTCTGTGCCGCGATCCGCGCGGGTCCCGGTCTCGCTGGTCGTTCCGGTCTCGGCCCCGAGTGGTCTCATTCTCCGAGGACGCCGCCGATCGCGCCCGCGAGCGCCGAGTCGACCGCGAAGAGGACGGTGAGCAGAAGCCCGACGAGGAGGATTCCCGCGCCGCTCAGCAGGCCGCCGAGCGGGCCGCCGACGAGACCCACCAGCCCGCCGAACGCCGCGAGCAGGAGCGTCACGACGACCCCGCTCACACAGCCCGCGAGCAGGCCGTGTATCGTTCCGGAAACGAGCCCGCCGCCGGCGACGTAGCCGGCGACGAAGCCGCCGATGAGCCCCGCGCCGATGTGGCCGACGACGGGCGCGACCGTCGCGAGGAGGCCGGCGATGACCATCACCACGAACCCGTAGCCGACCGCGCGCCAGTCGGTCATACGCTCACGTACTCCGTCATCACGTATATGCTCGCGGTCGCCGCCGGTTGTTAAAATAACACTCATGAATGTTAACCGCTTATAAGTCGTCACGCGATTATGGCAGATGGATTAATACCGACGCGTCGGCTATGGCTCACAATGAGCGAACGGAGCGGGACCGACGACGCGGTCGCCGACGGGGCCGAGCTCCGGCTGACCGTGCCGGAGATGGATTGTGCGTCGTGCGCACAGAAGGTCGAGAACGCCCTCGACCGCGAGGGGGTCGAGTCGGTCGACCCCCGGCCGACCGCGGGCGTCGTCGTGGTCACCCACGACCCGGACGTCCTCGGGTCGGAAGGGATCGTCGCGGCGGTCGAAAACGCCGGATACGAGATCGCCGACAGCGATAGCGACGCCGTCTCGGAGGGATTGTTCACCAGCCTCCGGGCGGTTCTCACGGCGGTCGGCGGGGTCTCGCTGGGGGCCGGGCTCGTCCTCGAGTGGCTTCTGCCGGGATCGAACGCCCTCCTGGCGACCGTCGGCGGCGGGATCGGGGTGGTCGGGCCGTGGGAGGTGTCTACCGCGTCGCTGGCGTACCTGCTCGCGATCGGGGTCGCGGCCCCGCCGATCCTCCGAAACGGCTACTACTCGCTGCGGGGAGCGAGCCTGGACATCGACCTGTTGATGTCGGTCGGCGTGCTCGCCGCGCTCGCGATCGACCTGCCGTTCGAGGCGGCGACGCTCGCGGTGTTGTTCTCCACCGCGGAGCTGTTGGAACGCTTCTCCGTCGACCGCGCGCGCACCTCGCTGCGAGAACTGATGGAGTTGTCGCCGGACGAGGCAGTCGTGATCCGCGACGGCGCCGAAGCGACCGTGCCGGCCGCGACGGTCGCGGTCGGCGAGCGGCTCGCGGTCCGGCCGGGCGACCGCGTCCCGCTCGACGGGGTCGTCCGCGAGGGGTCGGGCGCCGTCGACGAGTCGCCGATCACCGGCGAGTCGGTTCCCGCCGAGAAGACCCCCGGCGACGAGGTGTACGCCGGCTCGATCAACGAGGCGGGCTACTTGGAGGTCGAGGCGACCGCGCCGGCCGGCGAGTCGACCATCGCGCAGGTGGTCGAACTCGTCGAGGCGGCCAACGGCGAGGAGACGCGCGCGGAACGGTTCGTCGACCGGTTCGCGGGCGTGTACACCCCGGTCGTCGTGGCCGCGGCGGTCGCGACGACGCTCCTCGGCACGCTCGTCGTCGGCGGACCGGCCGAGACGTGGGTCGTGCGGGGGCTCACGCTGCTCGTGATCGCGTGTCCGTGCGCCTTCGTCATCTCGACGCCCGTCAGCGTCGTCTCCGGCGTCACCGCCGCCGCGCGAAACGGCGTCCTGATCAAGGGAGGCGAACACCTGGAGGCGGCCGGCGACGTCGACACCGTCGCCGTCGACAAGACGGGGACGCTCACGACCGGGGACCTCGCGGTCACCGACGTCGTGCCGCTGGGCGAGAACGACGCCGCCGACCTGCTGGCGTGTGCGACCGCGCTGGAACGCCGGAGCGAACACCCCGTCGCCGAGGCGATCGTCGCCTACGCCGCGGATCGGGAAGACGCCGCCGACGGCCCCGACCGCGAGGTGAGCGGCTTCGAGGCGCTCGCCGGCAAGGGCGTCCGCGCGGAGGTGGGCGGCGAGACCCACTACGCCGGCAACCCCTCGCTCTTCGAGGAGCTCGGCTTCGACCTCGGGCACGCACACGTCCGCACCGACGGAGGCGCTATCGGGCTCGGCGAGGCGGACGACGCGGGCGACCCGGAACCGTGCGAACACGGCCAGTACCTCGACCTGGCCGGCGAGACGATCCCGCGGCTCCAGGCCGGCGGCAAGACCGTCGTGCTCGTCGGCACCGAAGACCGGCTGGAGGGGGTGATCGCGGTGGCGGACACCGTTCGTCCGGAAGCGGCGTGGGCCGTCGACCGGCTCCGCGCGCTCGGAATCGAGCGCGTCGTGATGCTCACCGGCGACAACGAGCGGACCGCCCGCGCCATCGGCGAGACGGTCGGCGTCGACGCGGTACGCGCGGAGCTGCTTCCCGACGAGAAGGTCGCCGCGGTTCGGGACCTGCGCGACGGCGACGGCGGCGTCGCGATGCTCGGCGACGGCATAAACGACGCGCCCGCCCTCGCGGCGGCCGACGTCGGCGTCGCGATGGGCGCGGCCGGCACCGACACCGCCTTGGAAACCGCCGACGTGGCGTTGATGGCCGACGACCTGACGCGGCTGCCGTACGTGTTTGACCTCTCCTCGCGGGCGTCGCGGACGATCCGGACGAACATCGCCGCGTCGCTCGGCGTGAAAGCGGTGCTGGCGGCCGGCGCACCGTTCGGCTACGTCACGGTGGCGATGGCGGTGATCGTCGGCGACATGGGGATGAGTCTCGGCGTCACCGGCAACGCGCTCCGGCTCGGCTCCGTCGAGCCGGCGACGCCCGATCCGAGCGACTCCGGCCGGCCGACCGAACGGACCGACCCGGCCGACTGACGCCGCGCCGGCGGTGACGGCATTTATCACCGGCTGTCGCCTACGCTGCGGCGATGCCCTCCGAGGATAGCCCGGGTGAGCCGGCCGAGCCAGACCCCTGTGAGGCCGGCGAGGCGGGCGAAGCCACCCCGGCGAACGCCGTGGACGCCGAAGGGGCGACCGGCGGCGCCGCCGGCGACCCGATCGAGTGGGGACCGGTTCGCCACGAGCGGCTTCGGTCGCTGGCCGCCGGCGTCGGCGTGGCCGTCGTAGTACCCGTCGCCGTCGTCGCGCTCGTCGTCGCCGCGCTCGCCGCGGAGGCGGCGGTGACGGCCGCCACTGGCGGCGCCGCGCTCGGCGACGCCTGGGTCGCGGTCGTGTTGCTTCTGGTCGGCGGCCCGTTCTCGCTGGTGTACCTGCTGATCGCCAACGACCGCTCGAGCCTGACGGCTCGCGAACGGATCCGCTCGGCGGTCGACGACTACGCGCCCCCGCGAGACGCGGTCCGGCTCGGGTGGGTGATCGCCGGAGCGGGTCTCGTCGGCGCGGTCTTCGTGTTCGGCCCGTCCCCGGCCGACGTGGGGCTGTTCGTTCTGTTTCCGCTGGTGTGGATTCTGCCGGCCGTCGTCGGGGGAGCCGGGACGATGGTGCGGCTCGATCCGCGAGAACGCGTCCTCGAGCGGACGGCCCGCTCGAACGACCGCGTCCGGACAGACGACCTCGAATCGGTGGTGCGGATCCGCCGGATCGACCTGCCGTGGACGACGGTGTTTCTGCTCGCATACCGAGGGAACGCGTGGTATCGGTCGACCCCGTGGCTGTTCGTTCCGACGACGCGGGCCGACGCGGTCGAGGCCACCCTCGGAGCGATCGTCGCACGGTCCGACGGGCCCGACCGTGCGAGCCTCCCGGAGCGGGCGCTCCTCGCGCTGCTGGGGAGCGGATCGCTCGCCGTCGGCGCGGCGATGACGGCGGCGGGCGCCGGCGGCGGCGGACTCGCGCTGGCGTTGGCGTCCGCGCCGTTCTCGCTGTTGTTTTTCTCACTCGCCGCGCGGCTGTGAGCCCCCTCCACCGGACGACTCAAATAGCCGCGCGCGCTAGCGTGACGCATGGACCGAAAGCGGCTGGAACGGGCGTTGGCCGATGAGTTCGGCGGCACCGCCGCAGAACGGCGGGTGGTCTCCAGAGCCGCCACCGACCTGACCGACTCGGGCAAGCCGTCCCGCGACCGGGGGCACACGCTCACCGTTCCGGAGACGATTCGGCACCTGTCAGACGCGCCCGACGACGCCTCCGTCGTCGACCGATGGAACTGGTGGATGGGCGCGCTGGACGCCGCCTACGGCGGCTACAAGTACTTTACCGTGCGGTTCGTCGAGGACGACGAGGAAGCCGGCCTCCGGCGGTAGGATCGGCCGTCACCGCGCCGAAGACCGACCGCGGATC
>CAZKXC010000101.1:0-7719 GCA_964556645.1 uncultured Halobellus sp.
GCGATGATCAGTCGCCCGCTCGGTATATCAGTCTGGAGTGTCGTCCCGGGCGTGGCCTCTGGAGTCAGTCGCCATGCCTGGCTTGGCCACAGCCCCGCGCGTGTCTGCGAATCAAAGTTGCCGAAACGCAGATAAAGGGGTTTCGATCCCTGGCGATCAACGGACGCGACGGCCGTGTCGTCACTCTCGGTCGTCGTCGCTCCAATCGCACTCCTGGCACTTGAACCCCGTCACGAACTCGGTGACGCTGGGCATGTATCCGACGCTGATCACGTCGCCGCCACAGTCCGGGCAGTCGCGGTCGGCATCGGAGATGTCTTCGGCTTCGAGCACCGACTCTCCCTCGACCAGCTCCGCGAGCTTCCCCGGCGTCACCATTCGCCCCTGCACGACTCGGTTGGACATACTCGGCGTACGCCGCGGAGCTACCTAAATCCCGGCAACCCGTCGGCCCCCGACCGACCCGGCTTCGGGGTATCGGCGGCGACTGCGGCTGCCGCGGCGGGCGGTCACAGCCACGGCGCGCGGGAATCGTCCTCGACGAACGGGTCCGTCGGCTCGTCGGCCTCGGGCTCGCCGTCGCCTTCCGGGGTCGCCCCGGCGCCGTCGGCGGCCGGGACCGTCGGCGCGTCCGACGGCTGATCGGTCGGACCGGTCGGGTCGTCGTATTCGCCGTCGGCGTCGCCGTCCGGGTCGTCGTCCGACGCATCACCCGGCACCACGCCGATCCCCTCGGCGTCCGGGTCGTACGCGAACAACGCCGTGACTCCGAGCACGGCCAGCGCAATCGGCACCTCGGTCTGCATCAGGCCGAACGGCCGCAACAGGATTGGAAGCGCGAGCACGCCAAGCGCGACCGCCGAGCCGAACCGGAATCGGTCGATGTCGACGCGTCCACGCAGGTGTGGCGACGCGAGCGCGACCACGAGCGCAAACCCGACGCCGATGGCGGCCGCGGCGGTGCCGTTCACCACGTACTCGGTCGACGTCTCGATCGCGAATCCGGAGGGATCGAAGCTCGCGACGAGTCCGAGTCCGATGATGACGGCCGGGCCCGGGAGATACTCGCCGAACTTGGCGCTGGCGGTCTTGGCGGCGATCGCCAGTATCACCAGCCCGGCGAACCGCTCGAAGATGGCCAGATCCAAGAATCCCCGGAGGGTCGGCGCGAACGCCGCCTCCACGGCGGCGACGGGGATGATCACCGCGCCGATGAGCAACACCGAGGTTACCATCTCCTTGCGGCTGCCGTCCATCTCCGCGAGGATCACGGCGATGGTCGCGGAGCCGCCGAAGATGAGGATCCCCGTCTCGACGACGCCCGCCGGCGACGCCAACACGCCGGCGACGACGAGCGCGGGAAAGATGCCGTCGACGAGCGGCAGCGCCATCACGGTCGCGAGCAGCTTCGTCGCGCCGCCGACCCGTTGTTCCAACCTGAGCGCGACAGGGTGGCGTGAGACGCTCATTCAGGGGGGATGCCCGTGACCGTGGGGCAGACGGCGGGAAGCGGACGGCCGCCGATAGCCGGACGTCCGGCTATCGGCGTCGGAGCCGACGCGGGTCCGACGAGTCCGTGTAAACGGCGTCTGCGTACTGCCGGGTGTAAACGACGCACCGAACTCGGGCGTCGGCTGACCGGCGATACGCACGTTCACGGGACTGTCGGAGTCCATATGTTATATACGCGCTTGACGTGAGTTAAACGTTGTGTGAGTGTCATCCGCACGAGACCGAGGACCCATCGGCAGTACAACTCTTCGACCAGAATCTACTGCCCACGGTCGCTGTGTCCTGTACACGCGTCGCCGAGGCCGCGCGGAGCAGCCGACTCGGTCGCCGGCTCCTCTCGGTGTGCCCGACGGGCGGGAGCCATCCACGATCCTGGATAACTGTCGCCGGCCGAGTGTCAGTTACGCGCATATCTGTGCGGACTCGCAACGTTTTTGCCGCCGCCCTCACGACGGTTTACATGGCGAAGGATTCCGACCTGTTTTCGGCGAAACTCGACGTCCCCGAGGCGCTGACGTTCGACGACGTGCTGCTTCGGCCGATGGAGAGCCGCGTCGAACCCGACGACGCCGACCTCGCGTCGCGCGTCTCGAAGACCGTCGAAATCACGCTCCCGGTTCTCTCCGCGGCGATGGATACGGTCACCGAAAGCGACCTCGCGATCGCGATGGCCCGCGAGGGCGGACTCGGCGTCCTCCACCGCAACATGACCGTCGAGGAGACGGCCGCGGAGGTCGACCGGGTCAAGCGCGCGCACGAACTCGTCATCCGTCGCGAAAACGTCGTCACGGTCTCGCCCGACGACACGGTCCGCGAGGCGGACCAGCTGATGGAGCGCGAGGGCGTCTCCGGCGCGCCCGTCGTCGACGACGACGACGAGGTGCTCGGTATCATCTCCGGAACGGACATCCGCCCGTATCTGGAGGTCGGCGAGGAGGACGCGGTTCGGGAGGCGATGACTGACGAGGTGATAACCGCACCCGAATCGGTCGGCGCCCGCGACGCGCTCGAGTTGATGTACGACCACAAGATCGAGCGCGTCCCGGTCGTCGACGAGGCCGACCACCTCGTCGGCCTCGTGACGATGCAGGGCGTGTTGCAACGGCGCGAACACGAACAGGCCGCCCGCGACGAGGACGGCCGCCTGCTCGTGGGCGTCGCCGTCGGCCCGTTCGAGGAGGAACGCGCCGTCGCGGCCGACGAGGCCGACGCCGACGTGCTCTTTATCGACTGTGCGCACGCACACAACCTCAACGTGCTCGAATCCGCGGAGGCGATACAGGAGACCGTCGACGCCGACGTGGTCGTCGGCAACGTCGGGACGCGCGAGGCGGCCGAGGCCGCAGTCGACTTCGCCGACGGGCTCAAAGTTGGCATCGGCCCGGGGTCGATCTGTACCACCCGGGTCGTCAGCGGCGCGGGCATGCCCCAGATAACCGCCGTCAGCGAGGTCGCCGACGTGGCCGCCGACCACGGCGTTCCGGTCATCGCCGACGGCGGCATCCGGTACTCCGGCGACGCGATCAAGGCGCTCGCGGCCGGCGCCGACGCGGTGATGCTGGGCTCGTACTTCGCCGGCACACAGGAGGCGCCGGGGAGGGTGATCACGATGCAGGGGAAAAAGTACAAACAGTACCGCGGAATGGGGTCGGTCGGCGCGATGAAATCCGGCGGCGGCGACCGGTATCTCAAAGACGACGAGGAAGACGAGGAGTTCGTTCCCGAGGGCGTCGAGGCGGCGACCCCGTACAAGGGCACCCTCTCGTCGGAACTCCACCAGCTCACGGGGGGAATGCGCTCCGGCATGGGCTACGTGGGCGCACACAACATCCCCGAACTCCACGAGTCCGCCAGGTTCGTCCGCGTCTCCAGCGCCGGCCAGGCCGAGGGCCATCCCCACGACGTGATGATCACAGACGAGGCGCCGAACTACAGCCCACAGGAGTGAGACTCGCCCCGGCCCGGGCGGCCCGACGCGTCCTGCCGAGAACCGCCGCGACGCGGGAACTTAATGTCCCGGTGTCGTTTGGTCATCACATGGATTCCTCCGAGCTCCGCCGGGTGCTTCGCGACGCCGGCCTCTCGAAGTGCCAGTCACAGACATGTACCGCGCTTCTCCGACTCGGGACGGCGAGCGCGACCGAACTCGCGGACGCGAGCGGCGTCCCGGCGGCTCGCGTCTCCGGCGCGCTCCGTGACCTCGACGAGAAGGGGTACGGGGACGGAACGACGGCCGCGGGTGTCGACGCGTGACCGTGCCGCTCGGCTCGTCCCGGCGTCTCGACGGCGCTCGCTCGCTTCTGTTCGCTCCGAAGAGATATTTTAATATAGCCTGCCGAGAGACGAAACGTGTGAGCGAACTCGTCGTTCGGGTGACTTATGAGTGAACAACGTCCCCTCGTCTTGGTCGTCGAGGACGAGCCCGACCTGGCAGACCTCTACGCCGCCTGGCTGGGCGACGAGTACCGGGTCCGGACGGCATACGGCGGCAACGAAGCGCTCGACGTTCTCGACGAGGCCGGTGACGACGTCGACGCACTGCTCCTCGACAGACGAATGCCGGGCCTCTCCGGCGACGAGGTCCTCGACGCGGTCACCGACCGCGGGATCGAGTGCCGCGTCGCGATGGTCACCGCCGTCGAGCCCGACTTCGACATTATCGAGATGGGATTCGACGACTACCTCGTCAAGCCCGTCACGAGCGACACGCTCCGTGACACCGTCAAAACCCTTCTCACCCGCAACGACTACGACGCCGGCGTCCAAGACCTGTTCTCGTTGACCTCGAAGAAGGCGATGCTCGAGGCCGAAAAGAGCGCGAGCGAACTCGCCGACAACGAGGAGTACCAGGAGCTGACGGCGCGTATCGACGAACTCCGCGACGACGTCGACCGCTCGCTCGAAGCGGTCACCGAAGACGACGACTTCGAGGAGCTCTTCCGCGAGTTCGATTCCGACGAGTGACCCGCGGCGGCTCACCCGTCCGAGCCGGGACTCGTCCGGACACGGTTTAAATACGGTCGCGGCCAACCGACGGTCGGATGCGCGTCTCTGACCTGCCGCTGTCCGAGCGCTTCGTCGATCACTTCGCCGACCGGGGGATCCGCGAGCTGTACCCGCCACAGACGGCCGCCGTCGAGGCGGGCGTCTGTGAGGGCGCGAACGTCGTCGCGGCGATGCCGACGGCCTCCGGAAAGACGTTCGTCGCCGAACTGGCGCTCCTGACCGCCGACGGTCCGGGGCTGTACGTGTGTCCGCTCCGCGCGCTCGCCCGCGAGAAGTACGAGGCGTTCGCGGCGCTCCCGGGCGTCGACGTGGCCATCTCGACGGGCGATTTCGACGCCAGCGGCGAGGAACTCGCCGGCCACGACGTGGTCGTCGCCACGAGCGAGAAGGTCGACTCCGCGATCCGGAACGGCGCGGCGTGGGTCGACGACCTCGCCTGCGTCGTCGTCGACGAGGTTCACCTCCTCGGCGCGGCGCGACGCGGTCCGACCCTCGAGGTGACGCTCGCGACGCTCCGCCGCCGGATTCCGGCGCTTCAGGTCGTCGCGCTCTCGGCGACCGTCGACAACCCCGAGGCGATCGCCGACTGGCTGGACGCGACGCTCGTCGAATCCGACTGGCGACCCGTCGACCTCCGGACCGGCGTCTGCGTCGGCGGCGCGGTGACCTTCGACGACGGCACCGAGCTGCGTGTCGACGTCGACGGCGGCGGCGACGCCGGCGATACCGACGCGCCCGACGCCGGCACCGACGCGTCCGACGACGGCCCGGACGCCACGGCGATCACGGCCGCGCTCGTGGCCGACGCGGTCGCGGCCGGCGCCCAGTGTCTGGCGTTCGTCCGATCGCGCACGGAGGCGGCAGCGCTCGCCGACCGGCTCGCGGACGAGGGGTTCGCCGAGACGATGGGGATCGCCGCCGCGGCCGGCGACGTCGCCGACGCGGTCGCCGACATCGACGGGACGATGACGGGCCAGGACCTCGCCGACTGCCTTCGGACGGGCGTGGCGTTTCACCACGCCGGGCTCCGCGCCGACCATCGCGCCGCGGTGGAGGCGGCGTTCCGCGACCGCTCGGTCGCGTGTATCTGTGCCACGCCGACGCTGGCCGCGGGCGTGAACGTGCCGGCCCGCCGGGTCATCGTGCGCGACCAGAAGCGATACACGGGCTCGTCGATGGAGTGGCTGCCGACGCTCGAGGTTCACCAGATGTGCGGGCGAGCGGGGCGCCCGGGGCTCGACCCCTACGGCGAGGCGGTGCTCGTCGGCGAGGCGTCGACCCGCGAGTCGCTGGTGGAGCGGTACGTCGACGGCGACCCCGAGGCCGTCGAGTCCACGCTCGCCGACCCCGCCTCGCTGCGGACCCACGTGCTCTCGGCGATCGCGACGGGATTCGCCGCCACGGAAGCGGAGATACTCGAGGTGTTCGAGGGGACGTTTTACGCGCGCGAGACGGGAGCGGGCGGCTTGGCCGACGCCGTCGCGGTCGCGGTCGACGACCTCGTCGCCGCCGAGATGGTCCGGCGCGCGGGCGACGTCGACACGTATCGACTGGTCGCGACACCCGTCGGCGAGACGACCTCGAAACAGTACGTCCGGCCGGAGACGGGCGCTCGGATCGTCTCGGGGCTCCGGACCGCAGCCGAGATGGCCGACGCGACGACGCTCACCGTCTTCGAGGTGATCTGTGACACGCCCGACATGCAGGACACGTACCTCGGGAACCGCGAACGCGCCGAGATGTATCGGTTCGCGCGGGCGAACGCCGGCCAGCTGACCACCGGCATGACCGACCCGGACGACTTCGAGGGGTGGCTGGAGTCGGTGAAGACGGCGCGGATTCTCGACGAGTGGATCGGCGGCGCGACCGTCGAAACGCTAGTCGAGGAGTACCGTCTCGGTCCCGGCGACCTCGACTCCCGGGTCGAGCGCGCCGAGTGGCTGTTGAGCGCGGCGGAGGCGCTGGCGGACACGGTCGACCTGGCGGTGCCGGCCGTGACACGGGCTCGCGCCCGCCTATAGCCCCTGGCGACGGCGGATCAGTCCGCGGGTTCGACCGTTCGGTGATACGGGGTTCGCGCGATCGTCTCCCGCAGCTCCGCGAGCGAGTCGCGGCCGGCCTCGCCGGCGACGGACATGACGGCGAACACCTCCTGTCTCGATATCTTCACGCCGGTCTCGGTCAGGGCGTCCTCGGGGCGCGAGCGGAGCTCCCGGAGGGTGCCGACCGCGAGCAGGTACGGGACGGTCCACGCCTCCATCGTGTTGCCGTGCGACAACGGCATCGACTCGAGGTACGCCTGGGCGTCGTCGAGAAACGACCGGGCGTACTCCGCGGTGCGGCCGACGACGCGGGCGGACGATTCGCGGTTCTCCGGGTCGATCACCGACTCCTGGTCGACGCCTTCCGCCTCCAGCCAGTTCGCGGGGAGGTAGACGTTGTTCTCCTCGGTGTAATCGTCGTACACGTCCTTCGAGACGTTCACGAGCTGCAAGAGCAGCCCGAACTCCTCGGCGGTCTCACGGAGCCGACGCGCCCGCGCCTCGCCGACCTCGCCGCGCGTGAGCAGGTTCGTGATGAGGTTCCCCACCGTGCCGGCGGCGTAGTAGCAGTACTGTTCGAGCTCGTCTCGGTCGCCGATGCGGAGGCCGCCCTTCTCGGCGTGGCGGTCGAGAAACATCGCCATCCCGTCGACCATCTCCAGGACGGGCGGCACGATCGCCGCGCGAGCCTCGGGGTCGAGGTCCTCGAACGTCGCGACGATCGTCGGCGACTCGGCGACCACCTCCCAGTCGTCGTTGCGCTCGGCCGGGGCCGGCAGCCACTCGTCGACCGCGGTCCGGAAGCCCGCGATGTCGACCGCGCTTTCGGGATCGATCGCTTTCCGGTACGTTTCCAAGACCGCGCTCTGGTCGTCCGGCGGGATGTGGGCCGCGTCCTCGACGGTGTCGGCGACCCGACAGAGCAGGTATCCCAAACAGATCTGTGAGGCCATCGGCTCCTCCAGCACGTCGACGGTCAGCGCGAAGGTCCGCGAGACTCCCTGGACCGCCTCGTGACACCACTGGAGGTCGGGCTCGGCGGCGCCGTGTTCTCGTCCGCTCATTCAGTTATGAGTCATTACGTCACTACCCATAAAAAAGCCTCGTGGGACGCGTCTCGACACGCCAGAGATGGAACACCGCCCGCGAACTCCCAGAC
>CAZKXC010000102.1:0-2877 GCA_964556645.1 uncultured Halobellus sp.
CTCGAAACGTCTCGAGCGGCGGGAACCGAAACCGCTCGTCGGCGTTCGGGTCGTACACGATCGGTTCCAATCGCCCGGGGTCGGGTATCAACGGCGAGGCGGTCTCGCCCGCCCGCAGGCCACCGACGGCGACCCCGGGCGCGAGGCGGGTGAACGCCGGCAGACACACCACGTCCGCCTCTCGATAACTCTCCGCGCCGTAGAGAAAACACGGTCGACGGTCGCCTTCGATCGTGATCGTCGGGTGGACGTGTCCGAACAGGTATCGGTCGGCGGCCGCCGCGGGCTCCTCGTGGCCGTGACAGACGACGGTTCGTGGCGTGGCGTCGCCGCCGACGGCGTACTCCGCGTGGACCTCGCCGTCCCACGCGGTCGACAACGCGGCGTCGTGGTTGCCGGCGACGAGTTCGAGGTCGGCTCCCGCCGCCGCACAGGCCGCGTCGAGGTCAGCGAGAATCTCGCGGCTCCGGTCGCTGACGCCGCCGAACGTGTGTACCACGTCGCCGGCGACCACGACCGTCTCGGGCTCGAACCGCGAGAGACACCGACCGAGCCGCTCACGGAGGTCCGCCGCCTCGCCGAGCGGCAGCGAGACGGCCGAGGACTCGTCGCGTCCGACGTGGAGGTCGGCGAGAACCACCACGTCGCCGTCCTCGACGTACGCCGCCCGGTCGCCGAGCGCGACGCCGTTCACCGGCCGAACCCGGAGGACGCTTCTCGTCGCTCTCCCGGGTCAGGGCGGGTCGTCTCGTCGTCAGCGTGGTCGCTGGCGGTCGCGTACGCCGCCTGAACGCGCTGGAACGCTTCTTCGTCACCCCCCCGGTCCGGGTGTGCCTGTTTCACCCGCTCGCGGTAGGCGCGTTTCACCTCGTCGGCGTCGGCGTCGGTCGGCAGGTCGAGCTCCGAGAACGCCGCTTCCACCGATTCTGGCGTCCGCGAGCGGCGCGGGTCGGGGCCCCACTCGGGCTCCGTCACGTCGAACGGCAGCCGACGACCGAGGCCGCGGCCGGGCATCTCGTGTTCACACAGAACGGCGTGGACACCCTCTCCCTCGAGCCGAAAGTAGTCGTGAGCGTCGAAGGTGACGGCCACGTCGCGCGCCGGAAGGTAAAACGGAACGGCGACGCCGCCGACGGCGTGGTCCTCACGGAACCGCTCGTCGATAGCTGTCAGGTACGCACGGATCTCCTCGCGCCGGCGTGTGCTTCCGCGCGACGAGTCTGGCGTGGCCTGTTCGCGGGGCGGAGACAGTCGACTTCCCAGATAGAACACGAGCGCGACGCCGACCGAAGCGAGGGCTCCGAGCGCGACTCCGACGAGCACCCACCGCGGGACGACACTGATCCCGGCCACGATTACTGGCCACCTAACGCGTCCGTCCGTATCAACCCCTCGGGAGAGAACCGCCCGCTCAGATCAGGTCCCTCGCCTCGAGCGCGTCGAGAATATCCTCGACCAGTTCCTCGGGCGTCTCGTAGGGGAACTCCTGGGCGCTGCCGAGCTTCGCGGCCAGCTCCATCGCGGTGAAGCGCACGTCGCCGGCCTCGAAGCTCGTCGTCGGCCCGTCCGGCAGCGCCGGGACGAGGTCCATCTGGCTCTCGACGGGGAAGTCTGCGCCGCCGAACGCGTCCAGGAACTGTTCGCGGAGCTGGCTTCTGACGTCAGTCATACACCCACGTCCCCGGAGTGACCGCAAAAGGATTGTGGAAGCACGGTTCGTCGGGATCTCTCGTCTCGACCGGGCGGCGACCGCTGCCGGAACCTACGGTACTTTCACCGTGGCGCGGGCAGGATCGCGCATGTCAGTCGCGTTCGACTACGACCTGTTGTGTGAGCTGACCGAGGCCCGCGGCGTGCCGGGATACGAGGACCGCGTTCGCGAGATCGTCCGCCGGGAGTTCGCCGACTCCGTCGACCGCGTCCGGACGGACGCGATGGGCAACGTCGTCGGAACGATCGAGGGGCGCACCGACGCCGCCGTGGCGGTGGCGGCCCACATGGACGAGATCGGGTTCATGGTGCGACACGTCACCGACGAGGGGTTCGTTCAGGTCGACGCGCTCGGCGGCTTCGACCCGCGCGTCCTCCGGGCCCAGCGCGTGACGGTCCACGGCACGGAAGACCTCACGGGCGTCATCGGGTCGGTGCCGCCACACACGCTCACCGACGAGCAACGCGAGGCCGACGACGCGGTGTCGGACGTGTTCATCGACCTGGGCCGTGACGGCGACGCGGTCGCCGAGCTGGTGAGCGTTGGCGACCTCGTCACGCTCGAGCAGACGACGACGCGGATGGGCGACCGGGTGACCGGGAAGGCGCTCGACGACCGCGTCTGTCTGTTCGCCGCGCTCGAGGCGGCCCGCCGGATCGACGACCCGGACGTGACGATCCACATCGCCGCGACCGTCCAAGAAGAGGTCGGGCTTCGGGGTGCCCAGGCGCTCGGCGTCGACATCGATCCCGACCTGGCGATCGCACTCGACGTCACCGTCGCCAACGACGTCCCACAGATCGGCACGGACGCGGACGCGGTGACGGAGCTCGGTGAGGGGACGGCGATCAAGCTCAAGGATTCCTCGGTCATCACCAGCCCGAAGGTCCACCGCCGGCTGACGGCCGTCGCGGAGTCGAACGACATCGACCACCAACACGAGGTGTTGCCGTCGGGCGGCACCGACACGGCCGGCTTCCAGAACAGCCACGGCGCGAAGCCGGTCGGGGCGATCTCGATTCCCACCCGGTATCTCCACACGGTGACCGAGACCGCCGACGCCGGCGACATCTCGGCGACGATCGACCTCCTGACCGCGTTCTTGGAGTCGGAGACGGGCGAGCACGACTACACCCTCTGAGCGGGGCGGTGGACGACCCGCCGCC
>CAZKXC010000102.1:2977-7583 GCA_964556645.1 uncultured Halobellus sp.
GTCGACGACCCGTCGACGAACGGCCGGTATGGCGAACAGGCGGTGCGTGTCGCCGACCCCGGGATGAGCCCTCCCTGTCGACGACGGCTTCTCCCGGCGGCGCACCGCACACCCGCCTCGACCGCCGGGGACGATCGTCAGCGCATCGGCCCGTCTGGCGGCGGCTTCTGTGATAACCGTTCGGGAAGCGCCGGGGGCGTCCGGGTCGGCGACGGACGGGCCCGAATCAGACCAAACCCGTTTTAACCGTCCGCGTCGAACCGCCTTCCAAGGTAGTTATCCATGGAAATGCCACGCCGATTCAACACGTACTGTCCTCACTGTGACTCCCACCAGGAGCACGAGGTCGAGAAGGTCCGATCGGGCCGGGCGACCGGGATGAAACGCGACGCGCGCCAGCAGCGCCGCGCGCTCGCGACGATCGGAAACGCCGGCGGGTACTCGAAGGTGCCGGGTGGAGACAAACCCACCAAGAAGACCCACCTGAAGTACCGGTGCAGCGACTGCGGTCAGGCCCACATGCGCGAGGGATGGCGCGCGGGCCGGCTCACGTTCCAGGAGTAACCATGGCAGGAAGCTTCCACCGCGTCGCCTGCGGCGATTGTGAGAACGAACAGGTCGTCTTCGGCAAGGCCTCGTCCGTCGTCTCGTGTGCCGTCTGTGGCACCACGCTTGCGACCCCCACCGGCGGGGAGGCCGAGCTCCACGGCGACGTCGTCGAAACCGTTGAGGCGCGGTAACCGCCTCACCACACATCATGAAGTACAGCGGCTGGCCTGAACCCGGCGAGCTCGTCGTCGGCGACGTGGACGAGATTGCCGACTTCGGCGTCTTCGTCGACCTCGACCAGTACGAGAACAAGCGCGGCCTCTGTCACATCAGCGAGGTCGCCTCCGGCTGGATCAAGAACGTCCGCGACCACGTCCGCGAGGGACAGACGGTCGTCGCGAAGGTGTTAGACGTCGACGAGTCCGCGAGCCAGATCGACCTCTCGATCAAAGACGTCAACGAACACCAGCGAAAAGAGACGATACAGGACTGGAAAAACGAGCGCAAGGCCGACAACTGGATGCTCATCGCGCTCGGCGAGGACGTCGACGACGACCGATACACGTCGGTCGCCAACGCGCTCTTGCGCGAGTACGACTCGTTGTACGACGCCTTCGAGGCGGCGGCGATACGCGGGCGCGAGGCGCTCGAGGACGTCGACATCGACGACGACGCGGCCGCGGCGGTCGTCGACGCCGCCCGCGAGAACGTCTCGGTCCCGTACGTCGACGTCACGGGGTACGTCGACCTCGAGTCGACCGCCCCGGACGGCGTCGACGACGTCAGAGCCGCCCTCTCGGCGGCCGCGGGCAACGGCGACATCCCCGACGGAGTCGAACTGGAGGTCGGCTACGTCGGCTCGCCCGAGTACCGGATCACGGTTCGCGCGCCCGACTACAAGACCGCGGAGGACGAACTCGAGACCGCCGCGGCACGCGCCCGCGACGCGATAGAAGCCGCCGGCGGCTCCGGCGACTTCCACCGCGAACGGCGCGAGGACGACGAGTAACCACCCTTCGCGTGCGCTCGGACATCCGCGTTTGTGCGACCTGGCAGACGGCTCACGACCGGCCGGTGTACACGCTGGGCGACCGGTGTCCGATCTGTGACGGCCCGGTCGAGAACAGCGCCCCTCCACCGTTCGACCCGACCGACCGGTACGGCGAGTATCGCCGCCGAGCGCGCCCGGATCGCCCCGAGTGACCACGCCTTCTGTCCGCCCAGTTTCGCTGGGGGATCCCGAGCGCCGACGGAATAGCCACCCTCTTGTGACCGCCGCCCCGACACGGCGTGTATGGACGACATCGAGATCGACGAGGTGGCGACGCCGGAGCTCGACGACCCGGTGCTGATCGAGGGGCTGCCCGGCGTCGGCCACGTGGGAAAGCTCGCGGCCGAACACCTGCTCGAGGAGTTCGACAGCGAACTCGTCCGCCGGGTGTACGCCACGGAGTTCCCGCCGCAGGTGAGCGTCGACGGCGACGACGGGGTCGCAGAGCTCACCTGTGCGGCGTTTCACGCCGTCGAGACCGACGGCGCCGACCTGCTGGTGTTGACCGGCGACCACCAGGCGGGCTCGAACGCCGGTCACTACCGGCTCACGTCGACGTTTCTCGACATCGCCGAGTCGTTCGGCGCGGACCGCGCCTTCGCGCTCGGCGGCGTCCCGACCGGCGAACTCGTCGAGGAGTACACCGTCCTCGGCGCGGTGTCGGACGCCGACGCCGCCGCCGCCCTGCGGGAGGCCGGCGTCGAGTTTCGAGCCGACGAGCCGGCCGGCGGAATCGTCGGCGTGTCGGGGCTCGTGCTCGGACTCGGCGGCCGGCGCGGAATCGAGGCGGCCTGTCTGATGGGCGAAACGAGCGGCTACCTCGTCGACCCCAAAAGCGCCCGCGCGGTGCTCGAGGTGTTGGCAGAGCTGCTCGCGTTCGAGGTCGACTACGCCACCTTGGAGGACCGCGCCGAGGAGATGGAAGAGGTCGTCGGCAAGATCCGCGAGATGCAGGACGGCCCTGCCGTCCCCGACGACGACCTCCGATACATCGGCTGACCGTCGGCGTCCGACCGCGTCGGTCGTTCCGGCAGAGCTAAACGGGATCGCGCATCATCGATCCTGTATGAACGGGGTACGCGTCGCGGGCGTCGGACTCACGCGGTTCGGGAGCCACCCCGAACGAACGGGCCGAGACCTGTTCGCCGAGGCCGCCGCCGGCGCCTTCGCCGACGCGGGCGTCGACCGCGGCGCAGTCGAGGAGTTGAACGTCGGCAACTTCATGGGCGCGCTCGCAGAACACCAGGGTCACCAGGCGCCGTTGCTGGCGGAGGCGGCCGGCGTCCGGTGTCCGGCCACGCGGTACGAGTCGGCGTGTGCGTCCGCCGGCGTCGCGGTCCGCGAGGCGGTTCGCACGATTCGTTCCGGCGAGGCCGACGTCGTTCTCGCCGGCGGGACGGAACGAATGACCGTTCTCGACACCGAGGCGGTCACCGACGGACTGGCGATCGCCGCCGACGACCTCTTCGAGGTCCGCGCGGGCGTCACCTTTCCGGGCGCGTACGCTCTGATGGCCCGCGCCTACTTCGAGGCGTACGGCGGCGGCCGGCGGGAGCTCGCACACGTCGCCTCGAAGAACCACGCGAACGCCGTGCCGAACGAGTACGCACAGTACCGCCGGGAGGTGTCGGTCGAGGAGGCGCTCGACGCCCCGCCGGTGGCCACGCCGCTTCACCTCTACGACGCCTGTCCGATCACCGACGGCGCGAGCGCGCTGGTGTTGGTCTCCGACGAGTACGCCGCCGCCAACGGGCTCGACGCGCCCGTCTCGGTGACGGGCACCGGTCAGGGGACAGACCGGATGGCGCTCGCCGACCGGACGGACCTCGCCCGGACGCCCGCCGCCGCCGACGCCGCGACGACGGCGTACGACGACGCGGGTCTGGGTCCGGCCGACGTCGACCTCGCCGAGGTCCACGATTGTTTCACGATCGCGGAGGTCCTCGCGATCGAGTCGCTGGGCTTTGCCGACCCCGGCGAGGGGATCGGAGCCGCCCGCGACGGGCGCACCACCGCCGACGGCGATATCCCCGTCAACCTCTCGGGCGGACTCAAAGCGAAGGGTCATCCGGTCGGCGCCACCGGCGGCTCACAGATCGCGGAATTGACCCGCTTGTTGCGCGGCGACCACCCGAACAGCGACCACGTCCCCGACGCCGAGGTGGGCGTCGCCCACAACGCGGGCGGGACGGTCGCGAGCGCCGTCGTCCACGTGCTGGAGGTGCGCGGATGACGACCCGCGACGCGGGGTACGACGAGTGGGTGGACGCGCTCGCGGACGGCCGCGGGTACGCGCTCGTCTGCCCGGCGGGACACGGCTCGCTGCCGCCCCGCCGGACGTGTCCGGAGTGTGGCGCGACGACGTTCTCCGAGGAGCCGCTGCCCGAGCGCGGCACCGTCGAGACGGTCACCGTCGTTCACGTTCCGCCGCCGCAGTTCGCCGACGACGCCCCGTACGTCACCGCGATCGCCGCGTTTGGTCCCGTCCGGCTGACCGGTGTCCTGCGCGGCGTCGATGTCGGCGAGAAGGAGCTGTCTGGCGACGACGACACCGCCGACGACGACACCGCCGGCGACGACCCGATCGCGATCGGCGCGACGGTCGAGGCCGGCGTCGAATCCCGCGATACCGACGAACGGCGGGTCGTCACCCTTCGGCCGGCGACCGAGTAGCGCCGGCGGCCGCCCTGTGGCCCGCTCTCAGTCGCTCGTGACCAGTTCGACCTCGTGGCCGTCCTGGTCTTTCGTGAACGCGTAGCGGTCGTTACACGACTCGGGGTCGCGGTAGTCGGGCGCCTCTCGTTCCATCAGTTGTCCCCACGCCGCGTCGAGGTCGTCGACCGCGATCGCGACGTGGCCCCACGCGTCGCCCATGGTGTAGCTGCGGCCGTCGTAGTTGTAGGTGAGTTCTAACGACATCGCTTCCTCGGGGGCGTCGGCGGGCTCCACGAAGTAGTTCGCGAACGTGTCGGCCTCCCACCGGCTGACCTCGTCGTACTCGAACTT
>CAZKXC010000103.1:0-1711 GCA_964556645.1 uncultured Halobellus sp.
CTCGGTATCGCCCTGTTGATCGCGGTCGTCGCGCCCTTCGTGGTGTACGCGGTGCCCGCGGTCGTCGGGGCGGAGTACAGCTTCGTCGTCCTGACCGCGAGCATGACGCCCGCGATCGCTCCGGGCGACGTCGTGGTCGTCGACGACCGCGATCCGGCGACGATCGCCGAAGGCGACGTGATCACCTTCACCCGCGGAACCAACGAGGTGCCGGTGACCCACCGCGTGATCGGGGTGACGGCGACCGGCGGAGAGTTCTTCTTCGAGACGAAAGGCGACGCCAACGACGGACCCGACTCCGCCGCCGTTCCGGCCGCGAACGTCCTCGGGACGGTGGCGTTCTCGATTCCGTACATCGGCTACGTGATTCAGTTCACCGACTCGTCCGTGGGGTTCCTCCTGCTCGTCGTCGTTCCGTTCGGGCTGCTGGCGGTGTCGGAGGTGTGGAGCCTCTACCGCTCCCGCACCCGAGACGGGCCGACGCCAGACGACTCGGAGCTCACGGACGAATCCGGAGCGACCGCGACGGAGACAGCCGCGGCGGCGTCTGCGTCGAGCGAGCCCGGTTACGCGGTGACGACCCAGACCGTCCAGGGGGCGGTCGGCGTGCTCGTGTGTGTCGTCCCGTACGCGGCGTACGTCGCGTACACCCTGCGTTCTGCGCTCACCATCGCGGTCGCGGTCGCGGCCGGAACGACCCTGGCGATGGGAGCGATCCTCCTCGTCACGAGCGGCAGACCGAGGCGACCGAGCGACGCCGCCGATACCGACGACACTGCCGAGACAGACGCCACAGAGGCCGACGACCCGTCGTCTGTCGGCGACCACGGAGATGACAGCACGGAGAGAATCGAGGAATCACCGGTCGGGCCGGAGCCGGTCGTGGACGGCGGAACGAACGACGCCGTCGACGTGGCGGCGTCGCTACCGCAGCCCGCTGCCGGCATCGACGAGGAGAGCCGATGACTCATCCCGTGTCGGCGGTGCTGGTCGCGATTCTCGTTGTGTCGGTCGGATTCGGAGGCGGATACGGCACCCTCGCGGTGTTCTCCGATCGGGCCGTCATCGAGGGGGAGTTCACCGCCGCGGAGCTGGAGCCGCTTCCGAGCCCCGAACCCGCCGTCAACGCCACCATCGAAACCGCCGAAGCGACCGCCGTGGGTCTGACAGGCGAGCAGAACGGTGAGTCTGCGGGTGGAAACGGAGCCGAGCCGTCCGCTCTCGACCGGACGCCTGCCGGCGAGTCCAACGCGGAAGACGGCACTCCCGACGCGGACGACGGCGAGCCAGGCGGGGGTGACGACGTCGACGGCGATGTCGATGACGGCGACGCGTCGGATGACGGCTCATCGGATGAACACCCATCGGACGACGAGTCGACTCGCGAACGCGAGTCGAACTCGGACAGGTCTTCCGGCGGCCAGTCGGACGACGAGGCGTCTCACAGAGACGAGACCGGCGACGCGGAGTCGTCTGCCCCGGAAAACGACGCCGAGGGTGAGACCGACGCCGACGAAGACGGAGCCGAGGAGGACGACTCCGGAGGCGACGCCCCCGACGGCGACGATGTCGATCACGAAGCCGACGCCGATGACACCGACGCCGGAACGGACGACGCTGCCGGCGACGACGACTCGGACACGGCCGACGACAGCGCTGTCGACGACGCCGAAACCGCCGATTCGGACGGGTCCGCAGAGACCGGTGACGA
>CAZKXC010000103.1:1811-7567 GCA_964556645.1 uncultured Halobellus sp.
ACTCCGGTGAGGACGGAGCCGACTCGAACGGCGGGGACGAGAACGCCGACGGCGACGAGACCGATGCGTGACTGCCGGCGAGGACCGGCGCGGAGCCCGGTCCGATGAGACCCCGCTGATGCGACGAAACGGACACTACGGCGGGCGCCCTCCGCGGCCCCGGCCGTGTCTCACGAAGCGCCGCGTGCTCCTCGCGCTGCTGGTGACGCTCGGTTCGCTGCTCGTGGTCGGGGTCGTTTTCGGGCTCTGATCACCCGTCGAGAAGCGCGTCGAGCTCGCGCGCGACCCGTTCGCGACGGTCGTCGAGCACCGAGAACCGCTCGGCGCGGCGGCGTTCGAGCCATCCGAGCAGCCGGGCCGCCCAGTCGAGTTTTCGGGCCTTCATCGGAGCCACCGTCTCGTCGTCGAACGCCCACCCGGGGAAGACCAGTCGGTCGGCGCCCGCGCGGTCGGCGAGGAACGCGGCGCGGTCGCCGTCGGTGAATCCGCCCGGATTGTGAACGGCACCGACCGGGGCGGCCTGAGTGGTCGTCAGCGTGTGGTCGGCGTCGAACCGCGGCAGCCACTCGCGAACCGCGGGAACGTTGTCTCCGTGAGCGTGTGCCGCGACCGGAACTCCTCGGGCCGTCAGGTCGGCCGCGGTGTCCGGGTTTTTGTCGAGGTCGGTCACCATACAATCGATGTCGACGCCGGCGTCCACGAGAACGTCCGCCGCCGTCGACGCCGCGACGACGACGTCGGCTCGCCGGGCGAGACCGACCTCGTCGCGGAGACACGGCGCGGCGCCCGCGACGGCGACGACCGCCCCGTCCCAGTCGTCGAATCGAGAGCGGGGGAACGGCGTCGACAGCTCGGCGGCGACGTCGCGGGCGCGCTCGTCGGCGGCGCGGTCGAAGCCGAAGTCCGCGAGGATAGCCTCGTACACCGGTTCGAACGTCTCGAAGTTCACGTGGTCACCTCGCGTCCGGGACGGAGCCGCTGCTGGCGGGTCGTGGTACGGTATGGACCGGAGTGGCACAGAGTACCCCTACCCGCGTGCCCCTCCGGCGTCCGGTTGAACCGTTGTCCACACGAGGCCATAAACTTTCTCTTACTTTTGACCGTCGTCGATCGCGCGGAGTCCAGCGTCGAGAGCGGCCGAAACGCCGGAGGCAGCCGCCGTGACGCCCGAGATCCCGTCGGACGTGCCGACGAGGACGCCGCGGGCGCCGCCGGTGTCGGCGTCGCTGCCGAGCGCGAACGCCGCGTCGGCCTCCCGCGTCGCGGCCCGCAGCGCGCCGACGGCGTCCGCCGACAATCCCGTGAGCTCGTAGGTGCGAACGACGGCGGCGTCCGCGACGTCGTGGGACGCGTCGAGTCGGTCGAGGTGTCGCTCCGCCTCGCGGGTCGTCGTCACCTCGAGTTCTTCGACGGCGACCTTGCCGTGGTGGCGGCTTCTGTCGCGGGCGAAGGTTTCGCCGATCAGCGCCGCGTCCCGCGTCTCGGCGACGTCGTGGGTGCGGATCACGTGGGCGCCGCGCTCGACGGCCATGGACGTGGCCGCCAGCGACACCGGCAGCGCGCCGTCGGTGTCTCGACCGGCGACCTTCCGCAGGAAGCTCTTTCGGTTGATCGAGACGAGCAGCGGGCGGCCGTAGCCGCGAAACTCCCGAAGCCGGCGAAACGTCTCGCGGTCGTCCTCGAGCGTCTTCGCCGCCGACCACCCGCCGAAGGCGGGATCGAGAATCGTCTTCTCGGTGAGGCCGTTCCGCGAGAGGGCGTCGTATATCTCGTCGACGTCCTCTATCGCTCCCGGCCGTTCGAGGTCCGGCGGCGACGCCATCTTCGAGACGGCCACGTCGTGGTCGGCACACACCTCGGGCATCTCCGGGTCGGCGAACCCGCAGATGTCGTTGACCATGTCGAAGCCGCGCGAGAGCGCCGCCTCCGCGACCTCGTGGTACCGCGTCTCGATCGACCAGACGGCGTCGCCGGAGGTCGACGCCAGCGTCTCGACGGCGGTGTCGAGCCGCGCCAACTCCTCGTCGGCCGAGAGCACGTCCAGGTCCTTGTTCGCCGACTCGAGCCCCACGTCGACGATGTCGGCTCCCTCGCCGATCAGCTCCTCGTCGACGTATCGGGCCGCTTCTCCGGGGTCGTCGTACACGCTCGGGTCGTACGGCGACTCGGCCGACACGTTCAACACGCCCATGATCCGCGGCGGGTAATCGTCGCCGATCCCCAGACCCGCGGCCTCCACGTTTCGCATACGTCTCCCAGGAGGGCCACTCTTAAATCCGGTCCGGAATCGGGCGGGCGACGGGAACCGACGGCGGCACGGCGCCAGCCGCCGACGAGACCGAGGCAGCGACCACTCCGGCGGGGTCCGGAGCCCACGGCCGGGAAGGACGCGCTTTTATTCGCTCCGAGACAAACCCGTCTATGGCGAAAGTGAGCATCGGCCTCCGCGGGTGGCGGTTCGACGAGGAGGAGATCATCTCTGCGGACGGGGAGTTGAAACCCCTCGACGAGATTCCCGAAGAACCCAGAGAACGGCTCGTGCGGCTCGTCGGACTCGTCGAGGAGCCGTGTGACGTCTGTTATCTCGACCACGGCGACGCCGAGATCCACCGATGCGCACAGGCCGAAATCGTGTACGGCGAGCCGGGCGGCGAGGTGCTTTTGTGCTCGGCTCACGAGCCGGATTTCATCTACTGGTTCCGCGAGGCCGGCGGCAGCGACCACGCGGGTCGCCAGGCGTTCGGCGACCGGTTCCACGAGTGGGTCGCCGCCGGCAACGAGGCGCCGGAGGGCTACGCGTCGGTCGAACACGTCGAGGAGGACCCTGGCGGGCTCCCGGACCTGCCGGACCAGACCGAGATCCAACAACGCGTCGAGGAGGGATTCGAGGGCGACCGCATAGACATCCGCGCGCTCGCCGGCGAGGAGCCGACGGACGACGAGTCGACCGACCGGCTCGACGAGACCGACCTCGCCGACTCCGGCGTCGACCTCTCGACGGAGTACCCGTCCGACCGATGAGCGACGGGTGGCCGGAGGGGTCGACGGACGGCGAAGACGCGACCGACGACGGGCCGACGACCCGCCGGACGCCGGTGGTGGTCGTCGTCGAGCCGGAGACGCCGGGCAACGTCGGCACCATCGCGCGGGCGATGAAGAACTTCGGGCTCGACGACCTCAAGCTGGTCGACCCGCCGGAGCTGGCCGAGGACGGCGAGGCGTACGGCTTCGCCGGCCACGCCCGCGAGGACGTGCTACCGAACGCCGACGAGGTGACCCTCGAGGAGGTGACCGCGAACTACCACACCGTCGGCACCACGGCGATCACCGGCGAGGACGACCGGAGCCACGAGCGGTTCCCGTTCAAGACGCCCGTCGAGCTTCGGGAGTCGCTGGAGACGGTCGACGCCCCGACCGCGATCGTCTTCGGCCGCGAGGGTCGCGGGCTGAACAACGACGAGCTGTCGCGGCTCGACGAGGTGTGTTCGATCCCCGCCGCCGCCGACTACCCCGTGCTCAACCTGGGGCAGGCGGCGACGGTCGTGTTGTACGAGCTTCGCGATCTCACCGTCGAGGAGACGCAGCTTCCCGAGACGGCGGTCACCCGCGCGCCGGAGGCCGACGTCGAGCGGTTCCACGAGTACTTCGGCTCCTTTCTCGAGGCGACGGGCCAGCGAACCCACCGCCGCGAGAAGAACGCGTTGTTGATGCGCCGGCTGCTGGGGCGGGCACACCCGACCGAGCGCGAGGTCCACTCGCTTTTGGGAACGATCCGAAAGGCCACGACGAAACTCGAACACGCCGACTACCTCGCCGCCAAACACGACGAGCCGGCGTACCCCCGCGAATGAGCCGGGCGGACGGAGGCGTCGCCGGCGGGGATCTGTGGGCCGGCGTGCGCGACGTGCTCCCGCTCATGCTCGGGGTGATCCCGTTCGCGCTCGTCGCCGGGATCGCGGCCGTCAACGCCGGTCTCACGCTGACCGAGGCGGTCGCGTTGTCCGTGATCGTCTTCGCGGGCGCCTCTCAGCTGGCCGCTCTCGACCTGCTCAGCGCGAACGCTCCTCTCGCCGTCGTGGTCGGCACCGCGGTCGTGATCAACCTGCGGATGGTGATGTACTCGGCGTCGATCGCGCCGCACTTCGCCCGGTATGCCGCCCGGACGCGGGCGGCGCTCGCGTACCTGCTCACCGACCAGGCGTACGCGCTCTCGGTCGCCGAGTTCGCCGAGAACGACGAGCGGAGCCGGTGGCGCTACTACCTCGGCGCGGCGGCGTCGTTGTGGGTCGTCTGGCAGATCGGCACGGTCGTCGGCGTCGTCGTCGGCGCCGGCGTTCCCGAGCGGTGGGGGCTCACGTTCGCGGTGCCGCTCGTGTTTCTGGCGCTGCTCGTCCCCGCGATGAAAGACCGGCCGACGACCGCGGCCGGCGCCGCCGGCGGGACGGTCGCCGTCGTGGCGGCCGGACTCCCGCTCAACCTAGGGCTGCTCGCGGGGGCGGTCTCGGGCGTCGCGGTCGGTCTGCTGGCGGAGGCGGTCGGCCGATGACCGGCGGCTGGATCGCCCTCGACGGCGCGGCTCGCGTCTGGGTCGCGATCGTCGTCATCGGGCTCGCGACGTACGGGTTTCGAGTGTCGTTCATCCACCTCTTCGGGCGGATCGAGGAGGTCCCGGAACGGCTCCGGCGCCCGCTGCGGTACGTGCCGCCCGCGGTGCTCGCGGCGCTCGTGCTCCCCGACCTGTTGACGGTGCGCCCCTCCGTCGCCGCGACGCTGGCCGACGAGCGGCTGATCGCCGGCGTCGTCGCCGCCGTCGTCGCCTGGCGAACGGAGAACGTGTTCGCGACGATCGGCGTCGGCATGGGCGTGCTCTGGCTGTTCCGGTTCGTCGTCTTCGCGTGAGCCGGGCGTGGCCGACACGCCCCGTAGTCGCCGGGTCGGTCGGTCCGACGTCACTCTCTGCGCTCTCCGAGCCGGTCGCCGGAAGGGTCTCGCGGCGAGCCCCGCTCGCCCGCCGCGTCGTGGTCGGCCTCGCGCTCGCGGACCGCGACGAGCCGCTGGGCCGCGTCGGCGATCGAGTCGAACACGGCGAGAGTCCGGTAGGTGAGGTACGCCCCGAGAGTGAGCCCGATGCCGACGATGACCCCGAAAAGGAACTGTGCGAGAACGACGATCGAGTAGACGAACACGAGTGAGCCGACGACGGCGAGCGCCGCGCCGGTTCGCGCTCGGAGGGCCTCGCGCGGAGAAAGCGGATCGTGAGCCATACCGACGGCTATCGGCGCGCGCCGTCAAAAAACTGAACACGGGTGGCGGGAGACGGCTCAGTCGTCTGCGGGCGCCGCCGAGTCGCCGGCCGAGACGCCGGTGCCGGGGCCGACCTCGATGTCGAGTTCGGCGAGCTTCTCGTCGGGAACGACGCCGTCGACCCAGCCGCGGTGTGCGTAGTACTCGTCTTTCATCAGGTCGAGTTCGGCGAGTTCGCCCTCGCTGCCGCCGTGGCCGGGCATGGCGTCGGGGTGACCCTTCACGAACCGACCGGGGAGCGTGTCGTCTTCCCCGTCGAAGCCCGCGAGGTTGTTGTAGTAGCGTTCGAGCGTGTAGATCCGCTCGCCGGCCTCGAACAGCTCGTCTTCGGTCACGTCTCGGCCGGTCATCCCGTTGTACTGGAGAACGTACTCTTCTATCCCCTCGGCGAACGCGTTGAACTTGCAGATGTCGAACGAGTCCGAGATCGCGTGGAGGTCCTGGAAGGTGGC
>CAZKXC010000104.1:0-2707 GCA_964556645.1 uncultured Halobellus sp.
GGGGTCGAAGGTGAGCGCGTCGAACTCGGCCTCGTAGTAGACGCCGGGGCGGTTGTGGAGGACCGCCCCCTCGCCGATGTCGTGGACCTCGATGACGCTCACGACGCTGCCGACGTCTTCGTCCATTCGTCCTTCCAGTTTGTCCTGTAACAGGGCTTTCACCCGCTCGTCGGTGACGTCCGCCAGGTGCTTCGGCGGGACCTCGACCGTGTCCTTGAGTCGAACTCGTTTGTACATGTGCGTGTGTTGTGTGTGATCGCGTCCGTCGTTCGTCGCCGTCGGTTCCTCCGCGCCGCCCACGAGCCGTCCCGTCCGGGCTCGTTATGGGTCCGTTACCGTTAGTGTGTTCGGCCCCCGTAAACAGAGTACCGGTGTCTCCGCGTCCAGCACCCGCTCCACCAGGGGACGGTCGGCCGTGACGACGTAGTCGACGCGCGCCGTCCGGGCCAACTCGACGAGCGCGTCGTCCGCGTACGCCTCGTCGGTCTCGACCGTCTCCGCCCGGGCCGCGAGGTCCGCCCCAACGCTCGCCGCGGTCGCCGCCTCCCCCGCTCCGGACTCGATCCCGTCGAGCTCCGCGAGCACCGCCGACGGGACGACCGCCTCGTAGGCGCCCAGAACCCGGTCGAGCTCCTCGAACAGCCGAACGTTCGCCTCGACCGGGGCCATCAGCGCGCTCGCATCGAGCGCAACGACGGGCGCTCCGGCCGGCCCGTCCGTGTCGCCGTCGTCGGACACGCTACGACAACGTCCCGACGCCGATGAGCCGCCACCGCGCGCCGACCCGGCGGTTGATCGCGATCTGCGCGCCCGTCTCCGCACACACCGGCCGTTTGAGCCTGACCTCACACTCGCCGTCGCGCGCGCTGGTCACGGCCCCGACCGTGGTGGCGGTGCCGACGGTCAACATCAGCGGCTCCCCGGTCGAGATCTCCTCGATGTCGCTGTCGCCGCTCTCGTCGTTCTCCTTGCCGACGACCCGGTCGAGGAGGTCGACATCCATCTCGAACTCGTGGCGCGTCGGCGGGAGCGTCCCCGGCTCGCCGGCGACCTGTCCCGCGAGCGCGTCGCCCTTCGTCAGGCTGGGGTCGAGTCCCGTCCCGACGCCGAGGAGCCCGCCCGGCTCGGCCGTCTCGACGTTCTCGTTGCCCGCCTGGAGCGACCGGATCGACGTCTCCAGCGACCGCCACTCGGTCTGGCCGCCCTCCTCGACCTCGCGGCCGGGACGGATCTCGAGACCGTCCCCCACCGACAGCTCCCCTTGAACCAGCGAGCCGCCGACGACGCCGCCCTTGAGCTCGTCGGCGGTCGCGCCGGGACGGTTGATGTCGAACGACCGCGCCGCGAACATTCGGGCGTCCTCGGTGGGGTCGCGCTCCGGCGTCGGGATCTCCGCCTCGATCGCCTCGATCAACAGGTCGAGGTTCACCTCCTGTCCCGCCGAGACGGGAACGATCGGCGCGCCCTCGGCCACCGTTCCCTCGATGAACTCCCGGATCTGGGCGTGGTTGTCGACGGCGCGGTCGCGGCTGACGAGGTCGACCTTGTTCTGGGCGATCACGATGTTCTCGATCCCGATGAGGTCGAGCGCCATCAGGTGTTCTTCGGTCTGTGCCTGTGGCACGTTCTCGGTCGCGCTCACGACGAGGACCGCCCCGTCCATGATCGACGCGCCCGAAAGCATCGTCGCCATCAGCGTCTCGTGGCCGGGCGCGTCGACGAACGAGACGGTCCGCAACGGCTCGCTCTCGGCGCCGTCGGGACACGTCTCGTCCGTCGTGTAACACTCGGGGGCGTCGACGCCTGGACACCGTCTGAACGTCGCGTCCGCGTACCCGAGCCGGATCGAGATCCCGCGTTTCATCTCCTCGCTGTGCTGGTCGGTCCACGAGCCGGACAACGCCTGGACGAGCGTCGTCTTCCCGTGGTCGACGTGACCGACGAGACCGATGTTCACCTCCGGTTGTGTGTTGGCTTGGGTCACTGTGGTTCCTCCTAACGGAGTAGTCTTGTCCGAATTTTCGCCCCGTGCGAGTGATAAAGTTGCTGTTATAGCGGCGTCGTCGCCTCCCGTGACATCCGGTTCGCCACGATCCAGACGGATCCGACCGCCGCCGCGGACCGCCTCCCCGGTTCCGACGCCGATTTACCGTTCACGTTCGTATCCTCCGTCACGATGGGATACGCGTGTCCGGTGTGCGCGACGCCACAGCGCGACGGCGAACACCTCGCTCACCACCTCGCGTTCACGGCGATGCTTCACGGCGACGACCACCGAGCGTGGCTCGACGAGCACGCCCCGGCGTGGGAGACGGCCGACCCCGCCGGGCTCGCCGAGGCGGTCGTCGAGCACGCCCCTCCCGCCGAGTACGACGAGGTGTTCGAGGACACGACCGACCGCGGCCGTCCGGCCGTCGACCCCGATATCGGCGGCCACGACCACCGACACGGCACCGGCGTCGACGGCGGTACCGGCGCCGGCGGCGACGCCGATCCGTTGACGCCGGACGACGCGGACCCCGAGACGGCGGCCGCGCTCCGAGAGGCGCGCGAACTGACGCGGCAGATGTACGAGGACGCGACAGAGGGTGACACTGCCGCCGCTGACGACGCCGCCGACACCGACGACGCCACCGAGTCCGCCGACACCGACGACACCCCAGACACCGGCTCCGATACCTCACCCTAACCGAACGATCTTGAGTCT
>CAZKXC010000104.1:2807-4580 GCA_964556645.1 uncultured Halobellus sp.
CGACACCCCAGACACCGGCTCCGATACCTCACCCTAACCGAACGATCTTGAGTCTCGGCCACCAACGGTCTCCATGGAGACACGGGGCGTATTCGCGCCGACGACGTCCGCGGAGGCGACCGACTACTACGAAGACGTGGGCCCGGCGGCACAGGTCGTGGTCCGCGAGACGGCGAAGGCGATGAACTTCGACGCCGACGAGTACGACGAGCGCGTCACGCCGGCGGTGGTCGAAACCGCCCGCGACGCCGCCTTCGCGGAACTGCTCGCCGTCCACCTCGCCGACCGCGCCGAGTTTGACGACTGGCTCGACGCGAGCGAGTTCACCGCCGACGACGTGATCAGACTCGGCTCCGAACACGTCGACCGCGTCGCGTGGCACCCCGTTCCGTTCGCCGAGACCGTCGTCGCGGCGGCGTTCCAGAACAAGCCAGAGGCGGCCGCGAGCACTCTCCGGCGCAACGCGTTCGGCCGCGTCTACCGAGACGTGGTGGCGGAGAACGCCGACGAGTAACGCCCGCTCGGCGGCCGCGAGACGCCCTCCGACGGACACCGTTAGATACCCCGGGTACCTACACGGCTCCATGTCAAGCCGATCCGTCACGACCGTCCTCCTCGCGGTCCTCGCGGCCGTCGCCGCCCGCCCGGCGGCGGCGCACGTCGACTACGTCACCGAGGACCCGGGCGACCCGACGAACGCCGTGGCGTTTCTGACCGAGGTGTTGTCCGACCCGTTCAACGCGGCGTTGTTCGCCGGCTCCGGCGTCGCCGTCGTCGCCGGAGCGGCGGCGTACCTGTGGGTGCGGCCGACGATCCTCGACATCGTCGTCCTCCGCGAGAAGCTCGCCGGCTACGGCGACCTCATCCCGTGGATGCTCCGGCTCTCGATCGGCCTGCCGCTGGTCGGAGCCGGCTTCCAGGGCTACCTGTTCGCCCCGACGCTGACGTTCGACACCGCCGCGAACCCGGTTCTCCGCGTGTTGTTCATCGGGATCGGGTTCTGCGTGCTCTTCGGCATCGCGACGCGGATCGTCTCGGCGACGGGATTGCTCACGTTCGCGTGGGTGCTGACGGCCGTCGACCCGGGCGTCGTCATCGCGATGGAGTACGTGCCGGTGTTTCTCGCGCTCATCGTTCTCGGCGGCGGCCGTCCGAGCGCCGACGACATGCTGCTCGAGGTCGCGAGCACGCCGGAAACGTACTACGGACGGGTCGACCCCGTTCACCACCTGAAGGCGTTTCTCGACGAGACGATGGCGCCCGCCCGCCGCTACGTTCCGCTCATCTTGCGCGTCGGGATGGGGGTCACGTTCGTGTATCTCGGGCTGATCCAGAAGCTCGCCGACCCGGCCAGCGCGCTGCTCGTCGTCGAAAAGTACGACCTGACGTCGGTCGTTCCGGTCGACCCCGGCCTCTGGGTCGTCGGCGCCGGCGTGACGGAGATCGCCGTGGGGCTGGCGCTCGTCGCCGGCTTCTTCACCCGGGGAGCGGCCGCCGTCTCGTTCGTGCTTTTCACCACGACCCTGTTCGGGCTGCCCGACGACCCCGTTCTGGCTCACGTCGCGTTGTTCGGCATGGCGTCGGCCGTCTTCACGCTCGGATCCGGACCGTTCTCGTTCGACCAGTGGTTCGGCCGGCCCGCGCTCGGCGAGGACGAGTCGGTCATCCCGGCGGACTGAGCCGGGCCGGACGCCTCGGCCGGGCGATCGCCGACACCGACCTCTCGACCGACGGACCGCGGAGCACCGGCAGACCGCGGAGCACCGACAGACC
>CAZKXC010000104.1:4680-7548 GCA_964556645.1 uncultured Halobellus sp.
CGGCGAGCCAACCCGGACTGCCACAGCCCACTCTTATGGACCGTTGGGATCTGTTCACGGTATGGAAGTCGACATCGGCAACGTCCTCGGCACCCAGCCGGGGCTCACAGAGGAGACGCTCGATCGGCTCGACGACCGGGTCGCGGCCGCCCACGACCGGATCGCCGACGGAATGGACGCCGACGAGTTCGGCTACGCCTCGTTGACCCTGCCCGAGACGGCCGACCCGGACGCGATCCGCGCCGCGGTCGAGCCGTTCGCCGATCCGGCCGCGGTTCTCACGGTCGGAATCGGCGGAAGCGCGCTCGGAGCGGCGACGATCGCGGACGCGCTCGAAAGCGACGTGGACGCCTACACGCTCGACAACGTCGACCCCGACGCGGTTCGGACGCTCCTCGCTGAGCTTCCGCTCGACGACGTCGTCGTCACCGTGGTCTCGCGGTCGGGCACCACCGCGGAGACGCTCGCGAACTTCCTCGTCGTCCGCGAGGCGATGGACGCGGCGGGCGTCGACTGGACACAGCGCACGCTCGTGATCACCGGCGCGGACGGGAACCTCCGGCGGCTCGCGGCGACCCACGACCTGCCCGCACTCGACGTTCCGACGGGAGTTCCGGGGCGGTTCTCCGTGCTTTCTACCGTGGGACTCGCGGTCGCCGCGCTCCGGGGACACGACATCGAGGCGGTGCTCGCGGGCGGACGAGACGGGATGGAGGCGCTCTCGGGGTCGGTCTTCGAGTCGGCGGCGTACGCCTACGGCGCGACGACGTACGCGCTCGCGGAACGCGGCGCGCTCACGAACGCGTTCATGCCGTACGCCGAATCGTTGGAGACGTTCGCGGAGTGGTTCGCCCAGCTGTGGGCCGAGAGCCTCGGCAAGGACGGGCTCGGACAGACGCCGGCGCGCGCGCTCGGCGCGACGGATCAGCACTCCCAGCTCCAGCTGTACCGCGCGGGCCCGGCGGACAAGCTGGTCACGCTCGTTCGCCCGACCGAGCGCGCCGCCTCGCCGATTCCCGAGACCGACCTCGACGGCCTAACGTACCTCGGCGGCTCCTCGCTCGGCGACCTGCTCGACGCGGAGTTCGCGGCGACGGAGGCGAGCCTCGCCGCCGCCGGCGTCCCCAACGTCCGGATCGAGATCGACCGGGTGGACGAGCACGCGCTGGGCGAGCTGTTGTACGGGATGGAGGCCGCCTGCGTGTTGTACGGCGAGCTCGCGAACGTGCCGACGTTCACCCAGCCGGCCGTCGAGTGGGGAAAGAAGGCGGCGCGCGGGCTGCTCGGCGGCGGCGACTTCCCCGAGGCGGCGGCGGTCGCCGACAAACGCGAGTTCCGGATCGGCGAGTAGCACGCAACCACCCGAGACCGGCGCCCGGCCGCGCGCTCTCCCGCCTCTTCCGGAGCCCATAACACGCCGCGCTCCCTACGTCCGCCGATGACCGACGATCTCTCCGTGCCGGTCGACCGCCTCGTTCGCCTCGCGAGCGCGGTCTTCGCGGTCGTCTTTGCGCTCGTCGTCGCGAGCGCGGTCACCCCGTCGACCGCGGCTCTCGGCGTCCGCGCCGGTCTCGTCGCCGAGGGCGGAACCGGCTGGCGGCTCCTGCGAACGGTCACGCAGTTCGCCGGCTTCCTCGCGGCCGCGCTCGGCTACCTCGCGTTCACCGACCAGCGGGACCTCCTCCGGATCTCCCGGCCGACCCGCCGCGAGCTCGGCGTCGTCGTCGCCGCCGGCGTCGGCCTGCTGGCGCTTCAGTACGGCTCGTTGTTCGCGCTCCAACAGGTCGGGCTCTCGCCCGGCGAGAACCAGGCCGTCGTCCCCGGCGGCGACCCGGTCACCTACTACCTCGCGATGATCGCCGTCTCGTTGCTCGTCGTCGGCCCGGTCGAGGAGGTGTTGTTCCGCGGCGTGGTCCAGGGAGGGCTCCGCCGGGCGTTCGGCGCCGCCCCGGCGATCCTGCTCGCGAGCGCGTTGTTCGGCGTCGTTCACCTCTCGGGGATCCGTGGATCGCTCGCCGAGCAGTGGGTGTACGTCGTCATCGTCGTCGTGCTCGGCTGCGTGCTCGGGCTGCTCTACGAGCGAACCGACAACGTGGCCGTCCCCGGGCTGGCACACGGCGCGTACAACGCCGGGATCTACGCGGTGTTGTTGGCGGGCGCGATGTGAGGTCGGGTTCGGTGTCAGCCGAGAATCGATCCCTCTCGATGCGGCGACGCCGACGGCTCTGCCGCTGGCTTCAAGCGAGAACGAAGCTCTCGCCCTGCGGCGGTGAGCGCCCGGAGGGCGCGAATCCGACCGCGAGGCTGGGGAGACGTGAGATGCGGACGGTGCGGTTCCGGGTGGGGCTTTGGCGGTGTTCTCCACGGTCGGAACGACATAGATATCAACACACATACACACGTATCGGACCGAATGCTCGATTCGCCCTCCATCGCGCAGGTGACGACCTACGAGATCCGTCCGGGCGTCGTCGTGGCCCGTGACGAACTCTGGGTACTCGTCGCGCTGGTGGTTCTCTGGGGTACCCTCGGACGGTGGCTGTACAGGGACGCGAGATCGCGCGGGAGCGAGTGGGCCTGGCAGTGGGGGTTCGGGACCCCGCTGGCGGTGGTTGCGGGCTTCGACGTGATGCTTCTGGTGGTCGTCATCTACCTCCAGCTTCGGGACTCCGAGTGACCGCGGCGGACGGCGCCAAAGCCCGGACCACTCGGCTGTACCAGGGAGAGCGTATGACTACGGACACCACCGCCAAAGCCCCAATCGCGAGGGCTCCCGCGCCTTGCTGTGCTCCTCAGTCGCTCGTTTCGCTCGCTCCGTGCGGTGCTTGCTGCGGCGGGGATCGCCCTCGCGATTGCCCCTTTGAGTCC
>CAZKXC010000105.1:0-1531 GCA_964556645.1 uncultured Halobellus sp.
CCGACGAGCGCGAGGAGGCCTCCGACGACGCTCCGACGACCGAGCGGTCGAACTTCGAGCTCGCGGACCTCGCCGGCCTCGCGGCGCTGATCGCGATCGTCCTCGGAACGCTGTTCCTGGTCCGACGCGCCCCGCGGTGAGCTCCCGTCGCCGGGGTCGCGCCGACCGGTCGGCGGCGCGGACCCTCGCGGCCCGAACGCCCGACGCGAGACCGCACCTCCCTGGCGTTCACACGAAAATAAGGAGGAACCCAACGGCTTTAGCCGCGGGAGGAACCCGACGCCCGAGGGTCTGTCACTCGCCGCCGTCGGTGTACGCTCGGTCGGCGAGCACTCGGTTCGCGGTCTCGTTCGCCTCGGCGGGCGTCGGACACTCGCCTTCGACGACCGCTTCGGTGAGCGCGCCCGCCACCGCGTACACCGCGGTTCCGTCGGCGCGTTCGGCGACGCGCTCGAAGGTGGGTCGGTAGCCGGCGGCGGTGCGGCATCCCGCTTCGTCGAGCGAGGCGTCTATCGCGTTCTCCAGCTGGCGGACCGCTTCTTGCGGCTGCATGAACGCGTATACCCCCTTCTCCCTCTTAAATGTACTCGAATCCGAAACCGAGTTAATACCTCGACGGCGAACGGCCCGCGCCGGATCGACGCGTATACGCGTGTGAGGGCCGCACTCCGAGCCATGACCGTCACCGACGAGCGCGCCGTTCTCGCCGAGCGGGCCGCGCGGGCGGGCGCTCGCGTCGCAGCCGACGCCTTTCGGACCGACATCACCGTGGAGACGAAAGGCGAAGACGACCTCGTGACCGAAGCCGACCGGGCCGCCCAGCGAACCGCAGTCGCGACGATCCGCGAGTCGTTTCCGGACGACGCGGTCGTCGGCGAGGAGGAAGACGCCCGCAAGCGCGTGCCGGCGGACGGCGCCGCGTGGGTCGTCGACCCGATCGACGGGACGCACAACTACGTGCGCGGGCTGCGAATCTGGGGGACTGCGGTGGCGGCCGTCGTCGACGGCGAGCCGGTGGCGGCGGCGACGGCGTGTCCCGCGCTCGGCGACGTCTACGTCGCCGACGCCGACGGGGCGTACCGCAACGACACCCCGCTTTCGGTCTCCGAGACGGCGGCGCCGCGGCGGGCGACGGTCGACCCCACGTTGTGGTGGGACCACGACGCCCGCGACGAGTACGCGGCCGCCTGTGAGGCGATCGTGACCCGCTTCGGCGACATGCGGCGGCTCGGGGCGGCACAGGTCGTTCTCCCGACGGTCGCCGCGGGCGGGCTGGAGGGGACGTTCTCGAACCACCGGGCGAACCCCTGGGACTCCGTCGCCGGCGTGTTCATGATCCGACGGGCCGGCGGCCGGGTGACCGACCTGGCGGGCGACCGCTGGCGCCACGACTCGGTCGGGCTCGTCGCCTCCAACGGCGTCCTCCACGACGAGGTGTTAGACGCCGCACGAGCCGTCGACGGCCGGACCGACGGCGGCTGAGTCCCGCCGTCACGCCGGACCAGCCCGGACGGCACGACGCCCTGACGCC